>JBPCQY010000224.1:0-5947 GCA_050997635.1 Nocardioides sp.
CGCCGTACTGGCTCGACCAGCCCGGGCGACCGGCCGCGCGCGCGGCTCTCGCCGCGGACGACAGCGCCGATCTCTGCATCGTCGGCGGCGGCTACTCCGGGCTGTGGACGGCGATCCTGGCCAAGGAGCGCGACCCGTCCCGCGACGTGGTGCTGCTCGAGGGCGGGAGGATCGGCTGGGCGGCGTCCGGGCGCAACGGTGGCTTCTGCTCCGCGTCGCTCACCCACGGGCATGCGAACGGCGCCGAACGCTGGCCGCAGGAGATCGGCACCCTCGAACGGCTCGGCCGGGAGAACCTCGACGCGATCGAGGAGACGCTGACTCGCTACGACATCGACTGCGACTTCGAGCGGCCGGGCGCGATCGCGGTCGCCACCGAGCCGCACCAGGTCGCGTGGCTCCGCGAGATGGTCGCGGGCAACCCCCACGCGACATACCTCGACCGAGACGCACTGCGCGCCGAGGTGAGCTCGCCGACCTTCCTGGCTGGCGTCTTCGAGCCGCACGACACGGCGCTGGTCGACCCGGCCAGGCTGGCGTGGGGGCTGGCGCGGACGGCGGAGTCGCTCGGCGTACGCGTCCATGAGGGCACCCGCGTCACGTCGCTGTCGTCGGTCGGCGCCGGGCTCGAGGTCCGCACGTCGGACGGGTGCGTCGTCCGCGCCGGCCGGGTGGCGCTCGGCACCAACGCCTTCCCGTCACTGGTCCGCCGGGTGCGGCTGCACACCGTGCCGGTCTACGACTACGTGCTGATGTCCGAGCCGCTCTCGCCCGAGCAGCGCGATGCGATCGGCTGGCGCGGGCGGCAGGGGCTCGACGACATGACCAACCAGTTCCACTACTTCCGGATGACGCACGACCACCGGATCCTGTGGGGCGGGTACGACGCGATCTACCACTTCGGCCGGCACGTGCGGTCGTCGTACGACCAGCGGCCGGAGACCTTCGAGCTGCTCGCCCGCCAGTTCTTCGAGACGTTCCCGCAGCTGGCTGGGCTGCGCTTCAGCCACCGCTGGGGCGGCGCCATCGACACCTGCACCCGGTTCTGCGCCTTCTACGGCACGGCGTACGCCGGCCGCGCGGCGTACTCCCTCGGCTTCACGGGCCTCGGCGTCGGTGCCACCCGGTTCGGCGCCGACGTGATGCTCGACCTGCTCGACGGCGTGGACTCCGAACGCACCCGCCTGGAGATGGTCCGCACCAAACCGCTGCCGTTCCCGCCCGAGCCTTTCGCCTGGACCGGCATCGAGCTCACCCGTCGCTCGCTCGCCGCCGCCGACCGGCGCCAGGGGGAGCGCAACCGCTGGCTGCGCACCCTCGACCGGCTGGGTCTCGGCTTCGACTCCTGAGGAGTCAGGGCCGCTGTGCGAGGCGGCCGTCGTGTGTCACCCTCGGCTGGCGGCGCCGAGCAACGCGAACCGGTCTGGGGGGAGCAGAAGTCCCGGTACCCGGGGTTCGCCGACTACGAGACGAAGACCGATCGGGTGATCCCGGTGGTCATGCTCGACCGTCGCTGAGCCGGCCACACGTCGCAATTGCGTTGCGCCGCGGTTCGGGGCCGCCCTAACGTCGCAGGACCATGACCTGTGACCTCGCCGCCCTCTGCTTCGACGCCCACGACCCCGCACATCTGGCGGGCTTTTGGGCTGGCGTCCTCGGCTGGGAACCGGCCGACGACCGCGTCACGCTGCTGCCGAACGACGACACCCGGTTCCGGATCAGATTCCTGCCCAGCCAGGAGCACAAGGCCGGCCCGAACCAGATGCACTTCGACCTGACGAGCCGGTCGTGGGAGGAGCAGCAGCAGACGGTGGAGCGGGCGCTCGCCCTCGGCGGCCGGCACCTCGACATCGGCCAAGGCCCGGACGAGGAGCACGTGGTGCTGGCCGACCCCGAGGGCAACGAGTTCTGCGTGATCCCGCCCGGTAACAACTTCCTGGCCGACTGCGGGTTCATCGGGGCGCTGTCGAGCGACGGCACGCAGGAGGTTGGCTACTTCTGGAGCGAGGCGCTGGGCTGGCCGCTGGTCTGGGACCAGGACGAGGAGACCGCGATCCGCGCGCCGTACGGCGGCCCGATCATCAGCTGGGGCGGTCCGCCCGTCGCGCCGAAGCTGGGGAAGAACCGGTTGCACCTCGACCTGGCTGCGCCCGCTGATGGTGACCGGGATGCCGAGGTCGAGCGGCTGATCGCGCTGGGAGCGCGTCGCCTCGACCTCGGCCGTGGTGACGTCGAGGCGGTGGTGCTGGCCGATCCCGACGGCAACGAGTTCTGCCTGCTGCCTCGCTAGGCTCGGAAGACCGCGGCGCGAGGGGCCTCACGCTTGCGGGACGCCTCGTGGAGGTACGGCATGTGGCCGGTCTCGAAGTAGTCGTGCTCGATCCGGTCGATCTGGGCTTCCCACGCCCGCGCTGACGCCGAGACCGGCCGGGACCCTGCCGTGAGGCAGACTCGGCGCGTGCACCGACCCGGACTCCGCCCGCTCGCGCTCACCCTCGGCGCGGGGGCGCTGCTCACGGCCTGCGGGCTCGGCGACTCCTCCAGCGGGCCCGGCGCCGCCGAGCCCGCCACCGCGCCGCCGACCTCGCAGGCGCCGGCCGGCACGGTGGCCGACGTCGGCGAGGAGCCCCAGGGCATCGTGTACGACGCCCGCACCCGCACGGTCGCGGTCGCCGTGCGCAACCCCACGCGGATCCTCCTGCTCGACCCGCGCACGCTGCGGACCCGCGTCTCGGTGCCCGTGGACGGCAAGGCGCGGCACCTGCAGCTGGCCGGGGCCGGCGGGCCGGTGCTGGTGCCGGCGGAATCGGCCGACCAGGTGGACGAGGTCGCCCTGCCCGGGGGCGAGGTCCGCGCCATCGACGTACCCGGGTTCCCGCATGACGTGACCGCGGCCGGCGACGGCTACCTCGCGGCCGCCGACGAGTTCGGCCACTCGATGTCGGTGGTGCGCGACGGACGGGTCGTGCACACCTTCGACGACCTCGTGCAGCCCGGCGGCGTGGTCGGCGACGCGATGACCGTCGCCGTCGTCGACGTGGGGGCGTTCACCCTCAGCACCTACGACCTGCGCACCCTGCGGCGGGTCGGCCGGATCGGGGCTGGCGCCGGACCCACGCACGGCGTGCTCGTCAGCGGTCACCGGGTCGCGGTCACCGATACACGCGGCGAGCGGGTGCTCATCGACTCGCTGCACCCGCTGCGGCAAGTGGGGGCGCTCAGCCTCCCCGGCAGTCCCTATGGCATCGCGGCCGACCCGGTCACCGACACGGTGTGGGTCACCCTCACCGCCACCAACCAGGTGGTAGGCATCGACGTCTCCGCCAACACCCCGCGGGTCATCGCGACGTACCCCACCGTGCAGCAGCCCGACACGGTCGCCGTCGCGCCGGGGGCGCGCACGCTGTGGGTGACCGGCACCACCGGCGGTGTGGTCCAGCGGATCAGCCGCTGAGAGGCGACCGGGCCATTCGAGCCCGTTCCTCACTTCGACCGCTCACCTCCGGTTGTCTGGTCGGCTCGCGATCTCCGTTCGTTCCTCACTTCGACCGCTCACCGCCGGTTGTCTGGTCGGCTCACGATCTCCGTTCGTTCCTCACTGCGACCGCTCTCCTCCGGGAACCCACAGCACGTCGCCGTTGGCTCTGTTGGCATGCCTGGCCAGGATGAACAGCAGGTCGGAGAGCCGGTTGAGATAGGTGATCGCGAGGCCGTTCATCACCTCACCGTGCTCCTCGTACGCCGCCCACGCGGAGCGCTCGGCGCGCCGGCAGACCGTGCGGGCCACGTGCAGCAGGGACGCACCGGTCGTGCCGCCGTTGAGGATGAACGACCGGAGCTTCGGCAGCGACTCGTTGTAGTGGTCGCACCACGCCTCGAGCCGGTCGACGTACTCCTGCTCGATGCGCAGCGGCGGGAACTCGGGGTCCGCGACGACCGGTGTGCACAGGTCGGCGCCCACGTCGAAGAGGTCGTTCTGCACATGCGTGAGGACGGCGGCGACGTCGTCCTCGAGCCCACCGAGCGCCAGTGCGAGCCCGAGGTTCGCGTTGGTCTCGTCGACGTCGGCGTAGGCGTGTAGCCGGCTGTCGTTCTTCGAGGTAGTGCTCAGGTCACCCAGCTTGGTCTGGCCGCCGTCACCCGTGCGGGTGTAGATCCTCGTCAGGTTCACCATGACGAGGAGACTAGTGCTGACTTCTCAACAGGTCTGTGTGGCGTGGCTGGCAACCTTCGGGGCGCCCAAGACGTCATAGTGGGTAAAGGAGGCGGGACCATGGAGATCGTGGCCGACGGGTCGACGCTGGTGCTCAGGGGCGACTTCGACGTGCGCAGCACGATGGAGGTCCGCGCGGCCATCCACGAGCAGTTCAACGGCTACGAGCGCGACGTCGTGATCGACCTCACCGACGTGCATGCCATCGACCTGACCGCGCTGCGCGTGCTCGCCTACGCCACCCGAGAGGCCGGCCGGTCGGGGCACCACCTCACCCTGCGCGGCTGCGGGCCGTCGGTCCGCCGGATGCTGCACCTGTCCCACCTGGTCCGCCTGGTCGAGATCGAGGCCGGCGCCGCCACCGCCTGAGGTCTTCTTCACACCCGAGACCGGTGACCGGCGTACGACGCGCGGCTTACGCTTCGGCGCATGACCGAGAAGGATCGTCCCTGGGTGATGCGGACCTACGCCGGGCACTCGACCGCCGAGGCGTCGAACGCGCTGTACCGCGGCAACCTCGCCAAGGGGCAGACCGGCCTGAGCGTCGCCTTCGACCTGCCGACCCAGACCGGCTACGACCCCGACGACGCGCTGAGCCGCGGCGAGGTCGGCAAGGTCGGCGTACCCGTGCCGCACCTCGGCGAGATGCGCCGCCTCTTCGAGGGCATCCCGCTCACCGAGATGAACACCTCGATGACCATCAACGCGCCGGCCATGTGGCTGCTGGCGCTCTATCAGGTCGTCGCCGAGGAGCAGAACGAGGGGGTCGACGCGCAGACGGTCGCCCACCAGCTCGCCGGCACGACCCAGAACGACATCATCAAGGAGTACCTGTCCCGGGGCACCTATGTGTTCGGCCCGGAGCACTCGCTGCGGCTGATCGGCGACGTCATCGCCTACACCGTCCACGAGATCCCGAAGTGGAACCCGATCAACATCTGCAGCTACCACCTCCAGGAGGCCGGAGCCACGCCGGCGCAGGAGCTCGCCTACGCCCTGTGCACGGCGATCGCCGTGCTCGACACGGTCAAGAACGCCGGCCAGGTCTGCGAGGACGACTTCGACCGGGTCGTCGGGCGGATCTCGTTCTTCGTCAACGCCGGGGTGCGGTTCGTCGAGGAGACCTGCAAGATGCGGGCCTTCGTGCGGCTGTGGGACGAGATCACCCGCGAGAGGTACGGCGTCGAGGACGCCAAGATGCGCCGCTTCCGGTACGGCGTGCAGGTCAACAGCCTCGGCCTGACCGAGGCCCAGCCGGAGAACAACGTGCAGCGGATCGTGCTCGAGATGCTCGGCGTGACGCTGTCCAAGAACGCCCGGGCGCGCGCCGTACAGCTGCCGGCGTGGAACGAGGCTCTCGGGCTGCCGCGGCCCTGGGACCAGCAGTGGTCGCTGCGGCTGCAGCAGGTGCTGGCCTACGAGTCCGACCTGCTGGAGTACGACGACATCTTCGAGGGCTCGCACGTCATCGAGGCCAAGGTGGCCGAGCTGGTCGAGGCTGCGCGTGCCGAGATGGACCGGGTGCAGGCGATGGGCGGCGCGATCGCGGCCGTCGAGAGCGGCTACATGAAGCAGGAGCTGGTCTCCGCGCACGCCGCCCGCCGGGCCCGGATCGAGTCGGGCCAGGAGATCATCGTCGGGGTCAACAAGTTCGAGACGACCGCGCCGTCCCCGCTGACCGCCGACCTCGATGCGGCGATCCAGGCCGCCGACCCCGAGGCGGAGCGCGCGGCG
>JBPCQY010000012.1:0-4769 GCA_050997635.1 Nocardioides sp.
TTGCACAGCCCATGCTCGGCGGTGTCGTACTGGCGGTAGGCGGCCAGTCCGTCGTGCACCGCGATCCCGGTGAACCCCGGCAGCACCCCGGCGGCGTCCATCGCGGTCTTCCCGCGCCGGTCGTCCAGGTGATACAGCGTCCACCGGTCGGTGCACATGACGTGGACCCAGCGCAGCTTGCCCGCGACCCGCCCACCGGCCTCGTCGAAGTGCACGACATCGGCTGCGGCCAGTTCCTTGCCGACCAGCGCCGAGAAAGCCTCCAGCCGCCGGGCCGCGGCCGGCAGCAACCCGGACAGGTAGCCGGTCGAGACCGGCGCGCCGAAACAGTCCGCCATGCACTCCGCGGCCCGTTCCACCGGCAGGTGCTGACGGCCCAGTAGGTAGGTCCCGAGCGCCGCGACCCCCGGGCCGTAACAGGTCGGCGCGGTCGCCTGGGCCGGGAACGCCGCGGTCGTCGTGACCCCGCACCGGCAAGCCCGCCGCTGGGCGCGGTGCTCGATGACCTCCAACTCGATCGGCGGCAGGTCGAACACTTGCCGGCGTTCCTCACCGACCACCGGCGCGTCTTGCAGACCCGACCCGCAGCCCCGACAAGTCTCCGGCACATGGACCCGGACCTCGTCAGGGTCAGGACGCGGCTCCAACCGGAACCCGGCCTCTCCCTGACCTTTGCCCGGCTTGCGACCGGACTTGCGGCGCAACGAGCGCGGCGGCGGTTTGACGAACGCATCCGAGCTCGGCGGCTTCGAAGAGTTCTGCGAGTTCTTGCCCAACCGGGCCTCCAACAACGAGATTCGCCGCCCGAACTCTTCGTTCGCCGCCCGCAAGGCGGCGATCACCTCATCCTGGCGACCCAGCTCCGCCACCAACTCAGCCCTCGTCGCACGAGCACGCGACGACGCACCAGACGACCCGACGGACACGGCACCTCACTGCGGGGGAAGTCGCAAGAAGAACCGCCAACACCCCACGGTGTTGACCATCGGCAGCATCTACATCAACCCCGTCGTGATCAAGCCGCCGCGCCGAGGACCTGAATGGTTACCAGCCAGAGGGCTTTGCCGTCCGGTGACCAGGCGGGGGCGCCCTGGCCGACGGTGCGGTCGGAGAGCTTCTGGTCTACATCGTCCGTTTTGCCGACGGTGTAGACCAGCTTGTAGCTAGCGAGGTCGAAGATCTGCAGAGCGACGTTCTTGTCGGTGCTGCTGGCGGCGAGGAACCGTCCGTCCGGGCTGACCGAGGAGGCCATGAACTTGCCCAGCTCGGTGACCAGGCGGTCGCCGACCGGCTGGAGGAGCTGGTCGTCGGAGACCTGGAGACCGTCGGCGTACTGGGTGCCGACCTGGTTGTGGCCGAAGATGGCGGTGGAGGCGTAGGCGGCCCCCGTGCCGGCGACAGCGAAGGCGAGGGTCCCGGCCACGACGGCCCGGGCCCTTCCGTGGACCAGCCAGGAGGGCCCGCGACGGGCTCCCGACGGCTGCCGGCGTTGACGTGTGACCTGCATAGATTATCCCTTCATAGGTGGTGTGAGCAGGTCGACGGACCCGTCGAGCTGCCAGAGCGGGTTCGGAGCGTCCCCCGTGGCGGTGCGGACCTGGAAGAAGCCGTTGACGGCTGCGGGCCCGTCCCCGTCGGCCACGTAGCGCCCGTCGGCGGCGACGTCGAGCTGGTAGACGGCCGAGCCGGTGACCGTCGCGCCGGGGATGCGCCAGGACACGACGCAGCGCCAGTCGTGGCCCGGTCCCCGGTCGGTCACCCGGGAGCCGCCCTTGTCGCAGGCCGCGCTCGAGCTCAGCTGCTGCTCGGTCACGTCGGGCCGGCCGAGCTCGCGTGACTGCAGGCGGTACAGGTGGCCGTACGCGGTGGCGAGGGAGCTCTCCAGCTGGACCCGGTCGATGCCCGACCCGGCGGCGGGCGTCGTGACGGCGACGACCGCAGTCGTGGCCACGAGCAGCCCTGCCAGCGGCAGCGCCGCGTGCACCAGGAGCGGCCGGCCGGCGCCGTCGTAGGCGCGGTCGGTGAAGTCGCGGCGCAGGAACAGCCGGTACGCCAGCGCGCACGCCGCCACCGCCCAGGCCAGGCTGACGACGACCCCCAGGACCAGCGGGGCGGTCTGGACCGGGTCGGTGAACAGCCCGCGCCAGGCGAGGAAGGCATAGCTCGGCAGGCTGACGCGCAACGCGACGGGCAGCGGCAGCAGCTGCACGGCCTGCAGTGCGAAGGCCAGCACCGCTGGCAGCAGCAGCCCGGTGGGAGAGCGGCCGAACGCCACCGAGCCGAGCAGGCCGACCGAGGCGAAGGCGAGCGTCGGCGCGAGGACGACGGCCCAGGAGAGCAGCACCGCGGCCGCAGCCTGGCCCGGCTGGAGCAGATGGCCGTCGAGCCCGACGAGGGCCCGGTTGCCGGTCGCGGCGAGCCCGCCGGCGACGCTCGACACGGCCAGCCCGGCCACCAACAGCAGGATCACGGTCAGGCTGGCCAGCGCCTTGGCCGCGAAGACCCGGGGCAGTGAGCGCACCGCCACCAGCAGGTGTTGCCACGTGCCGAGCCGGTCCTCGGCGGCGAAGACGTCCCCCGCCACCAGGGAGGTCAGCAGCGGCAGCACCCATATGCTGCTGAAGGACAGGACCACGAGCGAGCCGGCCCAGCCGGTCGAGCCCATCCAGCGGCCGAAGACGGTGTCGGTCGGCAGCGAGCTCTGCCGGCTGACGACGGCCACGAGCAGGGCCGGGCCGAGCCAGCAGGCGGCGAGCACCGCGCGGATGCGCCACAGGGCCAGCAGCTTGACCAGCTCGAAGCGGTAACCCTGCCGCAGGCGCGCCGGCCGGGCGGCCGCCCTCGGCGTCGCGACGCTCGTGGCCGTCACCCGTGGGCCACCGGGTGCCGTGCGCGCAGGGAGTCGGTCGCGGTCGGGGCGGCGGTCGAGCTGTCGGTCGAGTCCCCGGTCAGCGCGAGGAAGGCCGCCGTGAGCGGCGGGACGACCGGCGTGAGCTCGCGCACGGCGAGACCGGCGCCGACCAGGCGCGCGACCAGGTCGTCCAGGGCGGACGCCGCCCCGCGCACGAGCAGCGCCTCGTGGCCCTGGCTCTGCAGCAGGTCGTTGCCGGGGAGGACGCGGAGCCCGGGCGTCCCGGCCGCGACGGCATCGCAGGTGCGCACCCGGTGGTCGAGCTCGTTGCTCTCGGCCGCGAGCTTGCCGACCGGGCCGGAGAAGACCACGCGGCCGGAGGCGAGCAGCGTGACCTCGCTGCACAGGACGGCCAGGTCGTCCATCCGGTGGCTGGAAAGGACCACGGCGGTGCCGTCCGCTGCGAGCCGGGTGAGGACGCCGTGCAGGTGAGCGGACCCGGCAGGGTCGAGGCCGTTGGCCGGCTCGTCGAGGACGAGCAGCCGCGGCTTGGTCAGGAGCGCCGCGGCGAGCCCCAGCCGCTGCCGCATCCCGAGCGAGAAGCCGCGGACGCGGTCGTCGGCGACGTCGGTGAGCCCGACCTGCTCGAGCGCCTCGCCGACGCGGTCGGAGCCGTTCCCACGCAGAGCGGCGAGCGCGGCGAGGTTCTGCCGGGCGGTGAGCGAGGGGTAGAGGCCCGGCCCGTCGATGAACCCAGCCACGCCGTCGGGCAGGGCGAGCGCCCTGCTGACCGGCCTGCCCAGCAGGTGCAGGGTTCCGCTGTCGGCGACCGCCAGCCCCAGGAGCAGCGCCAACAGCGTCGTCTTCCCGGCCCCGTTCGGCCCGACCAGACCGTGCACCTGGCCCTCCGGCACGTCCAGATCGACGCCGTCAAGCGCGACGACCTCCCTGAAGTACCGCCGGATCCCGCGCGCACGGACCGCCAGCCTGCTGTCCATGTCGTCCCGTCGCCGTCCGTACTGGGTCAAAGCAGACGCTAGGGAGGTCTGCTGGACGCGACGGGGCGGCGAGGCGAACCTCCGGTGAAGGGCAGGCGACGTCGAGGGTGACGCCCGAGCCGCAGGCCATCCCCAGCACAGTCGCGCCGGGAAGGTGCTCGTCGCTCAGCCCTGGAACCGCCTTCCTGATCTTGGTTGCGCGGGAGGCGGGGTGCTGGCTTGCGGATCGATCCGCAAGGACGTCGGAGTCAGGATCGTGGCAGTTCGGTGAGCAGCTGCAGGTCCGGGCAGTCGAGGAAGACGGCGTCGTGGCGGACGATCGGTAGCTGCCAGCGAATGGCTGTGGCGGCGATCCAGAGGTCGCCGAGGTGCTGCTTCTGGTGCAGGGGGAGGCCCAGGGTGCGGCACTTGTGGCGGAGCCGGGCGTACGCCCAGGTCGTTTGGTCACGCACGGGCAGGACCCGGCGATCGCGACGATCACCGACGACGCGTGGACGGCGATCAAGTACACCAACGCGATCTTCGACGAAGAACAGCAGCGCTGGATCAGCGACGCCGAGGTCGCCGAGATCGGCTACACCGCCTTCACCTCAAAGGCCAAGACCGAGCACCTCACCGCCCGGCTGATCGTGCGCCGGGTCAAGGACCTGAACCCCAACAACCAGAGCGAGTTGTTTACCGCCTTCCGCTATCACGCGGTGTTCACCGACAGCCCGCTGCCGATGCCGAGTCGGCGTATGGGTGGGTCTCGATCAGCGCGGCTTGGACGTCGGGCGGGATCATCTGTTCGTTACGTTCGGTGAGGATGGTTTCGGGTGCGATGCAGTTGACCCGTACGCCGTAGGGCCCGACTTGGGCCGCGAGGTCCTGGGTGAGCAGCTCGATCCCGGCTTTGGCCGCGGCGTAGGCAGCCGGGGACC
>JBPCQY010000121.1:0-3824 GCA_050997635.1 Nocardioides sp.
ATCGAGTGCACGCTCGAGCTGTTCGCGGCCCGTCTCGTGGCCGGCATCCAGGACCTCGGCGGCGCCGGCCTCTCCTGCGCCACCTCCGAGCTGGCCAGCGCCGGCGACGGCGGCATGCGCGTCTCGCTCGACCGGGTCCCGCTGCGCGACTCCACGCTCGCGCCGGAGGAGATCTTGATGAGCGAGTCGCAGGAGCGGATGATGGCGGTCGTCGAGCCGCCTCACGTCGCTGCCTTCCTCGCGATCTGCGCTCGGTGGGACGTCGAGGCGGTCGTGGTCGGCGAGGTCACCGAGACCGGGCGCCTCGAGATCGACTGGCACGGCGAGCGCGTCGTTGACGTACCTCCCCGGTCGGTCGCGCACGACGGCCCGACGTACGAGAGGCCCTTCGCGCGCCCGGACTGGCTCGACGCCCTGCAGTCCGACGGCGCCGAGAAGCTCGACCGCCCGGCCGACGGCGCCGCGCTGCGCGAGACCGTGCTGCGGCTCGTGGCCAGCCCCAACCTGTGTGACAAGTCGTGGATCACCGACCAGTACGACCGCTACGTGCGCGGCAACACCGTGCTCGCGCAGCCCAGCGACAGCGGCATGGTCCGCGTCGACGAGGACACCAACCTCGGCGTCGCCGTGGCCACCGACTGCAACGGCCGCTTCGCCAAACTCGACCCGTACGCCGGCGCTCAGCTGGCCCTGGCCGAGGCCTACCGCAACGTCTCGGTCTCGGGCGCCCGCCCGCTCGCGGTCAGCGACTGCCTGAACTTCGGCTCCCCCGAGGACCCCGCCGTGATGTGGCAGTTCGCCGAGGCCTGTCGCGGCCTCAAGGACGGCTGCCTCGAGCTCGGTGTCCCGGTCACCGGCGGCAACGTCAGCCTCTACAACCAGACCGGCGAGACCGCGATCCTGCCGACCCCGGTCGTCGCCGTGCTCGGGGTGATCGACGACGTCACCCGTCGTACGCCGACCGGGTTCGGCACCGCGGGCGACGAGGTGTTCCTGCTCGGCGAGACTCGCGAGGAGCTGTCGGGCTCGGAGTGGGCCCACGTCGTGCACGGCCACCTGGGTGGTCGGCCGCCGCGGGTCGACCTGGCGGCCGAGGCCGCACTGTCCGACCTGCTCCGCGTCGGCTCGTCCCTGCTGACCAGTGCCCACGACCTGTCCGACGGCGGCCTGGCCCAGACGCTCGCCGAGTCGGCGCTGCGGCACGGCGTCGGGGTCTCGGTGTCTGTGGAGAGCGACCCGTTCGTCGCGCTGTTCTCCGAGTCGGTCGCCCGCGCGGTCGTGACGGTCTCGGCCGCCGACGCAGACGCGCTGGCCTACCTTGCCGACCAGCACGGCGTACCCCTGACCCGGCTCGGCACCACCGGCGGCGACGCGCTCGTCGTGGAGGGCCAGTTCGAGCTGCCGGTCGACGAGCTTCGCGAGGCGTGGACGCGCACCCTGCGCGAGGTCTTCGGCAACTAATTGGTTCGGCTCGGCCCGCCCTACCCGCCACACTGAGGGCGTGGACGTCGAGGTGCTGCCGGGGTTCGTGATCCCGGATGCCGAGCTGAGCGAGCGGTTCTCGCGGTCGAGCGGGCCGGGCGGACAGGGCGTCAACACCACCGACAGCCGGGTCGAGCTCAGCTTCGACGTACGCCGCTCGGGCGCCGTCCCCGAGCGGCTCCGGGCGCGGCTGCTCACCCGGCTCGACCCGCGGCTCGTCGACGGGGTGGTGACGATCAGCGCGAGCGAGCACCGCACCCAGCTCGCCAACCGCCGCGCGGCCCGGGCGCGGCTCGCGGCGCTGCTCGCCGAGGCCGCGGCCACGCCGCCGCGCACGCGGCGACCGACCAAGCCGACGCGCGGTTCGCGGGAGCGGCGGCTGCAGGCCAAACGGCGCCGGGGGGACATCAAGCAGGGACGCTCGGGCGGGTGGGACTGATCGCTCAGCGCACGGCGACGGCCGTCTGCTCGATGGCCCACTGCTCGGGTCGCGGCACCTCACGGATCGAGCGGCACAGCGTCAGGTAGCCGGCGATGACGGCCGTCCCGGCGACCAGCACCAGGATCGCCTCGCCGCCGCCGAGATGACGCAGCAGCAGCCCACCGAGCACCGGAGCGAGAGGCATCAGCGACATCACGAGGAACTGGTTGGCCGAGGCGACCCGACCCTGCAGCTCGGCGGGGGTCACGGCCGCCCGGTAGGCGCCGATGCCGGCGTTGCCCGCGGGGTTGAGCAGCATCATGGCGAAGATGCACACGCAGGCGGCCGCGGGCGTCGAGAACCAGACCAGGGGCAGGAGCGGTATGCCGATCATCCAGGCCACGCCGATGGTCAGCCATCCGGTGCGGGTGTGGTGGATGATCGCCGGGGCGGCGATGGCCCCGAGGATCCCGCCAAAGCCGACGGCGGTCTCGACCAGGCCGATCTGGGCCGGGTGGTAGTCGGCCTGGATCAGGCGGAGCAGCACCACGAAGAAGATGGCGTTCCCGAGCAGGTTCGCCAGCGCTGCCCAGGTCAGCAGCACCCGGAAGAAGGGCCGGGCCCAGATGAACCGCAGCCCGCCCACCAGCTGGGAGCGGATGGTCTCGCGTGAGGTCTCGCGCGCCGACAGGTCGGTCCGGATCGTCGTGATCGCGGCGTAGGAGATGAGGTACGACGCGGCGTCCGCCACGAACGGCAGCCACCGGGTCGCGGCGTACAGCAGACCTCCGAGCGGTCCGCCCAGCAGGCTGGCCACGTGGGCGCGGGCCAGGTTCTGCGACATCGCGGTCGGGAGCTGCTCGTGGGAGACGACCGAGCGGACCGCCGAGCTCTGGGCGGGGCCGAAGACGCCTGCGGTGAGGCCGGTGCCTAACGCCACCACGATCAGTTGGACCATGCCGATGTGGCCGGCCACTCCGGCGACGACCAGGGACCCGTAGAGCACGGCGCCGGCCGCCCGGGAGGCGAGCATCAGGCGCCGACGGTCCACCCGGTCGGCGAGCACGCCCGCCGGGAGCAGGATCGCGCCCAAGGCCACGTAGTAGGCCGCGGGCACCAGGGCGGCGCGCACCGTCGAGTGCGTCAGGTGGTAGGCGAGCAGCGGAAAGACGAACGTCGACATCGCACTGCCGAGCTCGCTGAGTGTCTCCCCGATCCACAGCACCGTGAAGTCACGGTTGTGGGCCAGCTCCCGATAACCGGTCACGATCGGACACACTAGGCGGTCATGGCCCATCGCGCTCCAATGGATACGGTCGAGTACGGCGACAACCCCCACCAGTACGCCGAGTTGACGCGACCCGAGGCGGCCTCCCGGGGCGTCGTCGTGGTGATCCACGGCGGCTTCTGGCGGGCGGCGTACGACTGCTCGCTGGGGCGTCCGCTGGCCGCCGACCTCGCCGCGCGCGGGTGGACGGCGTGGAACCTGGAGTACCGCCGCGTCGGCAACGGCGGCGGCGCTCCGGAGACCCTGGACGACGTGGCCGCGGGCATCGACGCCCTGCGCACGGTCGAGGGGCTCGACCTGTCCACGGTGGTCACGCTCGGCCACTCCGCCGGCGGCCACCTCGCCACCTGGGCGGCGTCCCGCCTGCGCTTCGACCGGTGGGCCGGCGGCGTGCCGGTGACCGGGGTGATCTCGCAGGCCGGCGTGCTCGACCTGCGCACGGCGTACGACGACGGGCTCGGCGGCGGCGCGGTCGAGGCGTTCCTGGGTCATCCGCCAGCCGACGCCGACGACCCGGCCGACCCGCTGCGCCAGGTGCCCCTCGACGTACCGGTGTGGTGCGTGCACGGTCGCGCCGACGACGTCGTACCGCCCGGGCAGTCGCGCGACTACGTCGCGGCTGCGGTGGCGTCG
>JBPCQY010000185.1:0-5271 GCA_050997635.1 Nocardioides sp.
GCTGAGGTTGATGAGCACCGAGTAGATCGCGAAGGCGATGCCGAGTCCCACGATCACGTGCGAGAAGCCGGTCACGACGCCGCCGGCGGCCAGGACGGGCATCAGCCGCTCCCCAGCGTGGCGAGCGCGACGACCTCGCGGGCCACCGGTGCCTCGGACTCGCGGAGCAGGTCACGGCCCGTGGCGCCGCACCGCTTGAGGGCGTTGGCTGCGGCGCGGGCGACCTCGACGTCCTCGGCCGAGAGGCACTCGGCCAGGGCCGGGACCGCCGCGTCGGAGCCGATCAGGCCGAGGCCGTGGGCGGCCGCGATCCGGACGTTGGGGCTGCCCTGCTGGACCGCCTCACTGAGCACGCCCACCGAGCTGGCGGCGCCGAGCTCGCCGAGGGCGTAGATGCAGGCGACCCGTCGTACGTCGGAACCGCGGAGCAGCGCAGCCTCCAGGGCCGGGATCGCCTGGACCGCGCCGACCAGGCCGAGCGCCGCAGCGGCGAGATAGCCGGCCCGGTCGTGCTCGGCATCGGTCTCGTGCTCGGTCTCGCGGTCGGTCTCGGTGAGGGCCCGGGTGAGCACGCCGATGGCGGGGGTGCCGATCCGGTCGACGGAGCCGAGGAACTCGCGGCGCAGCTGCGGGTCGCGCGCTGCTGCCTGCAGCAACAGGCTCGTGGTCTCCTCGTCGGGAAAGGCTGCCCCGGCCAGCATGGCCGAGCGTCGTACGGCGAAGTCACGGTCGTTCAGCGCGTCCAGGACGGACCCGCGGCCGGCCGGGTCACACAGGATGCCGAGGCGGTACAGCCCGCGGCACCGTCGTACGTGGGAACGGCTGTGGGCCAGCGCCAGCGCCTGGTCCATCGACCCCCGCGAACGCAGCACGTCGCGCAGCCTTTCGCGGGCGTCGCCGCGCAGCTTGGGCACCAGCGCGAACGCGTCGCCGAGCACGGCGGCCCGCTCGGTGGCCGAGGCCGAGGCCAGCCGGCGCTGGGCGAGGTCGACCTCCTCGCCCTCCCCGGTGCTCAGCTGCATCACCTCGCGCCACACCGGCGCGCGGACGGTACGGCGGCGCTGCTCTGACCGGTCACGCAGCACACGGATGAGGACCAGCAAGATCACGGTGACGAGGCAGGCAAGAACCATGACGAGCGCCGCCACGTAGGCGATGGTGCGAACGGTCATCGCGCACGTGCGAGCAGCGCCTGCACGCGCGAGGCCAGCTCGCGGGGGCTGAACGGCTTGGTGATGTAGTCGTCGGCACCCGACTCGAAGCCGGTCTCGATGTCGTTGTCCTGCGCCCGCGCCGTCAGCAGGATGACAGGGAGATCCTTCAGTCGCGGGTCGGCACGGATCGCGCGGATGGCGTCGAGGCCGGAGACGCCGGGCATCATCACGTCGAGCACGGCCAGGTCCGGGCGTTCCGCGTGACAGGCGTCGATGGCCGCCAGTCCGTCGCTCACTGCGACGACGTCGTGGCCGAGAGTGGTGAGCTTGAACTCCACCAACTCGCGGATGTCGATGTCGTCATCCGCCACCAGGATGCGGGCCACGGTCTCCCCATCTCGCTCAGCACGGCAGACACCGTGTCCGCCCGAGGGTAAAGAGACTAACGGCGGAGGGCCCCCGGGTCCGGCAAATCAGTCGTGTTCGGGCGTCGGTGTGGTCTTGTGCACCTGCATCAGGAACTCGATGTTGGTCTGGGTCTTCCTCAGCCGTCCCAGCAGCAGCTCGAGTGCCTGCTGACCCTCGAGCCCGGAGAGCACGCGGCGGAGCTTCCAGACGATCTGCAGCTCCTCCTTGCTCATCAGCAGCTCCTCGCGACGGGTGCCGCTCTGGACCGCGTCGATGGCCGGGAAGAGCCGCTTGTCGGCGAAGTCTCGGCGCAGCCGGATCTCCATGTTGCCGGTGCCCTTGAACTCCTCGAAGATCACCTCGTCCATCTTCGAGCCGCTCTCGATCAGTGCCGTGGCCAGGATGGTCAGCGAGCCGCCGTTCTCGATGTTGCGGGCGGCGCCGAAGAACCGCTTCGGCGGGTAGAGCGCGGCCGAGTCGACGCCACCGGACAGGATCCGGCCGCTGGCCGGGGCGGCCAGGTTGTAGGCGCGACCGAGGCGGGTGATCCCGTCGAGGAGTACGACGACGTCGTGACCGAGCTCGACGAGCCGCTTGGCCCGCTCGATGGCGAGCTCGGCAACCGTGGTGTGGTCGCTCGCCGGCCGGTCGAACGTCGAGGAGATGACCTCGCCCTTGACCGAGCGCTCGAAGTCGGTGACCTCCTCCGGGCGCTCGTCGACCAGCACGACCATCAGGTGGCACTCCGGGTTGTTGGTGGTGATCGAGTTGGCGATCGACTGCATGATCATCGTCTTGCCGGCCTTGGACGGCGAGACGATCAAACCGCGCTGGCCCTTGCCGATCGGGGCGGCGATGTCGATGACGCGCCCGATCAGGTTGGTCGGCGTGGTCTCCAGGCGCAGTCGCTCGGTCGGGTAGAGCGGCGTGAGCTTGGCGAAGTCGACCCGGTTCTTCGACGCCTCGGGGTCGGCCCCGTTGACGTTGTCGATGCGCACCATCGGGTTGAACTTCTCCTTGCGCTCGCCCTCGCGGGGCTGGCGCACCTGGCCGACGATGGCGTCGCCGCGGCGTAGGCCGAACTTGCGCACCATCGACAAGGAGACGTAGACGTCGTCGGAGCCGGGCAGGTAGCCGCTGGTGCGGACGAACGCATAGTTGTCGAGCACGTCGAGGATGCCGGCGGCCGGCGTCAGCACGTCGTCCTCGAGGATCGTGGTGTCGGGCTCGTTGCGCTGGCTGCCCGTGCCGCCCGTGCTGCCCGGCGGGCGGTTGCGCTCGCGGTCGCGGCCCCGGCGGCGCCGGTTGCGGCGGCCACCCTCGTCGTACTGTCCGTCGCCCTGGTTGCTCTGCTGGTTGTTCTGCTGGTTGTTCTGCTGCGGGGCGTTCTGCTGCTGGTTGTTCTGGTTGCCGCCCTGGCGGTCGGCCTGGCGGTCCTGCTGCTGGCGCTGCTGCTGACCGCCTTGCTGGTTCGCGCGACCCTGGTCGCCACCCTTGCGGCCGCCGCGCGCACCGCCCTGGGTGTCGGACTGCTCGGCCTGGGCCCGCTTGGCAGGCTTCTCCTGCTCGGTCGGCTTCTCCTGCTTGGCCTGCTCGGCAGGTTTCTCCTGCTTGGCCTGCTGGTGCTGCTTGGCCGGCTGGCCACCACCCGACTGAACAGCCTTGATCGCCTCGACGAGCTGAGCCTTCTTCATCGAGCCGGATCCGGAGACTCCGAGCCCGGAGGCCATCGACTTCAGGTCGGCCAGCAGCATGGAGTTGAGCCCACCGCTTCGCTTCTTCGGCGCGCCGGAGTCGGCGGCCGGCGAGGTGGGTTCGAGGGTTTCGGTCACGTGAGGTCCTTCCCACGTTCAGTGCCGCCCGACGTACCGTCGGCGGCGACTTGGACACGGCTTCCCCGTCCGCAGGTGCGCTGAGTGGCGTGGCAGCCAGACGCACCGGAGAGGAAGGGTTTGCGTCGGGTCGGGCATCCCCAGAGGGGCTGCGTCGCGTCCCAGACGCGTGTAGAAGAATAACACCCGTCGCACCGCGTTGCGGCATCGACGCGGGGTTAGGACGCGGTGAGGTACATGAGCAGCAGGGTGTACGCCGCCAGCGACTTCGCGTCGGTGAGGGTGCCGCCGCTGATCATCCGCTCGACCTCGGCCCGGGTGAACCAGGCCGAACGCATGTCCTGCTCCTCGGGCTCCCGCTGCGGGGCACCCGGGGTCAGGTCGGTGGCCAGGAAGACCCGGCAGCGTTGGCTCAACGTGCTCGGCATGACGTCGAGGGTGCCGAGTGGCCTCAGGTTGCCGGCCACCAGCCCGGTCTCCTCGCGAAGCTCGCGGGCGGCCAGTCCAGCAGCGTCGACGTCGAGCCGCTGGTCAGCGCTCCCGGACGGGAACTCCCAGCGCCGGCCGGCCACCGGATACCGGTACTGCTCGACCAGCTGCAACCGGTCGCCGTCGGCCGGGATGACCAGCGCGATATCGGCGGCGTCCACCACTGCGTAGCTGCCGGTGGAACCGTCCGAGCGGCGGATCGCGTCCTCCCGCACGGCCATCTGGGCGTTGACGTACACCTGGGTGCTGCCGAGGGTCTCCACGCCGATCATGATGTCAGGTCGGCGGCCCGGGACGCTCACCTCCCGGACTGGACGACGACCCCCAGCCAGGACACCGCGAGTGCCCGGCGCGTCCACCCGGCCGGGGCGTACGCCGCCAGCGACTCCGTGTCGTGATCGGTGGTCAGCACGAGCACCGTCGGTCCGGCCCCCGACACCACAGCGGCGTGGCCGTCGGCGCGCAGCCGGTCGACGAGGGCGAGCGAGTCGGGCATCGCCGGACGACGGGCGGACTGGTGCAGGAAGTCCTCGGTGGCCCGCAGCAGGCGCTCGGGCGCGCCGCCCAGCGCCGTGACCAGCAAGGCCGCCCGGGCCGTGTTGGCGGCCGCGTCGGCGTAGGAGATCTCGGCAGGCAGCAGCCGCCGTGCGACCTCGGTGTCGAGCCGGTCGGGCGCGATGAACACGACCGCGCAGACTCGCGGGTCGAGCGGAGCCGGGTCGGCCCACACGTCGTCCTCGCTCTGACCGCAGACGACGAAGCCCCCGAACAGGGCCGGCGCCACGTTGTCGGGATGACCCTCGATCGCGTTCGCGAGCGCGAACGCAGCCGCGTCGTCCAGTCGGCGCTCACCGTCCACGACGAGGGCTCGGGCCAGCGCGATGCCGCCGACGATGGCCGCGGACGAAGAGCCCAGGCCCCGGGCGTGCGGGATCCGGTTGAGGCAGGACAGCGCCAGCGAGGGGGTCGTCACGTCCATGGCGCCGAACGCGGCCTCCATCGACCTTGCCACGAGGTGGGAGGCGTCCCGGGGCAGCTCGGACGCACCCTCGCCGCGCACCTCGACCACCAGACCCGCTCCGCCGACCTCCGCGGTCAGCTCGTCGCGCAGGTCGAGGGCGAGACCCAGGCAGTCGAAGCCCGGCCCTAGGTTGGCGCTCGTCGCGGGAACGGTCACCGTGACCGGACCGGTGGCCAGCTCGGGGGCGGCCACGCTCAGACCAGTCCGGCGGCCGCTGCGGCCTGGGCCACGTCGGCGTCGATCACGGTGTCGACGAGGTCGCCGACACCGTCCAGGGCGGTCGCGACGTCCTTGAGCCCGTGGCCGGTGACGGTGATCACCACCGTCGTCCCGGCGTACGACGCCCCGGCGGCCAGCTCCTGCAGCA
>JBPCQY010000200.1:0-6373 GCA_050997635.1 Nocardioides sp.
GCCCCAACCTGGGCCGGCTCGGGCGCCGACAGCCGGAGGTCTACGGCACCACGACCCACACCGAGCTCGCCGAGCGCTGCGCAGCGTGGGGCGCCGACCTCGGCCTCGAGGTCGAAGTGCGCCAGACGAACCACGAGGGCCTGATGCTCGACTGGCTGGGCCAGGCCGCCGACGACGGCACGCCCGTGGTGCTCAACGCCGCCGCCTGGACGCACTACTCCCTGGCGATCTACGACGCCTGCGCGGCGCTCGGGGCGCCGCTGGTCGAGGTGCATCTCTCCGACCCGCTGTCGCGGCCCGAGGAGTTCCGCCACCACTCGGTCGTGACTCCGCACGCCGCCCTGGTGGTCGCCGGGCAGGGCGTCGAGGGCTACCGCGTGGCGCTGGCCCACCTCGCGGCGGGCTAGACTCGACGACCTGGCGCCCCGCGCCCCGGCCTGGGCCGGGACGGCCCGGGTGGTGCCGCACCCCGTCCTCGACCACGAAGGCTGACACGCGCGCATGGCAACGACCAACGACCTGAAGAACGGCATGGTGCTTAACCTCGACGGCCAGCTCTGGCAGGTCATCTGGTTCCAGCACCACAAGCCCGGCAAGGGCGGCGCCGTGGTGCGCTCGAAGCTGAAGAACATCAAGTCGGGCAAGAGCGTCGACCGCACCTTCAACGCCGACGTGAAGGTCGAGGTCGCCAACGTCGACAAGCGGACCATGCAGTACCTCTACAACGACGGCACGTCGTACGTCTTCATGGACACCGGCACCTACGACCAGCTCGAGATCGCTCCCGAGATCGTCGGCGACGCGAAGAACTTCCTGCTGGAGAACCAGGAGGCGATCGTGGCCACCAACGACGGCCGCGTGCTCTACCTCGAGATGCCTGCCTCCGTCGAGCTCCTGATCAGCTTCACCGAGCCCGGCCTCGCCGGCGACAGCGCGACCGGACGCACCAAGCCCGCCACGCTCGAGACCGGCCACGAGATCCAGGTCCCCCTGTTCATCGGTCAGGGCGAGAAGGTCAAGGTCGACACCCGCGACTCGTCGTACCTCGGTCGTGTGAAGGCCTGATGGCCGCACGTTCCAAGGCCCGCAAGCGCGCGCTGGACATCCTCTTCGCCTCCGAGCTGCGACGCGAGGGGCCCCTGGCGGCTCTCGACGCCGCCATCGAGGCGGGGGAGGGCCCGACCAACCCCTACACCGAGGTGCTCGTGCGCGGGGTCGTCGCGCACCAGCCACGGATCGACGAGCTGCTCTCGTCGTACTCCGAGGCCTGGACGCTCGACCGGATGCCGGCCGTCGACCGCAACGTGCTGCGCCTCGGCGTCTTCGAGCTGCTCTTCTCCGAGGACGTCCCCGACCCGGTGGCCGTCAGCGAGGCGATCGCCCTCGTGCGCGATCTGTCGACCGACGACTCGCCGACATTCGTCAACGGCATCCTCGGCAGCATCATGCGCGATCGGGACACGCTCGTCGGCTGAGAGCCGACGTACGCCGAGGGTCTAGGGTTCGTGACCATGACGGAGATCGGTGACAAGGCCGAGCGGGTGGGCCGCGCCGCCGAGGATCACGAGTGGCTTGACCGCGGCATCCGATTCGGAATGCTGGCCTATGGCGTCGTCCACCTCGTGGTGGCCTGGCTGGCGATCCAGCTCGCGCTGGGCGACCACAGCCAGCAGGCGTCCAACAAGGGCGCCATGCAGACCCTGGCTCACCAGTCGGCCGGCCCGCTGATCCTGTGGCTGATCGCCGTCGGGATGTTCCTGCTCGTCATCTGGCGGGTGCTCGAGGCGGCCTTCGGCCACACCGAGTACGACGGCGGCAAGCGCCTGCGCAAGCGGCTCGTCTCCGCCGGCAAGGCCGTCATCTACGGGTACGTCGGCTACACGGCCGTCAAGGTCGTGACCGGCTCGGCGACGTCGAAGGGCAAGTCGACCACGGCCAAGCTGATGGACGCGCCCGCCGGGCAGCTCCTCGTCGGCGCGGTCGGCATCGCGATCATCGCCTACGGCGTCTTCATGATCCGCCGCGGCTGGACCGAGAAGTTCCTGGAGAACCTCGACGCCGAGGGCAAGAGCGGTGACGAGGGCAAGGCCTACCGCTACATCGGCAAGGCCGGTTACATCGCCAAGGGCGTCTCGTTCGTGGTCATCGGCGGCCTGTTCGGGTACGCCGCCATCTCCCACGAGCCAAAGAAGTCCGGCGGCCTCGACTCGGCCCTGCACACCGTGCTGCAGCAGCCGTTCGGCCCCGTGCTCCTCTTCCTGATCGCCATCGGGATCGCCTGCTACGGCCTGTTCTGCTTCGCCCGCGCCCGCTACCTCTCCACGTGACCCCCACCGCCCCCGACCTGCCCGACCTGCCGTCGGGCTGGACCGCGCG
Source organism: Nocardioides sp. (assembly GCA_050997635.1). Classification (GTDB taxonomy): domain Bacteria; phylum Actinomycetota; class Actinomycetes; order Propionibacteriales; family Nocardioidaceae; genus Nocardioides. Next base: position 2,377 of record JBPCQY010000200.1, read on the forward strand.
TGTCCCCGGGCCCGACGACCTGCCCGCGCTCGCCCGGCTGCGGGTGGCTGGCCAGGCACCGTTCACCGGCGACTCGTCGGTCGACGAGGCCGGCGTCGAGTCCGAGGTGATGGGCCAGGCGTCGTGGACCCGACGCCAGATCGTCGCGGCCGGGGACGACGGCGTACCCCGGGCGTGGTTGTCGGTGCAGGACCGCGCTGCCGGACGCAGCATCGTGTCCTGCTACGTCGACCGCACGCTGCCCGCGGCGGCCGCCGTGGCGGGGGCTCTCTACGCCTGGGCCGAGCGGGTCGCCCTCGGCATGGCGCGGCTGCGGGGAATCGAGGAGACCAGGCTGGACGCCTCGCCCTTCAGCGACGACGACGCCCAGCTCGCCTGGCTGGTCGAGGCCGGCTACTCGCGCCGACGCCGCTGGCTGCACCTGACCCGGCCGGTGAGGGTGGATGAAGTGGTCCCGCCGGTCCGCGAGGGCGTGACCGTACGCCGGGTGGAGACCCACCCCAACGGCATCCCCATCGCCGAGGACCTCCAGATCGTGCACCGGATGCTCGAGGAGTCGTTCGAGGACCACTTCAACTCCTACCGCGAGAGCTTCCCCGAGTTCGTCCAGCGGCTGCGCGAGGACCCCGGTCACCGGTGGGACCACTGGTGGCTCGTCTTCGTCGACACCGACGAGGGGCCGGGGCCGGCCGGGGCGCTGGTCAGCTCGGTGCTCGGTGCGGACGAGACCGGGCACACCGGCAGCTATGTCGAGTACATCGGCGTCAACCGCCACGCCCGGGGCCGCGGCGTGGCCAAGGGGCTGCTGTTCACCGTGATCGCCGACGCGGTCGAGCGCGGGCGCAACCGGGTCGACCTCGAGGTCGACGACACCTCACCGACCAACGCCGACCAGCTCTACGTCTCGCTCGGGTGGCACGCCCACTACGTCACCGACTCCTGGTTCCGCGACCTTACGGTCTCCTGACCTGATGTGCAGGGGTGCCGCCGACGAGGGGTCGTCTGCTTGGGTGGAGCCATGACCGACGCAGCGCAGACCGAGACCGACGTGATCGTGATCGGGCTCGGCCCGGGAGGCGAGCACGTCGCCATCAAGCTGGCCGAGGGCGGCCTCGACGTGATCGGCATCGAGGAGCGGCTGGTCGGCGGCGAGTGTCCGTACTACGGCTGCGTGCCGTCGAAGATGATGATCGCCGCCGCCCACACGCTGCGCGAGACACACCGGGTCAACGACCTCGCCGGTACGGCGACCGCAACGCCCGACTGGGCACCCGTTGCCAAGCGGATCCGCGACGAGGCGACCGACGACTGGAACGACCAAGTGGCCGTCGACCGACTGGTCGAGGCCGGCGCGCGGTTCGTGCGCGGCCGCGGCACGATCGTCGGGCCGGGTCGCGTGCAGGTCGGCGACACGACGTACGTCGCCCGCAAGGGCATCGTGCTCAACCCCGGCACCGAGCCGACCGCTCCGCCGGTCGACGGCCTCGCGGACACGCCGTACTGGACCAACCGCGAAGCGGTGCAGCTGACCGAGCTGCCCTCGTCGCTGGCTGTCATCGGCGGCGGCGCGGTCGGCTGCGAGCTGGCGCAGGTGATGGCGCTGTTCGGCGTACGCGTGACACTCCTGGAGGTGGCGCCGCGGCTGGTCGCGCTCGAGGAGCCGGAAGCGAGCGAGGTGCTGGAGAAATCGTTCGCGCAGACCGGCATCCAGGTGCTGACCGGCGTCGAGATCGCCGCGGTCTCCTACGCAGACGGCGCGTTCCGGCTCGACCTCGGCGACCAGGAGGTCAGCGCCGAGAAGCTGCTCGTCGCCGCCGGTCGACGCAACAACCTGGCCGGGCTCGGCCTCGAGCACGTCGGGCTCGACCCCGAGGCCAAGCAGCTCGAGCCCGACGAGCGGATGCGGGTCGCCGACGGGGTGTGGGCGATCGGCGATGTCACCGGCCACGGGGCCTTCACGCACGTCTCGATGTACCAGGGCGCCGTCGCCGTCCGTGACCTGCTCGGGGAGGACGGCCCGTGGGCCGACTACCGCGCGGTCGCACGGGTCACCTTCACCGCCCCCGAGGTGGCCTCGGTCGGGATGAGCGAGGAGGCCGCGGGCAAGGCCGGCCTCGAGGTTGCCGTCGCCACCGGTGACCTCGGTGCGCGAGGATGGATCGCCCGGGAGGACGGCCTCATCAAGCTGGTCGCCGACGCCGATCGCGGGGTGCTCGTCGGAGGGTGCGTCGTCGGCCCCGCCGGCGGCGAGATCATGTCGATGCTCGAGGTCGCCGTCCACGCCGAGGTGCCGGTCACCACGCTGCTTGGCATGCACTTCGCCTACCCGACCTATCACCGGGCGATCGAGACGGTGCTCAAGGACCTGGTGCAGCAGCTCTGACCCGCCGCCGATAGTCGCTACCAGAGAGCATCCCATTCACTCGGAGATCCGGTCCTGAGCATGCGGAATGGTAGGGACTATCCGAGAAGGCTGCTGCGGGCGTCGGCGAAGCCCTTGAGGTTGCCGGCGTCGGAGTCCAGGCCGGTCAGGTCGGCGGTGGCGAGCCGCCCGGCGAAGTACTGCGCCTGCACCGCCCAACGGAAGTCGAGCATCGCGCCTGCGTGGGCGGTGACCTCGTCGGCCGGCACCGGACCACCGGCCCGGGCGTAGGCCGCGAGCATGGGCGCCGCCTCCTCGAGGCCATCGAGGTACATCGCCGCCGAGGCCAGGTCGAACAGCAGCGGTCCGTTGACGCAGGAGGCCCAGTCGATCAGCCCGATCTGCTGCCCGTCGCGCAGGAACGCCTCGGGGGACGGATCACCGTGCCCCACTCCCACGGTCAGCCGGTCGGCCACCGCGGCGAGCCGTCGTACGGCGGTCGCGACGGCGGCGCGGACGTCCTCGTCCATGCCGAGCTCGGGCACGCTCGGGTCGACCCAGGCCAGCACGTCGAGGGCGCCCTCCACGGTTCGGCCCGCGGTGGCCCGATGCACCCGCGCGAGAGTGGCGCCGATCGCCTCGGCGTCACCCGGCTCGTCGCCGGTGAGCTCCGTTCCGGGCACGAGCTCGAGGACGACCACGGTGCCTCCGTCGTACTCGACGATGTCGCCCAGGTGACGTCCGGTCGCCACCCCGCTCGCGGCGGCCAGATCGGCCGCCGCGACGCCGGCCCGCAGGGACGTGACGTCGTCGGTGGGCACCCATTTGGCCACCGCGCGTCCCGCGTCGTGGTCGACCCACCACGTGCGCGAGTTCATGCCAGTGTCATGGGTGGTCACCGCCACCTCCGCCCAGCCGTACGACGTCCGCAGCAGCGCGGTCAGGTCCTCGGGGGCAAGCACGACGGTCAGTCTCGGAGCGGCACAGCCGGGACGCAACTGCCTTTCCTGAGCCGGGCACGCCGGGTGCTAGCGTGAGCCTCGATCGACATCCTTTAACGAGCCGTCCCGTGAGGCGGAGAAGGAGGTCACGGCCCCGTGCCTGCCCAGCCAGACTCTGCGCGACCGGTCTCGGCCCGACCGGTCCCTGCGGACGCCGCACGCGTGGTCCTCGACGGGTCCGACATCACCCGGGCCCTCAGCCGGATCTCCTACGAGATCCTCGAACGCAACAAGGGCGCCGGGGATCTGGTGCTGCTCGGGATCCCCAAGCGCGGCGTCCCACTCGCTGAGCGGATCGCCGAGCGCATCGCCTCCGTCGAGGGGTACGCCGTCCCGGTCGGCGCGCTCGACGTGACGATGTACCGCGACGACCTGCGGCTCAAGCCCGCCCGCACCCTGCTGCCGACCCAGATCCCCGACGGCGGGATCGACGACCGCACCGTGGTGCTGGTCGACGACGTGCTGTTCTCCGGGCGCACCATCCGGGCCGCGCTCGACGCGCTCGCCGACGTCGGCCGGCCCCGCGCCGTACGCCTGGCGGTGCTGATCGACCGCGGTCACCGCGAGCTGCCGATCCGGGCCGACTTCGTCGGCAAGAACCTGCCGACCTCGCTGGTCGAGCGGGTCCGGGTGC
>JBPCQY010000231.1:0-6715 GCA_050997635.1 Nocardioides sp.
GTCAGGCGGGTCCGTCGAGCCAGGTGGCCGACAGGAAGCGCCGCGTGTCGCGGTGCCAGAGGAAGAAGACCAGCGCCGCGTCGACCACGATCGCGAGCACCGCGAGGACGACGAACACCGGCGGCGAGTCCACCCGGAAGCCGAGGATGAAACCGCTGAGCAGGGTCAACACGGCGATGGCCGTGAGCGAGACCTGGGCCCAGCGGTGCCCCTCGCGCAGGAACGCCGTGAGCACCCAGGCGAGCATCAGCACCACGACGAACATCACCGCGGCGACGGGCAGGAACGCCGGCGGCGTGATGCCGGCGCGCTCGAGGCCCGCGCGGCCGCCCTGGGCGAACGCCGCCCGGGCGGTGGCCTGCTGGTCGGCCCACGCCCCGAGCACGGCGTTGCGGAAGATCGCCATCAGCACAACGGTGACCGCACACACCCCGACCAGCGCCCAGACACTGCGGACCGCGGCCGACACCGACGCCGGCGTCGTCTCGGCGCCGGCTGGTTCGTGGCCCACCACTGTCCTCCTGCTGGATCGAGAGCGGGCTAGGGTCGGGCCATGTCGGAGGCACCCGCGATCACCCGCTTCAGGCGGGCCCATGCCGCACAGGGCGGTACGGGCGAGATCGTCATCCTTCCAGACCGGGCCCACACCGCCGCGCTCGCGGCCGCGGCCCTCGGCTGCGAGGTCGGGGCGATCGCCAACAGCCTGCTCTTCGACGCCGGCGGCTCCCCCGTGCTGATCCTCACCTCGGGCGCCCACCGCGTCGACACCACCCGCACGGCCGAGCGGATCGGCGTACCCACCCTGGCGCGGGCCGCCCCAGACTTCGTGCGCGAGCACACCGGCCAGGTCATCGGTGGCGTCTCCCCGATCGGCCATCCCGCCCCGGTGCCGACCTGGCTCGACGTCGCGCTGCGCCGGTACGACGTGGTGTGGGCCGCCGCCGGCCACCCCGCGGCCGTCTTCTCCTCGACGTACGACGAGCTGCTCGCCCTCACCGGCGCGACCGAGGTCGAGGTCGACTGATGGAGATCTGGCTCAACCCCGCGTGCAGCAAGTGCCGCACCGCCGTCGCCGACCTCGACGCGGCCGGGGTCGACTACACCGTGCGCCGCTACCTCGACGACCCGCCGAGCCGGGCCGAGCTCGAAGCGGTGCTCGCCGCGCTCGGCCTCGAGCCGTGGGACCTCGCGCGCGAGAAGGAGGCTGCCGAGGAGGGCCTCACCCTCCCCCGCGACGCCGACCACCGCGGCGCCTGGCTCGACGGTCTCGCGGCCCACCCACGGGCCCTCCAGCGCCCCGTCATCACCGCGGCCGACGGCACCACCGTCATCGGCCGCGACCCCGACTCGGTGGCCCGCGCGATCGCCCACGAGCAGCCCTAGACTCGCGGCGTGAGCTCCCTCGCGCTGGTCTTCTCGAGCGGCTGGGCAAGCGGCTTGAACTGCTACCTGGTCGTGCTGGTGCTCGGCATCGCCGACCGGCTGCACGACCTGCCGCAGGTGCCCAACGTGCTGGACCGCTGGGACGTGCTCACGGTCGCCGGGTTCCTGTACGGGATGGAGTTCGTCGCCGACAAGATCCCCTACATCGACTCGACGTGGGACGCGATCTCGACCGCGATCCGCCCGACCGCGGGCGCCGTCGTCGGCGTACTCCTCGCCGGTCAGGCCGACTCCCTCAACGGGGCCGTCGCTGCGGTCGTGGGCGGCGGGTCCGCGCTCGCCTCCCACCTGGTCAAGGCCGGCAGCCGGCTGGCGGTCAACTCCTCGCCCGAGCCGGTGAGCAACGTCGCGGCGAGCATCTCCGAGGACCTCGCCGTGCTCGGCGTCGTCTCGCTGGCGATCGACCACCCGCGCGCCGCGGCCGCGATCGCCGCCGTCCTGCTGGTGGCCGGGCTGGTGCTGCTCTACTACCTCGGCCGCGCCGTACGCCGGGGCTGGCGGCGGTGGAAGGGCAAGGAACCCCTGCGGCGACAACCCGCCTAGAGTTCCCCGCATGGCGCGGGTCGTGGTGGTCGGAGGCGGCTTCGGCGGCCTCGCCGCGGCGGCCCGGCTCGCCAAGCTCGGCCACGAGGTGACCCTGCTGGAGAAGGCCGACCGGGTCGGCGGCGCACTCGTCCCCGTGACCGCCGACGGCTTCACCTGGGACGCGTCGGCCACCTCGACGCTGCTGCCCGCGGTGATCCGCGACCTGTTCCGGAAGTCGGGCCGCCCCGCCGAACGCGAGGTCGAGCTGGAGCCGCTGGAGGTGATCCGCGAGCACCGCTTCGCCGACGACACCTGGGTGGCCGTGCCGGGTGGCTCACGAGCAGCGCAGATAGCGGCGTTCGACGAGCTCGGCGCGGGGCTCGGCGAGGCGTGGGCGGCGTACGTCGCGGCCGGCGCCGACGACTGGGAGGTGCTGCGCCGCGGCTACTTCGAGGTGCCCTGGCAGCGCGACGACCTGCCACGCGAGGTCGCAGCGCGGCTCGACTCGCGCACGATGCTGGCCCGGCGGCTCAAGAAGGCGTTCCGCGACGAGCGGCTCCGGCTCGTGGCCGCCCATCCCTTCGTCGCCGAGGGTCACGAACCACGCGACGTGCCGGCGTGGGCCGGGCTGGTCTCCTACGTCGAGCAGCGGTTCGGCGCCTGGACCGTCACCGGTGGCATGGCCGCCCTCGGTACGGCGCTCGAGTCACGGCTCGCGACCCGCAAGGTGACCGTGCTGACGGCCACGACCGCCCGCGACCTCGTGCTGCGCGACGGCCGGGTCGTGGCGGTGCGCACCGAGTCGGGCGACGTCGAGGCCGACCACGTCGTGTGTGCCGTCGACCCGCGCACCCTGCCCACGCTCGCGTCGTACGTCGAGCAGACGATGCCCGCGATCCCGCCGGTGGTGTGCCACGTCGGGCTGTCCGGCGACGTACCCGACCTGCCGCACGAGACCGTGCTGCATGGCGACCCGCTGCTCGTCGTACGCACCGGAGGGCGGGCGCCCGAGGGCCAGCATGCCTGGACGATCCACGGCCGCGGCCGACTCGCGGAGGACCTCCTGGTCGCGCTGGCTCGCTACGGCATCGACGTCCGCTCCTCGGTGGTGACCCGGGTCGACCGGTCGCCGCGCCAGCAGGTGCAGGAGTGGTCGGGCTCGCCCCTGGGCGTGCTGTGGCAGGGCCGGGCGACCGTACGCCGCCGGCTGGGGCCGGACACCCCGATCCCCGGTGTGTACGCCGCCGGCGCCCACGCCACTCCCGGGGCCGGCCTGCCCTGGGTGGGGCTCTCGGGAGCCCTGGTCGCCCGGGCCATCGGTCCCGCCTGAGCTGTTCTCGTGGTGGGGTTTCCGTGATGGGATGCGGTGATGACCGGTTTTCCCGTCCTCATGCACACCGCCCTCGACGCGACCGACGTCCGCGGGCTCGCGGAGTTCTACCGCGAGATGTTCGGCTGGCAGTACCGCCCCGGCGACGAGCCGCCGTCCGACGGCAGCCCCGACGACGGGGACTGGCTGGTGCTGCTCGACGCCGAGGGCAGGCGGATGCTGGCCTTCTCGGAGGTCGCCGAGCTGGCCCGCCCGACGTGGCCGTCGGACGAGGTGCCGAAGCAGATGCACCTCGACTACCGGGTGCCCTCGCGCGACGAGCTGGATCGGCACCGGCAGCGGGCCGAGGAGCTCGGCGCCGCCCTGCTCCTGGACCGCACCGACGAGGAGGGCGAGCCGCTCTACGTCCTCGCCGACCCCGCCGGGCACCCGTTCTGCCTGCTCGTGGGTTGACCCCGGCACTCGACAAGGAGACCTGATGGCAACCTTCACCCGGTCCGACGACCTGCAGGGCGCGGAGTTCGTCGACGCGGACCTTCGTGGCGCCCGGTTCGTCGGGGCTGACCTGTCCGGCGTCGTGATGCGCGGAGTCGACGTCCTGGGGACGGAGATCGACGCGCCGTGGCTCTTCGACGGCGAGACCTTCCTGCGCGTCAACGGCGTCGACGTGATCCCACTCGTCGAGGCCGAGCTCAACCGCCGCTTTCCCGGCCGCGCCGACCGGCGCGCCGGAGATCCGGATGGCCTGCGCGCGGCCTGGGCTGCGCTCGCGGGCGCCTGGGCGGCCACCCTCGAGCGGGTCGCGGCGATGCCCGCCGGCACGGTCGACGAGTCGGTGGACGGTGAGTGGTCGTTCGCGCAGACGCTGCGGCACCTCGTGCTCGCCACGGACCTGTGGTTCGGCCGGCAGGTCCTCGACCGGCCCCTCCACCCGATCGGCCTGGTCGGCCACGGCGCCGAGGAGGAGGGCATGGACATGTCGGTCTTCGCCACGTCCACACCGACGTACGACGAGGTGCTCGCGGTCCGCGCCGAACGCGTCGCCCTGGTACGCGACTTCCTCGCCACCGTCACGCCGGACAAGCTGGCCGTGCCGCGCGCCAACCCGTGGGCCCCCACCCACCCGGAGACCACACTGTCGTGCCTGCACACGATCCTCGAGGAGGAGTGGGAGCACCACCGCTACGCCGTACGCGACCTCGACGCGATCGAGGCGAGGTCCGACGCCTGAGGTGGTGATCGTGCGTCTGCAGGCGCGCCGCCACCGGGGCCGGGTCAGACGGTGATCTTGAGCTTCTCGAAGATCTCCAGCGTGGCCTTCGACCGGTTCAGCGTGTAGAAGTGCAGCCCGGGGGCGTCGCCGTCGAGGAGCTGGTCGCACAGCTCGGCGGCCAGGGCGATGCCCTCGGCCCGCATCCGCGCCGGGTCGCCGTCGTGGGCCGCGATCCGAGCCACCACCTCGGCCGGCACCTCGGTGCCGATCAGGTCGCCCTGCCGCTTGATCGCGTTGAGGTTCAGGATCGGCATGATGCCGGGCAGGATCGGGACGCCGACGCCGCGCGATCGCACCCGCTCGACGAGGCCGAAGTAGTCGACGGCCCGGAAGAACATCTGGGTCACCGCGAACTGCGCCCCGGCCCTCACCTTGGCGACTAGCACGTCGGCGTCGTGGTCGAGCGACTCGCTCGTGGGGTGGCCCTCGGGGAACGCCGCGACGCCGACGCGGAAGTCACCGCGGGCGCTGGCCAGCTCGACGAGCTCGGTGGCGTAGGTGAGGCCGCCGTCGGTCGGGGTCCATTCGGCGCGGGGTCCGTCCTGCGGGTCACCACGCAGGGCCATCACGTGGCGGACGCCGGCGGCGGCGTACTCGTCGAGGATCGCCTCGAGCTCGGCACGGGTGTGGCCGACGCAGGTGAGGTGGGCCATTGGGGTCAGCGAGGTCTCCCGGGCGATCCGGCCGGTGACCCGCACGGTGGTGCCGCGGCTGCTGCCGCCCGCGCCGTACGTCACCGAGACGAACGTCGGCTGGTAGGGCTCGAGCGCGCTGACCGCCTGCCACAGCTGCTCCTCCCCGGCCTCGTCGCGCGGCGGGAAGAACTCGAACGAGAACGACCGCTCGCCGTCGGTGATGAGGTCGGCGAGGGATCGCCCGCGGCCCGTGGTCATGGGCGCAAGTCTAGGTACGCCGACCGATCGGCCCGGCCGCAGTCCACCCACGGCCGGCGTCTACGCTCGTCGGGTGACGCGGGAGACCTGGGACACCGCCGGCTTCCGCGACCGGCTGCAGACCGCCCTCGACGCCTTCCTCGACGAGCAGGCGACCCGGCTGGCGCCGCTCGGCTCCGACGCCGCGCGGCTGCTCGACGAGGCCCGCGGATCGGTCGCCGGAGGCAAGCGCTTCCGCGCCGCATTCTGCTATTGGGGGCACCGCGCGGTCGGCACGCCGTACGACGAGGACGCGCTGGTGCGTGCCTGTGCCTCGTTGGAGCTGCTGCACGCGAGCGCGCTGGTCCACGACGACTACATGGACGCCTCCGACACCCGCCGCGGCCGGCCGGCGACCCACCGGGCCTTCGCCGACGAGCACCGCCGCGACCACTGGCGCGGCGACCCGGGACAGTACGGCGCGTCCGCCGCGATCCTGCTCGGCGACCTGCTGCTCAGCTGGTCCGACGAGCTGCTCCGGCGCTGCGGGCTGCCGCTGGACCGGGTCAGCGCCGCGCTCGACGTGTTCGACGCCTGCCGCAGCGAGGTGATCACCGGCCAGTTCCTCGACGTGTCCGTGCAGGCTCGCGGGCTGGCCGACGTCGACGCGGCGATGACGGTGCTGCGCTACAAGTCGGCGAAGTACTCCATCGAGCGCCCCCTCCACATCGGCGCCGCGCTCGCCGGTGCCGGTCCCGAGGAGATGACGATGCTGTCCGGGTTCGGGCTCCCGCTCGGCGAGGCGTTCCAGTTGCGCGACGACCTGCTGGGGGTCTACGGCGACCCGGCCGCGACGGGCAAGCCCGCCGGCGACGACCTGATCGAGGGCAAGCGCACGGTGCTCGTGGCCCTCGCGCTCGACGCGGCCCCGGCCGAGGACGCCGCCCTCCTCGACCGGTCGCTCGGCAGTCCGCTCCCCGCGGCCGACATCCGCAGTCTGCGCGACATCATCGACCACTCGGGAGCCCACGAGCAGCTCGAGTCGGTCATCATCGAGCTCGCCCGACTGGCCCGGACGCGGCTCGACCTCGCCGACATCGACGACCGGGCCCGCGGCGTACTCCGAGAGCTGGCGTCGGCCGCCACCCAGCGGACCGTCTGACTGTCAGTCGAGGCTCGGCACGCCGGTCATCGGACCAGCAGCCAGATCGGGGCCGGCAACGCGCAGCAGGACGACCAGCGTGTCGGTGCGAGCGCCGAGGACCTCCAGCG
>JBPCQY010000076.1:0-4378 GCA_050997635.1 Nocardioides sp.
GAGCTGACCCGGATCTTCTTCCTCCAGCTGCGGGTCATCGGGTCGACGATGGGCACCCGCGCCGAGCTCGCCTCGCTGGTCAGCCTGCTCGACGCCACCGGCACCAAGCCGCTCATCGACCGCACCCTGCCGATGGACCAGGCCCGCGACGGCTTCGCCGCCATGGCCGCGGGCGACGTGTTCGGCAAGGTGGTCTTCACCCGATGAATCACCCCACCGGCGATGCAGGAGAAAGTGCACGAGCAGGAGGGCCGCGACTTCACCGGCGCCGACTTGAGCGAACCGCGAACCGCGAACCGTGGCCGCGGCGATCGTGCACGCGATCGACCTGCCGGCCGACCCGACGCTCACCGACCTGACCCTGCGGGCGACCCAGACCTAGGTCGGGCCGGCTCCAGCACGAAGATGCGCAGCCGGCGCCGCCCGGTGATCCGATGCTGGTACGTCAGGTAGCCGCCGTAGACCCCCACCCCGGCAACAGCACCCGGCGTACGACGTGGACGGTGCCGGCCGCGGCCGTCAGCAGCCAGGCCGCGCCGGCCACCCAGATCCACACCCGGCCGAGGTCATCGAGCACGGAGAACCCGTCGGCCATCCCCAGCCGGGTGCTCGCGACGGCGTACATGCCGAGCGGAAAGACGATGCTCCACAGGTTGGCGTCGTAGCGCAGCGGGACGCGGTGCGTGACGTGGCGCCACCAGCCCATCGCGAACAACGCGGGCACCAGCCAGGTCGCCAGCACCCACGCGAACAGGGACCCGGCCGCGATCGCGTCGCCGGCCACGGCCAGGACGGGGCCGGCGGGAAGCAGCGTGATCTCGGCGCCGGCCAGGGCGGTGATGGCGGCCGCGCCCATGGCCACCCAGTACGGCGGGGTCAGGTCCTCGGCGCCGAAGTCGTGGGTGAGCAGGCGCATCGTCACGAACACGCCGTCGATGGCGTACAGGAAGACACCCAGGAACCAGGCCCCGACCGCGACGGCGGGCAGCGCCTGCCCGGTATGGGAGCGGGCGAGCACAGCGGCGGCGACGGCGATCGACTGACCGCCCACCGCCCACATGAACCAGGTGCCGTTCGCCGCGGCCACGATCGGGTGCTCGCCGACCCCCAGCCGGGTCGTCCACGGTACGACGTACCCGCGCAGCAGCCAGCACACCGCGGCGACGACCAGCAACCACAGCGCGATGGTAGGACGACTGCCGGCGATGCGGGCCGCCAGCACGTCCGCCGCGGCGACGAACGTGTAGAAGCCGAACCCGCGCAGGGGATGGGTGAAGTCCTCGACGAGTTCGGCGCGAAAGTAGATCAGCCGCCAGACGTTGAGCACCACCAGGCCGGCGAAGGCGGCCACCGTGAGGGCGAGCAGGGCCCGGGACAGCACGACGCGACCGTCGTCCTGGAGCCCCACCGAGACGATCCCGGTGGCCATCACGGCCGCGAAGTACCCCGGCGACAGCCCACGCAGCGCGGCGTGGAGGCGCCCCCCGAGGGTGGAGCCCGCCTCGGCCACTCAGTCCTCCGGGTCGTCCAGGCGCGCCAGCCAGGTCGCGAACCGCTCGACGGCGGTCTCGAACTCCGGATGGGTGTCGGTGAACTCCTGGAGCCGGTCGCCGACCCACGCCAAGGTGACCTCCTCGTCACCCCGGCGCTGGCAGAGCTCCTCGATACCGCGATCGGTGAAGTACATGGTTCCTGAGCCTGTCGAAGGGTGGTTCAGTAGTCGTGATTCTCGTCCCCGCGGGCCTCGACCGGGGCGAAGGCGGCGGCGAACAGGCCCTTGGCCTCCTCCGCGTGCCGCTTCGCCGTCCCTACCGAGGGCGAGGAAAGCGCGCCGCGCGTCACCGGCTCGACGGGACGACCGATCTTTGGCCACACGTTGAGCTGGTAGTGCGGCCACGGGCCCATGTTCCTCGGCTCGTCCTGCACCCAGCGCAGGGCCTTCAGGTTGGGGAACCGTGCCGTCTCGGCCCGGATGTCGTCGACCGGCGAGGGGTAGAGCTGCTCGACCCGCGAGATCGCGAACCGCTCCTTGTCCTCGCGCTTGGCCCGCTCGACCATCAGGTCCCAGGTGATCCGACCCGAGCAGAGCAGCAGCGTGTCGACGGCCGCCTCGTCGGCGGACGCGTCGGCCACGAACGGACGGAAGGTGGTGCCCTCGGTGAAGTCGGCCGGCTTGGAGGCCGCCTCCTTGCGCTTGAGCATCGACTTCGGCGTGAAGACCACCAGCGGGCGGTGCTCCTCACCGAGCGAGTGCTGCCGCAGCAGGTGGAAGTACGACGCGGGCGTCGAGGGCTGCGCGACCACGAACGCGTCGTCGGCGCACATCACCAGGAATCGCTCGATCCGGGCCGACGAGTGGTCGGGGCCCTGACCCTCGTACCCGTGCGGCAGCAGGAGTACGACGCCCGACTGCTGGCTCCACTTGGTCTCACCGGAGGTGATGAACTCGTCGATGATCGTCTGGGCGCCGTTGGCGAAGTCGCCGAACTGCGCCTCCCACAGCACCAGCGCCTCGGGCCGCGCCACCGAGTAGCCGTACTCGAACCCGAGCGCGGCGTACTCCGAGAGCAGCGAGTCGTAGATGTGGAACTTCGCCTGCTCCTCGGTGAGCGCACTGAGTGGAGTCCACTCGGCCGCGTTGGTGCGGTCGATGATGGTGGCGAAGCGCTGCACGAAGGTGCCGCGGCGCGAGTCCTGCCCGGAGAGCCGGACCGGCCGGCCCTCCATCAGCAGCGAGCCGAACGCCAGGATCTCGCCGGTGCCCCAGTCGATCGGGCCGTCGGAGATCGCGGTGGCCCGACGCTGCAGCTGCGGCATCACCTTGGGATGCACGGTGAAGCCGTCGGGGGGCGTGACATAGGCGTCCGCGATCCGCTTGAGCACCTCGACCGACACCGCCGTCTGGGTGTTGCCGTCGGGCTTCTCGGGGTAGTCCGGGACCGTCGTCCACTCCGGCGCGGCGGAGTCGGCCGCCGCCTCGCGCACCTCGGTGAAGACCCGCTCCAGCTGCTGCTGGTAGTCCTTGAGGACCTGCTCGGCCTCCTCGATGGTGATGTCGCCTCGACCGATCAGGGACTCCGTGTAGAGCTTGCGCACCGAGCGCTTCTGCTCGATCAGGTCATACATCAACGGCTGGGTGTACGACGGGTCGTCGCCCTCGTTGTGACCGCGACGGCGGTAGCAGACCAGGTCGATGACGACATCCTTGTTGAACGCCTGGCGGTACTCGAAGGCCAGCTGGGCCACCCGGATGCAGGCCTCGGGATCGTCGCCGTTCACGTGGAAGATCGGCGCCTGCACCATCCGGGCGACGTCGGTGCAGTACAGCGACGAGCGCGACGAACCCGGAGATGTGGTGAAGCCGACCTGGTTGTTGACGACCAGGTGGATGGTGCCGCCGGTGCGGTAGCCGCGCAGCTGCGACAGGTTCAGCGTCTCGGCGACCACGCCCTGGCCGGCGAACGCCGCGTCGCCGTGCAGGAGCAGCGGCAGGACGGGGTACTCGACGCCGCGGTCGAGGACGTCCTGCTTGGCGCGGGCGATGCCCTCGAGCACCGGGTCGACCGCCTCGAGGTGCGACGGGTTCGCCGCGACCGACACCTTGATCTTCTCGCCGGAGCCGGCCACGAACTCACCCTGGGCGCCCAGGTGGTACTTGACGTCGCCCGACCCCTGCACCGTGCGCGGGTCGATGTTGCCCTCGAACTCGCGGAAGATCTGGCTGTAGCTCTTGCCGACGATGTTGGCCAGCACGTTGAGCCGGCCACGGTGGGCCATACCGATGGTGACCTCGTCGAGGTCGGCCTCGGCTGCGGCTGCGCAGAGCTCGTCGAGCAGCGCGACCGTGGTTTCGCCGCCCTCGAGACTGAACCGCTTCTGACCGACGAACTTGGTCTGCAGGAAGGTCTCGAACGCCTCGGCCTGGTTGAGCTTGAGCAGGATCCGTAGCTGCTCGTCGCGGGGCGGCTTCTGGTGCGGCTGCTCGACGCGCTCCTGGATCCACCGGCGCTGCTCAGGGTCCTGGATGTGCATGTACTCGATGCCGACGGTGCGACAGTAGGAGTCGCGCAGGATGCCCAGGATCGCGCGCATCTTCATGAAGCTGCGGCCGCCACCGAAGGAACCGGTCGCGAACTCCCTGTCGAGGTCCCACAGGGTCAGCCCGTGCGACTCCACCTCGAGGTCGGGGTGGCTGCGCTGGCGGTACTCCAGCGGGTCGGTGTCGGCCATCATGTGGCCACGCACCCGGTAGGCGTGCACCATCTCCAGGATCCGGGCCTGCTTGGTGATCTCGTCGTCGTGGTTGGCCGAGATGTCGCTGGCCCAGCGGATCGGCTCGTAGGGGATCCGCAGCGAGCGGAAGATCTCGTCGTAGAAG
>JBPCQY010000073.1:0-7388 GCA_050997635.1 Nocardioides sp.
GCCGCGTCGAAGGTCTCCTCGTGCACCAGCTCGAACGGCGGATAGCGGAAGACCACCGCACCGTTGCTCGCCACCACCCACAACGGCTCGTGGACCTGGCCGGGCAGGCCCATCAGGTCGGCCACCCGGGTCATGCCGTGCGGCGAACGACCCGAGGCGAGCACGACGTGCGCACCCGCCTCGACGGCCCGGCGTACGGCGTCGAGCACCGGCTCACTGACCCGCTCGTGGGTCAGGCCGAGCCCGTCGACCCACGCCAGCAGCGTGCCGTCGATGTCGAGGGCGACCAGGCGCGGGCGCCAGTCGGCGGCGGGGCTCACTACGTGAGCGGCTTCAGCAGCTCACGGCCGCCGAGGTAGGGGCGCAGCGCTTCCGGCACCCGCACTGACCCGTCGGGTTGCTGGTGGGTCTCGAGGATCGCCACGATCGTCCGGGTGCTGGCCGTGAGCGTGCCGTTGAGGGTCGCCACCGGCCGGACCTCGCCGTCGTGGCGGCTGCGGATGTCGAGGCGACGGGCCTGGAAGTCGGTACAGTTCGAGGTGGAGGTGAGCTCGCGGTAGCGGCCCTGGGTCGGGATCCACGCCTCGCAGTCGTACTTGCGCTGCGCCGAGAGCCCCAGGTCGCCGGCCGCCACATCGATCACCCGGTAGGCGAGCTCGAGCTTGTCGAGGAACTCCTTCTCCCAGCCGAGCAGCCGCTGGTGCTCGGCCTCGGCGTCCTCGAGCGTGGTGAACACGAACATCTCGACCTTGTCGAACCAGTGCACCCGGATGATGCCGCGGGTGTCCTTGCCGTGCGAGCCGGCCTCCTTGCGGAAGCAGGGGCTGAACGCCGCGTAGCGCAGCGGGAGCGCGGCGCCGTCGAGGATCTCGTCGGAGTGGTACGCCGCCATCGGCACCTCGGAGGTCCCGACGAGGTAGAGGTCCTCCCCCTCGATCCGGTACACGTCCTCGGCCGCCTGCCCGAGATAGCCGGTGCCCTCCATGGCACGCGGGCGCACCAGCGACGGCGCGATCACCTGGGTGAAGCCGGCGTTGCGGGCCTGCTCGAGCGCCAGGTTGATCAGGGCGAACTCGAGCTCGGCGCCGACCCCGGTGAGGAAGTAGAAGCGGCTGCCGCTGACCTTGGCGCCGCGGTCGAGGTCGATGGCACCCAGCATCCGCCCCAGCTCGACGTGGTCGCGCGGCTCGAAGCCCTCGGCCTCGAAGTCGCGCGGCGTACCGACGGTCTCGAGCAGAACGTAGTCGTCCTCGCCGCCGGCCGGAGCCGCGTCGGCCGCGACGTTCGGGATCTCCATCAGGGCGCCGCGCCAGGTGTCCTCCGCCTCGGTCTGCGCGGCCTCGGCGGCCTTGACGTCGGCGGAGAGCTGCTTGGTGCGAGCCAGCAGCTCGGCCCTCTCCTCGCCCTGGGCCTGCGGGATGAGCTTGCCGAGCTGCTTCTGCTCGGCGCGCTTCGCCTCGAACGCGGCGATCGACGTACGGCGTACCTCGTCGGCGGCGAGCGCCCGGTCGACGACCTCGTCGGGCAGCCCCCGCTTGGCCTGGCTGGCGCGCACCCGGTCGGGGTCCTCGCGCAGCAGCTTCGGATCGATCATGCTCGGGTCCTCGGGCGGGCGTGGGTCATGCGGCAAGGCTATCCGCGGCCACCGTGGCGCGGCACGCGAGATACCCGGACAGGTGTGCGGGGGCCGGCCCGCGTCGCGGCATACTGTGGCGCACCTCGCCCCCGACGACCTGACAGGCATGGCCTTGCTCGACCGCCCCCGCACCCTGACCCTGACCTGGGCGGCCGTGTGCCTGGTCCTCTACGGCGTGCTCGCCTTCGTGGTGACCCGCGACCGGACGGCCCTCGACGTGATCGACCGCAAGGGCAAGCAGGCCGAGATCTGGGCCCTGCACCACGACCGTCTCGAGACCTTCCTGTCCTGGGTCGAGCTCGCCTTCGGTGGCATCGGGATGACGATCCTGACGGCGCTGCTGGCCATCGGCCTGCTGGTGCGGCACCACCGTCGCTCGGCGATCCTCGTGGTCGCGGTCATGGTCGTCACCTCCGAGCTGACCACCCTGTTCAAGATCTGGCTGGGCCGGGCGAGGCCGCTCTGGCAGAACCCGACCGACCTGCTGCACAGCAACTCGTTCCCGTCGGGCCACTCCTCCTCGATCACCGCGTTCGCCGGGTTGGTCATGGTGATCACGCTGATGCTCGCGCGCAAGTCCGGCGTACGCCGTGGGGTGTACGTCGTGGGCATCCTCACCGCCCTGGTCGTGTACGCCGACCGGGTGCTGCTCGGCCGGCACTATCCCACCGACGTGGTCGGCGGTGCGCTGCTCGGGGCGGGTGTACTGCTGCTCGGGCTGTCGGTCTACTCCCCGCTGCCCCGCAGCCATGCCGCCTCCGCCGAGCCGCTGACCGAGGCGATCGCCTCCGACCGTTCGTTGCACGTGGTCATCAACCCGTCGAAGGTCGAGGACGTCGGCCAGTTCAAGTCGATGGTGGCGGCGATGGCCAACGAGGCCGGCTGGTCGGACCCGGCCTGGCACTACACGACCATCGAGGACCCCGGGACCGGCATGGCCGAGGCGGCCTCCGTGGCCGGAGCCGACCTCGTGCTCGTCTGCGGTGGGGACGGGACGGTGCGCGAGGTGTGCGCCGAGCTCGCCGGCACCGGTATCCCGGTCGGCGTCGTCCCCGCCGGCACCGGCAACCTGCTGGCCCGCAACCTCGGCATCCCGCTGTTCCTGCGCTCGGCCATCGACGTCGCCCTCAACGGCCAGGACAGCGCCATCGACCTGGTCGCGGTCAGTGGCGACGGCTTCGAGGACACCCACTTCATGGTGATGGCCGGCATGGGGCTGGACGCCGCGATCATGGAGGGCGTCAACGAGCAGATCAAGCAGCGAGTGGGCTGGTTCGCCTACGTCATCTCGGGTCTCAAGGCCCTGATGTCGCCGGTGGTGAAGCTCGAGGTCTCGATCGACGGCGGCGAGTTCACCAGCCACCGCGCGCGCACGGTCGTGATCGGCAACGTGGGCCACCTGCAGGCCGGCATGCCGCTGCTGCCGGACGCCGCGATCGACGACGGGCTGCTCGACGTGGTGCTGTTGCACCCCAAGCAGTTCCTCTCGTGGCTGCCGTTGGTCTTCCGCGTCCTGGCCAAGCGGCCGCGGATCGACGACACGATCCACCGGCTGCGCGGCCAGTCCGTCGTCGTACGCGCGTCGGCCGACACGCCTCGCCAGCTCGACGGCGACGGCATCGGCCCGGGCCGGGAGCTGCGGATGGACTGCATCCACGGGCGGTTGCTGGTGCGGGTGCCCCGCTGAGGGCCAGTCCCCCTACCGTTGTCAGGGGCGCGCGTGCGCGATCGCCTCGTCCTCCTCGGGCGAGAGCTGCTGGCTGCAGGTCCACTCGGCGATGCTCTTGGCATAGGTGCGGGCCTCGGAGCGGCCGTGGATCGAGGTCAACACCAGTCCGTTGCCGCCGGCGTCGAGCAGGGCCAGCGACCACGAGAGGTGCCCGCCCATGTCGCCGAACGCGTCGTAGCGCACGACCGCGACGTGCCGCAGCGCGTCGGCCGCCTCGAGCCGCAGCGCGGCGACCTCCTGCCGAAGACCGTGGACGTCCTGCGGCAGGGCATCGGCGCCCATCGACCGGCGTGCGGTGCGCTGCCGGCGCAGGCCCACGACGGAGAGCGCCAGGGCGGCAAGGGCGACCACGAGGGCGGCCACGGCGAGGATCCACACGCTGAGCGAGCCTAATCGCGCCCGGCTGTCCCGTGGAACACTGACGCGCGTGAGCAGGCCACCGATTCCGCACCGGATCGCCTACCAGGGCGAGCCCGGCTCCAACTCACACCTGGTGTGTGCCCAGCGTTTCCCGGACGCCGAGGCCGTCCCGTGCGCCAGCTTCGAGGACGCCTTCGCGGCCGTCGAGCAGGGCGGAGCCGACCTCGCCGTCATCCCGATCGACAACTCCCTGGCCGGCCGGGTGGCCGACATCCACCACTTCCTGCCGACCTCGACGCTGCACATCGTGGGTGAGCACTTCCTGCGGATCCGGTTCGCCCTGCTGGGCATTCCCGGCGCGACTCTCGAGACGGTCAAGACGGTGCACAGCCATGTGCACGCGCTCGGCCAGTGCCGCAGGATCATCCGCGAGCACGGCCTGGTGCCCGTCATCTCCGGTGACACCGCCGGGGCCGCCCGCGAGGTCGCCGAGGCCGGCGACCCCGCTCAGGCCGCCATCTCGCCTCCGCTCGCTGCCGAGATCTACGGCCTGACGGTGCTGGCCGACGACGTCGAGGACGAGGAGCACAACACCACGCGGTTCGTGATCCTCTCGCGCGACCTGATCGAGGCCGAGCCCGGCCACGGCCCGGTGGTGACGTCGTTCATCTTCAACGTGCGCAACCTGCCGGCCGCGCTCTACAAGGCGCTCGGCGGCTTCGCGACCAACGGCGTCAACATGACCAAGCTGGAGAGCTACATGGTCGGCGGGGAGTTCACCGCTACCCAGTTCCTGGCCGAGGTCGACGGGCACCCGCAGGACCTGGCGGTGCGGCGCGCCCTGGAGGAGCTCGCCTTCTTCACCACCGACGTGAAGATCCTCGGGGTCTATCCCGCCGACCCGTTCCGCGCGGTCTGAGACCGGGACCGATGGCTCAGGCGGCCTGCTTCTCGTTCATCACCCAGAACGTCGCCCCCTGCGGGTCGCGCAGCATCGCCATCCGGCCCACCCCCGGTGCGTCGAAGGCCGGCGCCAGAGCCGAGCCACCGAGGCTCTCGGCCTGAGCGCAGGACGCGTCGACGTCCGCGACGTAGAAGTAGATGTTCCAGTGCGGGGGTACGCCGTCGGTCTGCGGCGGCAGCGCGCCACCGATCCGGTTGCCCTCCGCATTGGTCAGCACGGCGTAGGCACCGGCCTCGCCCATCTCCATCGGCTCCGAGCCCATGCCGAGCACGTCGGTGTAGAACCGCACAGCGGTGTCGACGTCGGGAGTGACCAGCTCGTTCCACACCGGCGTCCCGGGCTCGTTGGCCCGCACGGTGCCGACCATGGCCTTGGCCTGCCACAGGTTGATCCGGGCTCCGGTGGGATCCTGCAGCGCCGACATCCGGCCGTTGTCGTTGACGTCGAACGGGCCGGCCTCGACCTTCCCGCCGGCGGCCTCGACCTTCGCCGTCGTCGCATCGACGTCATCGACGGCGAGGTAGACGCCCCAGAACGCGGGATGGCCCTCCATCCCCGGCATCTGGCCACTCACGCCGACGACGGCGTCGCCCTCGACCGTGCCGATGTAGTAGTGCGCGTCGTCGCCCATGTCGTTGTCATCGAACGACCACCCGAACAGCGGTCCGTAGAACTCCTGTGCTGACTTCTGGTCGGGCGTCACGAGCTCAGCCCAGCTCGGCGTGCCCTGGTCGTAGTGATCGAACGTCGGCATCTGGATCTCCCTCTTGGTCGGACTCGACCCCTCGAGCCCCAGCAAACACCTCGGCCCCGACCACGGGCAAGCGAACTACGCCTGGTGGCCCGGAACCCGCACGACCACCGGTGCCCGATGCGCACACCCGACTCCTGCACGGGTCCCGGATCGCCCGGGCAGTGAACCCCACCGGGGACCTCTCGCGGAACCGCGGGACGGGCTATGAAGAACCATGAAGACCGCCGCGGGCAGTTGACGCCCCGTGACCCCTCCAGCGGTCCGACCGGCCGGTAGGTTCGGCGCCGTGGATCCCGCCGTCATCGCCATCACGTTCGGCGCGATCTTCCTGGTCGAGCTCCCGGACAAGACGTTCCTGGCGACCTTGGTGCTCGCGACCCGATACCGGCCGCTGCTGGTCTGGATCGGGGTGGGATTCGCCTTCGCCGTGCAGACCCTGGTCGCCGTGGCCGTCGGCAAGGCCGCCTCGTTCCTGCCGCACGACCTGATCCACAGCGTCGCGGCCGCGATGTTCTTCCTCGGCGCGATCCTGCTGGTGCGCGAGGGGTTCTCCCACCAGCAGAAGGACGGCGAGGAGGAGCTCGCCACCAAGGACGTGCACGGTATCCGCATCGTGCTCACCTGCTTCCTGGTGCTCTTCGCGGCCGAGTGGGGCGACCTGTCCCAGCTGCTCACGATCACCTTCGTCGCGCGGTACGACGACCCGGTGAGCGTCTTCATCGGGGCCCTCGGGGCGCTGCTCCTCGTCAGCGGTCTGGCCGTCGTCGCCGGCCGCACCCTGCTGCGATTCGTGAAGCTCCACGTGCTGCACTTCGCGGGCGCCGCGGTGTGCCTGGTGCTCGGGGTCCTGACGGTCGTGGAGCTCGTCGGCTGACCCGTAGAGTGCGGCCATGTCCGAAGACCAACTCCCTGGCCACGGTTACGGCGCCGACTCCGAGGTCGGTCGGCTGCGCACGGTGCTGCTGCACCGCCCTGGCCCCGAGCTGACCCGCCTGACGCCGCGCAACAACGACCGTCTGCTGTTCGACGGCATCCCCTGGGTGGCCCGTGCGCAGGACGAGCACGACGCCTTCGCCGCGGCCCTGCGCGAGCGCGACGTCGAGGTGCTCTACCTGACCGACCTGCTGACCGAGACCCTCGAGTCGGGGGAGGCGCGCGAGCTGGCCATCGACACCGCGCTGTCCGGCCTGCACCTCGGCGACACCCTCAAGACCTGGCTCGGCCCGATGCTGCGCGAGTCCACCCCGGCCGAGCTCACGACGTACCTCACGGCGGGCATCCGTAACGACGAGGTCCGCGGCGGACACGGCCTGGTGACCTCGCTGCTCGACCCCCACGACTTCCTGATCGACCCGCTCCCCAACCTGCTGTTCACCCGCGACTCGTCGGTGTGGATGCGCGACCGGGTGAGTGTCACGTCGCTGGCGATGCCGGCCCGCAAGCGCGAGACCCAGCTGACCGAGCTGATCTGGTCGGGGCATCTGCGCTTCGCGGGCGTCGAGCGGATCCACGGCTGGCGCGCCGAACACGTCGAGGGCGGCGACGTCCTCCTCCTCGCGCCCGGGGTCGTCGCGATCGGCGTCGGCGAACGTACGACGCCCGCAGGCGCCGAGCAGCTCGCCCGTGAGGTGTTCGGCGCCGGTCTGGCGCACACCGTGCTCGCCGTACCCATCGCCCAGGAGCGCGCCACGATGCACCTCGACACCGTGTGCACGATGGTCGACGTCGACAAGGTCGTGATGTACCCCAACATGGCCGACTCGCTGATGGCGTACGCCGTGACCGTCGCCGACCGCGACGGCGACGGCGACGGCGACGCCCTGAGCCTGACCGTCGCGCCCGCGGAGCACTTCCTGATCGCCGCGGCCAAGGCGATGAGCATCGACACCCTGCACCAGATCGACACCGGCCTCGACCCGGTCACCGCCGAGCGGGAGCAGTGGGA
>JBPCQY010000080.1:0-2920 GCA_050997635.1 Nocardioides sp.
CCCCTGGCGAGTACGAGCGCACGCACTCGCCCCGGATCGTGGAGCAGATCGTCCGGCCGACGGGGATCATTGATCCCGAGGTGGAGGTCCACGAGACCAAGAACCAGATCGACGACCTGATGAACGAGATCCGCGTCCGCGTGGATCGCAACGAGCGCACGCTGGTCACCACCTTGACCAAGAAGATGTCCGAGGACCTGACCGACTACCTCCTCGACGCCGGCATCCGCACCCGCTACCTCCACTCCGAGGTCGACACCCTCAAACGCATCGAGCTGCTCCGCGACCTGCGCCTCGGCGACTACGACGTGCTGGTCGGCATCAACCTGCTCCGCGAGGGTCTCGACCTGCCCGAGGTGTCGCTGGTCTCGATCCTCGACGCCGACAAGGAGGGCTTCCTGCGCTCCGACAAGTCGCTGATCCAGACCATCGGCCGTGCGGCCCGCAACGTGTCGGGTCAGGTGCACATGTACGCCGACAAGATCACGCCCTCGATGGAGAAGGCGATCGACGAGACCAACCGGCGCCGCGACAAGCAGGTCGCCTACAACACCGAGCGCGGCATCGACCCCACGCCGCTGCGCAAGAAGATCGCCGACATTACCGAGATGCTCGCCCGCGATGGCGAGGACACCCAGGCCCTGCTGCAGACCTGGGCCGGCACCGAGGCCAAGGGTCGCGCGGGTGGCGTGAAGGCGTCCCAGCCGGTGCCCGCCCTCGGTCAGCTCGCCGCCGGTCAGCACGCCAAGGACCTCGCCGGTCTGCCGAGCGCCGAGCTGGCCCAGCTCATCCAGGAGCTCACCGACCAGATGAAGGGCGCCGCGGCGGAGCTCCAGTTCGAGCTCGCCGCCAGGCTGCGCGACGAGATCGGCGACCTCAAGAAGGAGCTGCGGCAGATGATGGATGCGACGAAGTGAGGAGCAACGCCGAGCGAGGAACGAGCTCGTGCGATTGCGCCGAGCGAGGAGAACCGGGAGCGAAGCGAGCGGCTGCGGGAGCCACATGAGCGACGTCCGCACCGTGCAGATCACGTTCGACTGCGCCGACCCGGGCGCGCTGTGCGCGTTTTGGCAGGCGGTGCTGGGCTACCGGCTCGACTCGCCGCCGCCCGGCTTCGACAACTGGGACGACGCGCTGGAGGCGTTCGGGGTCCCGCTGGAGCACCGCAACGACGCCTCGGCCGCGGTCGACCCGACGGGCACGGGGCCACGGCTCTGGTTCCAGAAGGTACCCGAGGGCAAGACGGCCAAGAACCGCGTGCACCTCGACGTCCGCGCCGCGCCGGGGCTCGAGGCTGAGGAGCGGATGGCCGCGCTCGAGGCGGAGTGCGAGCGGTTGGTCGCGCTCGGCGCACGCCGGCAGGAGCGCCACGAGCCCGAACCGCCGGCAAGTGCCGGGTTCATCGTGATGCAAGACCCGGAAGGCAACGAGTTCTGCCTCGACTAACGTGGGTGGCATGACCGAGATCGATCTGGGCCGCCCCGTCTCCGGTGACGTCGTCGAGCTGATCCTCGACGACCACCGTCGCTTCGAGTCGCTGCTGCGCGACCTGCGCGACAGCAGCGCCGACCGCGACGCCGTACGCCGGGCGTTCGCGACGCTGCACGTCGCGCACGCCGTGGCGGAGGAGAAGCACGTCTATCCCAAGCTGCGCCGCAAGGACGCCATCACCGGCCACGAGGCCGAGCACGGCGAGGAGGAGCACGCCGAGGGGCACGAGGCGCTGCTGACCGTCCTGGAGCTCAAGGGCACCGACACGAAAGGATTCGACGACGCCGTCGAGGAGCTCGCGAAAGTCGTCAACCACCACCTCACCGAGGAGGAGCTGACCATCCTCAACCCCGCCCGCGACGATGTGGGCGAGCGGGTGCGCGCCGAGCTGGGCACGAGATTCGCGACCGAGCGCAACGCCCAGATCGACGACAACTGCGGGACCCTGACCAACGTGCGCCGCATCGTTGCCGAGGCGCGCCGCCAGGGCCTGCTCGACGACGAGGACGACGAGGACTGAACGTGGACGCCGCGACCATGACGGCGTACTGCCTGACCAAGCCGGGCGCCTGGGCCGACAACCCGTGGGAGCACGACCATCCGGTGATCAAGGTGGGGCCGGGGGAGCGCGGCAAGATCTTCGCGTTCATCGGGCCTGCCGGGGTCGGGATCAAGGGTGGTACGACGCGCGAGGTGGCCGACGAGTGGCTGCAGCGTCATCCCGGGCACGCGAGCGTGATGGCCTACATCGGCCGGTCCGGCTGGAACGACCTCACCTACGCCATCCCGGACGACGAGCTGGTCGAGGCCGTCGACGAGTCGTACGGGCTGGTCGTCGGCCGGATGCCGAAGAAGCACCGCCCCGACGACTGGGACGCCTGACCTCAGTCCGACTCGGCTCGCCGGTGCAGCTCGGCCTTGGACTCGAGCGCCCTGGTCTCCTTGCGCTTCAGGCTCTCCATCCGCTCTTCGATGATCGATGCGCGGGTGCTGAGGATGCGCAGCACGTTGGCGCCGGTGCCGATGGTGACGAAGACGGGCCACGGGAATCCCATCCCGCTGAAGAAGAAGATCGCCCAACAGATCAGGTTCGGCACCAGAAAGCCCCACAGGGCCTCGGCGCGCTGCTTGTCGTAGTGGCGCTCGGCGCGACGCCGAAGCTCCGAGGACTCGGTGAGTGCCGGCAGCTGGGAGGTCGAGCCGAGGGTGAGGTCGCGGATCGGCGGCACCAGGTCGGCGTAGGTGCGGGCGGAGGTGACCGTGGCGGTGCGCTCGTCGAGCTCGTCGCGGTCGAGGCGGCCCTCGGCGTACGCCTCGGCGAGGAGGTCGGAGACGACGGCGCGGTCGCGGTCGGAGGCGCGCAGGGCGGCGTACTGCGGATCGCGTGGGTCGTGCTGGAACAGACCCCAGACCTCGCTCGTGCTCACGG
>JBPCQY010000001.1:0-17601 GCA_050997635.1 Nocardioides sp.
GGCGGCGCGGGCGGCGCGGCGTCCTTCGAGCGGCCCCCGCGGCGGCCCTTGCGCCGCTGGGCCCGGCCCCGCTGGCGGAGGTCGCGCAGCCCCGCCTGGATGGCACCGGTGACGGCGGCGGTCGCGAGCTCCTGCGAGACCAGCTCGGCGGTGCGGTCCTCGGCGTCGCCGACGTAGTCGCCGGGCAGCAGCAATCCGTCGAGGTCACCGACCACGCGCACTCCGGCCTCGCGGATGGCGGCGACCCGCTGCTCGGAGAGCTCGCGGACGCGGTCGACCGCCCACGCGGGGATCGTCAGCGGGGCACCGTCGAGGTCGTTGCGCCCGGCGCGGAGCATGCCGGCGACGGCGCCGTACCGGATCTGGCGGCGGTAGACCTCGGAGGTCCAGCCGTGCTCGGCGTACTCGGCGTTGAGGCGGCGCAGCAGCTCGCTGCCGGCCGGCGAGAGGGACGCGTTGTCGACCTGCTGGAGAGCGAGCAGGCCCTCGGGCAACCCGAGCAGGCCCTCGAAGCTGCGGGGCAGGAACCCGCGGTCCCCACGGGCGCCCGCGACCACGATCACCCGCTCGGGCGGCAGGAAGCCGAGCCAGCGGCCCAGCACCCGCTCGACGTCGTGGGAGGTCCAGAACGTCTTGGCCGGGGGGCTCTGCGCCTCGAACAGCACGTCGCGCAGCCACGCGTCGTAGGTGAAGGTCTGCATGCTCTTCATCTGCTCCTGCCACTGCGAGGGCAGCAGCAGGTCGAGCGGGCGGATCACCGTGGTCATGTACGACGCGTCCGCGCCGAGGTCTCCCACGATCCGCTCGATCCGCGCGGGCGTCGCGAACCCGAAGTCCTCGGTGCTCACCACGACGCGCTGGTCGGGTGTGGCTGCGTGCACCTCGGCGACGAGGTCCTCCCACACCGAGATCGGCGGGGTCTCCTGCACGCGCGGCGACCAGTCGAGCACCGCCCAGCCGGGCTCGGCATGGCGGCGCGCGTCGCCGGGGTAGACCACGCCGTGCCGGGGCAGCTCCGGTCGCGCGGCGGCCAGGGCGGCCTGGATGGCGGTCGAGCCCGTCTTGTAGGGCCCGATATGGATCATCACCGACCCGTCGGGCAGACGGCTGGGCTCGGTCATGGCGTGCTCCTGTCACGACGGAAGGGCCTGGTTGCCCGCCGGCCGGCCCGGCGGCGCACCTCCGCGACCAGCGCCGCGGTGGGCAACGCGGCCGGTCCGACTTTCGCCGGGGCCTTGGCCTGCAGCCGCTTGAGGGCGCGGCGCTGCTGCCTGGTCTCGCGGAGCAGCCGGGACAGACGCTCCTGGCTGCGGTCAGACACCCGCAGCGACCCCACCACCGCGGCCGTCGCGAGGTCGAGCGAGATCGCCGCGGGCGCGGACTTCCAGGCGCGCAGGTTGTCGGGCGCGAGCAGGTCGTCGGGGTCGCCGACGATGCGAACCCCCGCCTTGTACAGGGTGTCGCGCCGGTCGGTCGACAGCACGCGGAGCGGCTCGATCGCCGACGCCGGGAAGCCGGGCGCGAGCTCGTCGAGCTCCGTCGGCTCGGCCCGCAGCATCTCCTTGAGCGGGCCGCGGCGGACGATCCGGAAATAGGCCCGCGGGGTGCGGCCGCTGCCGGCGTGGTCGTGGTTGACCCGGCGCAGCAGCTCGGTCGCCGACCAGGGCAGTGAGGAGTTCTCGGTCGCCACGGTAGGCAGGGTTCCCGGCTCGAGGTCGAGCAGGGCCTCGAAGGTGCTGTGCAGGAACCGGCGGTCCCCCCCGCGGTTGACCACGGCGACGATCCGCTCGGGCGGCACCCGGGCCGCCCAGCGGTTGAGCACCCGCCGGAGGCCGTGGCCCCGCCAGAACTGACGGGCGTGCGGCCCACCCTTGCGCGCCAGCACCTGGCCCAGCCACGACTCGTAGTCGACGGTCTGCATACTCTTGACGCGTTCCTGCCACTGCGACGGCAGCAGCTTGTCGAGCGGGCGCACCACCAGCACGACGTGGACCCGCTCAGCGCCGAAGTCGGACACCAATCGCTCGATGGCCCGTGGCCCGGCCACCGAGAGGTGCTCGCTGCTGATGACGACGCGCTCGTCGGGATGCGCCTGCACCTCCCGGACCAGGTCGTCCCATGCACGCGGGGGCGGGTCGTTGCGCATCTTCGGGGACCAGCCCACCAGGTTCCACACGGCGAAGTGGTGACGAGCGTTCGTGCCCGGGTAGACCACGCCGCACGACCGGAGTTGCTCGGCCACCTCGAAGAACGACGACTGGATCGCGGTCGACCCGGTCTTGCGGGGACCGATGTGCACCAGGACGGCGTCGGGCGGCAGCGCCGCCGGTCGGCTTGGGCTCTCGCTCATGCCTCACCCGGACCGAAGATCGCGTCGATGACCCTGGCCGAGGCGTGCCCGTCCTCCTGCTCCAGGTAACGCCCGATGAACTCCTCGACGGCCGGCGACCACCGGCGTACCAACGCCTGCGGATCCCGCAGGGCCGCGGCCGCCTCCTCGGTCGTCGCGACGTGCGGGCCGGGGGCCGTGCTGTCGTAGTCGAGCAGGCCGGGGCGCCAGCGGTGGTACTCCTGCTTGTCCGGCACCAGGAAGACCATCGGCTTGCGGGTCAGCGCGTAGTCGAAACGCAACGAGGAGTAGTCGAGGATGCCTGCGTCGGAGGCGAGCACCAGCTCCATCACGTCGGGGTAGTGCGTGACGTCGATGACCCGGTTGCCCAGCACCGGTCTGGTGCGGCCGCGCGCGTTGAAGGCGTGCCCCCGCATCAGGAGATAGGTGTCGGGCCCCATCAGCTCCACGAACCGGCCCGGCCGCAGGTAGTCGGCCGCGCGGGCGGTCATCCCGTCGACGCTCAGCACGTCGCGGAAGGTCGGACCGTAGAGCACGACGTTGGCGCCCTCCGGGAGACCCAGCAGCTCGCGCGTGGCGGCGCGAACTTCGTCGCGCTGGTCATCGAGGAGCATGTCGTTGCGGGGGTAGCCGGCCTCGATCACCGAGACCTTCGCGGCCGCCTCCTCGGAGAAGAACTCGCGCAGCAGCAGGGGCGTGGCGTACGACGACGGCGAGACCAGGTAGTCCCACTCGGCGGAGCGCCGGAGGTACGACGCGACCTGGGCCGCGCGCAGGTCGAGGCCGCGCCAGTGGTCCTGTCCCATCCGCTTGTAGGGGTAGCCGTGGAACGTCTCGACCATCACCTGCGGCGCCGGCTTCACGTACCAGTTTGGCTGGTGGATGTTGAGCACCACGTGCCCCGCGTCGCCGAGGGTCTCGTGCCAGGCCCGACTCTCCTCCAGCACGCCGACCCCGCCATCGGGAACGGGCACCGAACGGTCGGCGACCGCCCAGACCAGCGTGCGGGTCGTCCCGCGACGACGCAGCTCGTGGTGCAGCTCGCGGGCGGAGTCGTTGGTGACCTCGCCGTACAGCGTCCGGAAGAAGACGGAGTGGTCGCTGCCCTTGCCGTCCACGGCGACCTGGCGGAGCAGGAGCTGGTTGCGGTTGCCCCGCTCGTCTGGCAGCAGCGGCGGCTTGACCCGTACGCCGAACAGGTGGATCACCCCTTCGTTCGCCGAGGACAGCACCACCCGGATGTCGCCGAGCAGCTCGTCGATCGGGAACCGGTCGGCCACCTCGTCGGCCAGCCGGCAGGAGATCACCTCGCCCGTGGGCACCGCATCGAGCACCCGACGAAGCTCCATCCGGTAACTCGCCGGCGGGAGCGGTCGCAGCCGCCCGTCGACGCCACGGCGCTGCCACTCGAAGCGCACCTCGAGGTCCGCCTCGGGGTCGGCCTCGGTGCCCGTCCACTCTCCGGGGACGGTCTCGTAGGCGGCGACCAGCTGGGGCACGAACTGTCGATGGTCGAGCCCGGCCACCCGCAGCTGTACCGTCAGCCCGGACTCGCTCGTGGCGGCGCCGGTGACGACCGCGGCGCCGTACCACACCCGCACGGCGGCCGAGCGCCAGTCGGAGATGCCGATCTCCAGCGCCACCGTGCCGGCCGGGGCCGGGCTCGCGGGGTCGGGGGCGTACGGCGCCGGCACCAGCTTGTCGTCCACGCGCAGCCCGAACCGCCAGCCGTCGGTCGCGCCGGCGCGCGGCGTTCTCACGGGCGGGGGCAGCCGGAACGCCAGGGTGGCCTGCCCCGGCTCGGCCGAGACGACCTCGGCCGCGAGCACGGTGCGGTCCTTGCGGCGGATCATCACGACCTCGGCCGCGGCCGGCCCGACGGTGTCGATCTCGATCGGACCGTCGACCTCGTCGGGGGTGCGCATCCGCCTCACGACCGCCCCGGGCTGCACCACGGTCAGCCGCATCGCCCGGTCCCGGCGGTGGCGCAACAGGGCGGCGCGGTCGTCCCCGGCCCACGCCGTGAAGGGTACGACGGCCGACGTCTGCCGGCCCGCCGCCAGGTCACCGGTACGACGGATCCCGCCGGCCTCGACCTCCACCTGGAGCTGCCAGGTGCCCACGGGCAGCCGGCGCAGGTCGACGTCCACCTCGAGCCCGCCGTTGCGGTAGTCGCAGTGGTAGCTGCCGCGCGCGCTGACCTCGTCGATCCACTCCGCCCGCACCGGGCGCGCCGGGAACTCGACCGGTTCGTGCTCGAGCGAGGTCGCCCGCACCCGCACCGTGTGCTCGAGGTCGGCGAGGTCGACGTTCTCGATGAACGCCCAGCCGGACAGGCGCAGCACCCCGGGCTCGACGTGGCGGCGCCACCGCACCCCGGCCCGCACCCGGGTCTGTGAGAGCGGCAGCCGGAAGACCGTGTCGTCGACGCCGTCGGCCGCGCGGGTCTCCCACCCGGGGTACTCCGCGTGCACGCCGCTGGCCAGCCGGGTCACCCGGATCGGGGCCAGCTCGGCGACTCCACCCTCGATCGCCCAGAGCGCCCGCTCGCGGTCGCCGCTGAGGACGTAGCTGTTGATGAGCTTCTGCTGGACGACGACGTGCTCGGCGTACATCTCGCGGGGCACCAGGTCGATGATCTCGGGCAGGCGGCGGCGCATCACCTCCCAGTACTCCTCGTCGGCGAAGGGGATCCGGGAGGTGAACTGGGGCAGGTCGTTGCTCAGCGCCTGGATCGCCCGGTTCTCGGCGATGTCCTGGCCGGCCAGCCGGCGCAGGATCTCCTGGGTGGCCTCGATCGAGTCGATCTGGGAGTTGAGGCTGCGCACGGCAGCGTCGTTCTCGCGTCGGGACTGGGTGATGGAGGTGCCGTCGCGACGGAACCGCCAGTTGTAGAGCGTGCTGGAGACAATGTCGAAGGCGCCGGCCCGCGAGTAGGCCTCGGCGGTGAGCTGCTGGTCCTCGTAGATGATCCCCTCGACGAACCGCAGCCCGGCGTCGTCCCAGAACCGGCGCCGGAAGATCTTCGAGCACGACATCGAGTTGCACAGGATGGTCGGGAAGTCCCCGAGCGTGATCGCCATCCGGGTCGCCGCGTGCGCGTCGCGGATCCACGGCGCCGCAGGCGTGATCCGCTCGCCCCTGATCCGCTGGTAGCGCATGACCGCGAAGTCCGATCCGCTCGGACCGAGCATCCTCAGTGCAGTGGTGTAGCCGCCGAGGGTGACGGTGTCGTCGGAGTCCACGAACGCCAGGAACTCACCACGCGCCGTCTCCACGCCGGTGTTGCGTGCTGCGCTGAGGCCGCCGTTCTCCCGCCGGACGATGCGCACCCGCGGGTCCTTGAGCCGGTGTCGCCGGGCGATGTCGATCGACCGGTCGGGCGACCCGTCGTCCACGACCACGATCTCGATGCGGCGGTACTTCTGGACTCGCAACGAGGTGAGGCACTCGTCGAGGTACTCCTCGACGTTGTACATGGGCACGATGATGCTCAGCAGGCCGGGCACCCGGCGACCACCGATCCCGCGGGCCCGGCTCTCCAACCCCGTCGCGGTGTTGCCGGCCAGCGTGCGTGCACGAGACGCCGTACGGCGCGCAAGCCTGGTCATCTGGGGCATGGGCGAATCGCTCTCGTTCCGGTCTCGGGGGCTGGGACGCCGGACATTATGCCCTGCCTGTGGCGCGCCGACCTGCGTCACCCGTCGGTCGCCTTGGGCGGCCCTGCGCAGATGTGGGAGAGTGCGGCCATGAGCGCCCCCGACCCCTCCGGACGCCTCTCGGAGCCCCGGGCGGACGCCGCGGGCGGGCGCCGCTCGCTGGTCATCGTCGCCGGCTCCGGACGCAGCGGCACCAGCCTGTTCACCGGCCTCGCGGACCGGCTCGGCTACCGGATCCCGCTGCCGGAGGTGAAGGCCGACGGCTCCAACCCGACGGGTTTCGGTGAGCCCCGCTGGGCCGTCGACTTCCACGACGAGCTGCTGGCCTCGATCGCGGTCAACGCCGAGGACGGCCGACCCGAGGCGTGGGCCAAGGCGGCTCAGGCCTGCGAGCGCCCGCGGGCCCAGGCCCGGGTGAAGGGCTGGCTCGGGGAGCAGTTCGCCGCGAGCGACAAGGTGGTCGTCAAGGACCCGCGACTGTCGTGGTTCCTGACCCTCTACCGCCTGGCCGCCGACCAGCTGGACGCCGACCTCTCCGTCGTCACGATGCTGCGCCATCCCGCGGAGTCGATCAAGAGCCGCGAGCTGGCCTACGGCTCCGGCTCCGCCCCGACCACCCG
This sequence comes from Nocardioides sp., assembly GCA_050997635.1. Taxonomy (GTDB): domain Bacteria; phylum Actinomycetota; class Actinomycetes; order Propionibacteriales; family Nocardioidaceae; genus Nocardioides. Next base: position 6,630 of record JBPCQY010000001.1, read on the forward strand.
GATGGTCGGCTGGCTCAACATGATGCTCGGCACCGAGGCCGCCACCCGCGACCTGTCCCGCGCGATCGTCACCTACGACGGCCTGCTGGCCGACTGGAAGTCCGCGTTCACCGACGCGCTCGACGGGGCGCTGCTGGCCGGTGCCACCCCCGGCCAGATCGGCGACGCCGACGAGCTCGTCGACCCGAGCCTGCGCCGCGCCGAACCGACCTGGGAGGGCCTCGGTCTCCCGCCGTCCGTGCGTGAGCTCGCCGAGCATTCCTACGACGCGCTCGACCGGCTCGCCGCCGGCAAGGACGCCGCCGCCGAGCTCGACGACCTGCGCGAGCGCTTCTCCCACCTCTACTCGGAGGCCGAGCTGATCGCCCGTTCCTCCGCCCGCGGAGCCCGGATGGAGGGCCGCCGGGCCGGCCTCCGTGAGGCGCCCCAGCAGGCCGCGCCCACCCCCCAGCCCGACGTACGCCGAGTCGCTCGGCGCGTGGTCGACGGCGTCCGCCGCAGGATCAAGCGATGAGCGCCGCTCCCGAGGGCCGCCTGCGCAACGTCGCGGTGGTGCTCGCCGGCGGCGTCGGCACCCGGATCGGCCTCGACATCCCCAAGCAGCTGATCAAGATCGCCGGCCGGCCGATCATGGAGCACACCCTCGCGGTCTTCGAGGAGCATCCCGGTGTCGACGAGGTCATCGTGATGATGACGCCCGGCCACCTCGACGCCGTACACGCCATGCTGCGCTCCGGCCGCTACCCGAAGGTCACCCGGGTGATCGAGGGCGGCGAGACCCGCAACGACACCACGCTGCGAGCCCTGGCCGCCGTGGGCGAGGCCGAGTGCAACGTGCTCTTCCACGACGCCGTCCGGCCGCTGCTCAGCGCCCGGGTCATCAGCGAGTGCTTCGAGGCGTTGGCGTCCCACGAGGCCGTCGACGTCGCGATCCCCTCGGCCGACACCATCGTCGAGGTCGACGACGACGACCGGATCGTGGAGATCCCGCGCCGCTCCCACCTGCGCCGGGGCCAGACCCCGCAGGCGTTCCGCAGCTCGGTGATCCGCGACGCCTACGAGATCGCCGGGCGCGATCCCGACTTCGAGGCGACCGACGACTGCACCGTGGTGCTGCGCTACCGGCCAGACGTACCGATCCTCGTGGTCCGCGGTGACGAGCGGAACATGAAGGTCACCGAGCCGATCGATGTCTACCTCGCCGATAAGCTGTTCCAGCTCGCGTCCTCCGACCTGCCCGAGAGCGGCGACGAGGCCAGCCTGCGGGCGGCCCTCTCCGACCGGACCATGGTGGTCTTCGGCGGGTCCTACGGCATCGGGTCCGACATCGCCGCGCTCGCCGAGAAGTACGGCGCCCGGGTCTTCTCCTTCTCCCGCTCCAGCACCCAGACCCACGTCGAGAAGCGGCCCGAGCTGCGCGCCGCGGCCGAGCAGGTGCTCGCCGAGACCGGTCAGATCGACTTCGTGGTCAACACGGCAGGCATCCTGCCGCGCGGTGACCTGGTCGACTCCAGCGAGGAGACCGTGTACGCCGCGACCGAGGTCAACTATCTGGCACCCGTGCTGATCGCCCAGGAGTTCTACCCGCATCTCGCGCGCACCCGCGGCAGCCTGCTGTTCTTCACCTCCTCGTCCTACACGCGGGGCCGGTCGGGCTACAGCCTCTACTCCTCGGCCAAGGCCGCCGTGGTCAACCTGACCCAGGCGCTGGCCGACGAATGGGCCGGCGCCGGAGTGCGGGTCAACTGCATCAACCCCGAGCGCACCGGCACCCCGATGCGCACCAAGGCGTTCGGCGAGGAACCGCCCGAGACGCTGCTGGAGTCGACCACCGTCGCCCGGGTCAGCGTCGACATGCTGGTCTCCCCCCAGACCGGCCACGTGGTCGACGTACGCCGCGACGACCCGATGGCCGACCTCTCCTGACCGCCGAAGTAGGCCTTTCCCGCCGCCGAAGTAGGGGTTTCCCGCCGCCGAAGTAGGGGTTTCCCGCCGCCGAGATCAGCCTTTCCGCCTCGGCACCGCGGGCCGGCGCCGCTCCCCGCGGGCGTACCGGCGCGGCCGCGATGGTGAACGTTCGGCGAGCGCTTCAGCGAGCTCCCGCAACCAGGCGTCGCGACGTTCACCGTCGAAGTCGTGTTGACCCACCACGATGATGATCCACCGATCGTCGCGCAGCGCACCGCGGCGCTCCTTGTCGGCCAGCTTGTCCTCCTCCGAGGTGTGGAACTCCTCGCCGTCGTACTCCACGCCGACCCGGCGGCCGCGATAGGCGAGGTCGAGGCGGGCGCGGCCGTGCCCGGGGACGTCTACCCACACCTGCGGCTTGGGCACGGGGAGCCCGGCATCGATGATCTCCATGCGGACCCAGGACTCCCGCGGTGACTCCGCGTCGGGTACGGCGTACTCGATGAGCTCGCGGAGTTGCACGCAGCCCCGACGGCCGCGGTAGCGCGGCAATATCTTCCGGTAGTCGTGGGTGGTGAGCCCGAAGGCCCGCATGATCGCGTCGAGAGCAGCGAGTGCTGGGCGCCGTCCACGTCTGCTCGCGAGGTCGCAGGCGGTTCGCGCCGGGCTCGTGACGCGGACCCCGCCGACGACCCAGATCTCCTCGTCCTGCAGATCGCGTTTGCCGCCGAACACGCCCGAACGCTCGGTGGGGTAGTGGTTCTCGACGTAGACGACGTCGATGTCGAGGGGTCCGTCCATCCCTGCCGCCGGCTGGACGTCGACCCCGAGCAACCAGGCAGCGGTGTGGTCACACACCACCGCATGCCCCGGCAGCACCAAAGCGAGTGCTGCCGCGCGCAGGTCGATCGTCAGCGGCACGTCTGCCCGGCAGTAGACGCCGCGGAAGATCCGCGTGAGCACTCCGAGTCTCACCAGGCCGGTGAGCTGCTGGGAGGTGTAGCCGAGCTCGATCAGCTGGGCAACGGTCAACGGTGTCTTGGGCAGCTCGCTCATGACAAGAGCCTTCCCAGGAAACGACCGGCTCGCCGGCGAGAGCGTCGTACCTGTGGATAACGGCGGGTCGCCTGCGGGAAATCCCTACTTCGGGGCCGGAAGACCCCTACTTCGGGGCCGGGAAACCCCTACTTCGGCGGGAGGGAGTCGGCGACGCGGGCAGAGGCGTGGCCGTCTTGCCAGGGGTTGTACGTCGCGTCGAAGGCGCGCACGCGCTCCGCCCAGGCTCGGGCCAGCGCCGGTACGTCGCGGACGGCGTCGACGACGCCGGCAGTGTCGGTGACGAACGGACCCGGGGCGGTGTCCTCGAACGGGAACAGGAAGCCGCGCACGCCAGCGGTGTAGTCGGCCAGGTCCGGCACCAGGAACACCATCGGCTTGCCGGTGAGCGCGTAGTCGAAGCGCATCGAGGAGTAGTCGAGCACCGCCACGTCGGAGGCCAGGATCAGGTCGTTGACCTCGGGGTACGCCGTGACGTCGATGACCCGGGCCGCGCCGGGCTCCTGGGTTGCGGTGGTGGCCGAGTGGAAGCGGTGCCCGCGCACCAGCAGCACGTGCGAGTCGCCCAGCGCCCTTGCGGCCGCGGGCACGTCGAGGAACTCCGACATCGCGGCCGCGCGGGGACGGGTCGCCAGGTGGTCGCGCCAGGTGGGCGCATAGAGCACGGCGGTCTGGTGCTCGCCGATGTCGAGCAGCGCGCGAGAGTCGCGGCGTACGTCGGCCGCGGCTGGGGCGGTCAGGGCGTCGTTGCGGGGGTAGCCGTGCTCGGCGGCCGCACCGGTGTAGCGGTAGGCCTCCCGGTAGACCTGCGTCATCGCCGGCGTCGGGGTGAGGATCAGGTCCCAGGTGTCCACGCTGCGGTGCCGCATGACCGCGACCCGGCTGGGCGGCAGCTCGCGGGCCTGCCACTGGCTGAGGCCCATCGCCTTGGACGGGTAGCCGTGGAAGCACTGCACGACGTACTGGTCGGGACGGCGGACGTACCACTCCTCGAGCTCGGTGTTGGTGACCAGGCAGCGGGCCCGAGCCAGCACGTCGTACCACTCGGCGGTGCGCAGCACCACCGCCTTGGCGCCGGGGGGCACCCACTGGCCGCGGTCGAGCACGCCCCACGCGAACGTGAGGTCGGGCCGCCGGGCGCTCAGCTCCTCGAAGACCGCGAGCGGGCTGTCGGTGGCGCTGCGGCCGGCGTAGCTCTCGAAGTAGAACAGCCGCGGGTTCGTGGGCCGGTCCGAGGCGGCGTACGACGCGCGCAGGCGCTCCTGCCCGTAGGCGCCCAGCTCGGCCTCGACCAGGGGCGGGCCTAGGTGCAGTACGCCGGCGCCGGGGCCGTCGAGCAGGACCCGGAGCCGGTGCTGCCCACCGACGGACTCGACCGGCAGCGACCCGCGCCAGGCGGCCGCGGCACCGACGCCCCCGGGGTGGGTGAGCCGGTAGCGGCCGGTCGGCAGCCAGACCTCGCGGCCGAACAACGTGGTCCTGGTGTCGAACCGGGCGTCGCCGTCGGCGTCGAGCCCGGCGGGTACGTCGACGCCGGGGCCGGTCAGCCGCAGCTCGGACAGCGGCCCGGTGCCGCGCACGATCACGGACTCGCCCGAGAGCCAGATGTCGCTGACGACGACGGCACCGGATGCGGCGCAGGGAGCCGCGGTCGCCCGGAACGCACCGTCCCGGCTCAGGTCCCCCACGGTCATCCGCAGGTTCACCGAGGTCGTCTCCGCCGGGACGTGCATCGTCCAGGCGCCCTCGCCGGCGGACTGGAAGCAGGCCCGGGCCCAGCGGTTCGCGGTCGCATCGGTACGCCGCTCGACCGCCAGCCGCGTGCCGTCGTCGAGCCGGGCCTCCAGGGCCGGGTCGGTGCCCGCGAGGTCGACCCCGCGGATGCGCGCGAACAGGTCGACGACCGTGCCGGCGCCGTCCGGCCGGACCCGCTGCACGTGCCAGACCAGGGGTGTCTCGGACTCCACCAGCCGCGCCACGCCGGCTGGCACGTCCACCGAGCGCCAGGTGGCCACCACCTCGCCGTCGACGACCTGGGTGGGCAGGTCCTCGCCGTAGCCGGCCAGCTCGGCGGCCAGCGCCTCGACATCGGTACGACGGTCCTGCGCGGCCAGCCACAACAACGTCCGCGACGCGACGTGCACGGACCCGTCGAGCCCGGCCCCCTGCGCCAGGGCGACCAGCCGGGTCCACTGCTCGGGCGACGCGCGTTCGGCGTCGGCGACGAAGCGCGGCAACAACACGTCGGGCCACAGCGTCTGGTCGGAGAGCGTCCTGCCGAGCCGCTCCCAGCGGTCGAGCTCCGGGAGCGGGCTCGGCCTGGCACCGAAGGCGCGCCGGCCACGCTCGTGCGCCCAGCGCACCACGGGCCGGGGCACGGGCACCGAGCCGATGCCCGCGAGCAGCCGCGCCAGCGACGGCGAGCACAGCCAGTCGTCGTCCGCGGTGAGCCGCAGGTCCGTGGGGGTGCGCAGGAGCACCGTCGCGAGCACCGGGAGGCTCGCCTGGGTGTGCGTCAGCCACCGCTCGGCCTCGCCCTGCTGCGCGAGATCGCCGGTGACGGCCGCAGCGCTCTCCCGGTGCAGCGTCGAGGCCAGGGTCTCCACCCCGTCGGGAGGTACGGCGTCGCAGCCGCGCACCAGCATCACGGCGTCGCCGTACGCCTCGGCGAGGCCGCGGTTGGCTGCGTCATACCAGGTGGCGGCGGCCGGCAGAAACCGGATGCGGGGGTCGTCGGGCAGTCTGACGGCAGCAGCCCCAACCGGGCAGACCACGACGTCGAGCAGCGCATGCGTCTGCGCACGCAGCGAGGCCAGGCAGTCGGCGAGGCGGTCGCCCGGCTCGGCGACCACGACGACCGTGACGAGGCCGTGACCGGCGAGTCCGACGCGATCACCGAAGGTGCGCAGCAGCGCCGCCCGCTGACGGGCGGGCACCAGCCCGAGTCCCCGGCGCGCGACCTCGCGCAGCCGGGAACGGTCCATGGTCGTCAGGCTAGCGAGCAGAACGGCCGGACCGCGTCGAGGGCGACCCGGCCGGAGGAGGGTGGGGAGGTGGTCAGGCGCGCTTGCGCATCGAGGCGTGGTGCCAGGCGTCGAGCTCGGTCGTGAGTACGTCGACCTCCTGCTCGAGCTCGGCCACGCGCACGATCGCCTCGCCGGCCCGTTCCTCGGACTCCTCGAGCGCGCGGCCCAGGCGCACCCCCTCGGCGTCGGCGAGGTCGGCCCGCCTGGCCTCGACGCCGAGCTTGCGGCTGGCGACGGCGGCGCGGTGCTGCGACGAGGACAGCGCCGACTCGAGCTCGGTGGAGACCCGCTCGGAGCGGCCCAGCTTGGTCTCCATCGTCGCCACGAACGACGCGTGCTCGATGGTGCGCTCCACAGTGAGTTCGCGGTAGGCCTGCGCCTGCTCGGCCCGGTCGCGGGCGGCCCCCCGACGCGTGGCCATCAGCTCGGAGTGGGTGATCCGGGCGGCAGCGCCACCCAGCAGGACACCCAGGACGGCAGCGATCGAGACGAGCGGGAGCGATGCGCTGAGGACGGCGCCGAGAACGACGACCGCCGCGGTGATGAGCAGGGTGGCAGCGACGATGAGCCTGGTGCTGCGTTGCCGACGACGAGCCTTGGGGGAAGACATGCCCTTCAGGCTAAGGCTCATCTTGAGAGTTGGGGACGCGACACGCACGCTCGAGGACGAGCGCTGTGACGACGACGAGGACGCCGCCCACGCCCGCGGCCGCCGAGTGCAGGGCCCGCGTGCGGGCCAGGTCGGCGTCCAGACCGAGCCAGCTCACGGCGTAGCCGAGGTACCCACCGGCGACCAGCGCACCGACGTACCCGCAGGCCCGGGCAAGCACGAGCCGGTTGACGAACTGGTGGGCCGTCATCCGGCGCTCGGCCTGGCGCACGCTGCGACGCGTGGCGTACGCCGTGGCGCCGAGGATCGCGGCCACCAGCAGCAGGGCGAGGGGCTCGGCCCAGGTCACCACAGGAACGTGGCCGGCCGCGCGGTGGAACAACCAGCCACCCACGAGCCCGACGATGCCCCAGGCCGCCACCCCGCCGGGAGTGGTGGGCCGCAGGCGGCCGGAGGGTTCCGGCTCGTCCGGCGCCTGGGTCACCGGTGGGTCACTGCGTGGTGAGGCTGAGGTCGTCGCGCAGCTTCAGGCCCGACTGGTCGAGCTTCATGAGCAGGTCCGCGATCGCGCCGACGTCGGGGAGCACCGCGTCGGGCTCGACGTCGTACCACGGCTTGAGTACGAAGGCCCGCTCGGCCGCACGCGGGTGCGGCAGCTGCAGCGAGTCGTCGTTGCGGCGGCGGTCACCCACCACGATCAGGTCGACGTCGAGGGTGCGAGGCGCGTTCTCGCCCTCGGAACGGTCGCGACCATAGGCGTCCTCGATGGCCTGGGCCCGGTCGAGCAGGCGGCTCGCGGCCATCGTGGTGTCGAACAGCACGACGGCGTTGAGGAAGCTCTTGACGTCGGGCGGGCAGTCCACCGGCTCGGTCTCGTAGACCGGCGACACCTCGGTGATCCACACGTCCGGGGTGTCGGCCAGGGAGTTGACCGCGCCCTGGATGCTCGCGAACCGCTCACCGAGGTTGGACCCCAGCGACACCACGACCCGGCGGATCGGGTGCATCTCGCCCGTCAGTGTGTCGGTGTCGACGATGTGGGGGTTGGGCGTCTCGGTCACGGGCGCACCTCGTTCGATCTGGTGATGGTCAACGTCGCGTCGGCGAACGCTGCTCGGATGGGGGCGTCGGGTTTGTGGACCGCGACCCGCGCCCATTCAACACGATCGTCTGTGAGGCACACAGTCGAGATCCTCTCGGCCAGGGTCTCGATCAGGTCGACCGGGTCGGACTCGACCGCCGCCTTCACCTTCGCCACGAGGCTCCCGTAATCGACCGTGTCGTGCACGTCGTCGCTCGCGGCCGCGGCGCGGGTGTCCAGACCCAGCACGAGGTCGATCACGAAGCGCTGCCCGTCGCGCCGTTCGTGGTCGAAGACCCCGTGGTGCGCGAAGCACTCGATGCCGGTGATCGCGAGCTCGTCCTGAGGAGCGCGTCCAGCGCGCGTCTCGAAGGGCTCGTCACTGATTCTTGCTTCGCTCATGATGCGACCAACGCTCCCACACCCGCAGGGCGTCCCGGGAGGCCCGTACGTCGTGCACGCGGACGCCCCAGACCCCCCGCTCGGCCAGCAGCGTCGTGAGGGCCGTGGTGGCATCCTCCCGGTCGTCGACGGGGCGCGGCTCGCCCGACGCATCGGCGAGCAGCGAGCCGAGGAACGACTTGCGGCTGGCGCCCACCAGGAGCGGGAAGCCCAGGTCGGCCAGCTGGCCGAGCCCGGCCATCAGGTCCCAGTTGTGGGCGGCACCCTTGGCGAACCCGAGGCCCGGGTCGAGCACGATCCGGTCCTCAGCCACCCCCGCGGCACGGAGAGTCTCGACCCGCCCCGCGAGCTCCCGGCGTACGACGGGCACCACGCCGTCGTCGTAGGACGCGAAGTCGGCCATCTGCGCGCTGTGCGCCCGCCAGTGCATGCACACGTAGGTGACTCCGGTCCGGGCGACGACGTCGAGGATCGCCGGGTCGGCCAGTCCGCCCGAGACGTCGTTGACGATGCCCGCGCCCGCCGCTACCGCCTCGGCGGCCACCTCGGCGCGCATGGTGTCGACCGAGACGCGGGCGCCGTCGTTCGTCAGCGTCGCGATCACCGGGACCACCCGGTCGAGCTCCTCGGACACCACCGGACGGGTCGCCCCGGGCCGGGTCGACTCGCCACCCACGTCGAGGATGTCGGCACCGTCGGCCAGCAGCCGACGGCCGTGCGCGATGGCCGCGTCGGGGGTGTCCCAGCGCCCTCCGTCGGAGAACGAGTCGGGGGTGACGTTGACGACCCCCATCAGGAGCGTCACGTCTCGTAGCGCTTCCGCAGCACCCGCTCCTTGTTGGTGCCCTCCTCGTTGCGACCCTTCTCGATGACGACCAGATTGTGGTAGCAGTGCACCGCCACGATGTTCAGGTCGGTGTAGGTCGGCTGGTAGCCGTCGACGACGAACTCCTCGTGGTTGAGTCCGTCGACGAGATCCTTGACCAGGGCCATCGAGGTGTCCGGGTCGTGCGGGTCCTCGGCGCCTCCCCACTCGGGCCAGTACGACGTCTGGATGTCCTCGATGCAGTAGATCCCGTCGTCGGCCAGCAGGGGGAACAGGAACCGGAAGGTCTCGCGGACGTGCTCGGGACGGTGGCTGCCGTCGTCGATGACGACCTTGACGCCGCCGGCCTCCTGCACGATGCGGGTGACCAGCTCCTCGTCGGTCTGGCTGCCCTGGACGACCGTGATCCGGCGTCGGTTGAGCCAGGACTTGTCCTCGATGTCGAGGCCGATGATCTCGGCGTGCCGGAAGAAGTGCTTCCACATCTTCAGGGAGGCGCCACCCTGACGATCGCGCTTGTACCCGCCGACGCCGATCTCGAGCAGCGTGAACGCCTCGTCCTGGAGGTGGCGCAGATGCCGCTCGTAGTGCTGGGTGTAGCGGTGCAGACCCGCCTTGTCGGTGCGGAACTGGCGACCGAGCTCGCTCAGGTTCATCGAGCGGAGCCGGCGGCGGCGTTCCTGTTGCGGGGTCGGCACGAGAGAGCGCTCCTCAGGGTCGGTGGCTGTTGATCAGGGCCATTGCCTCGGCCCTGGTGGGCGCATTGTGCATGATCCCCCGCACGGCCGAGGTGATGGTGCGGGCGCCCGCCTTGCGTACGCCGCGCATCGTCATGCACAGGTGCTCGGCCTCGATCACCACGATCACGCCCCGTGCGTCGAGCAGCTCGATCAGGGCGTCGGCGATCTGGGTGGTGAGCCGCTCCTGCACCTGGGGCCGTTGGGCGTAGACGTCGACCAGCCGGGCCAGCTTGGACAGGCCGGTGATCTTGCCGGACTCGGCCGGGATGTAGCCGACGTGCGCCACGCCGGTGAACGGCACCAGGTGGTGCTCACACATCGACCACAGCTCGATGTCCTTGACCAGCACCATCTCGTCGTGACCGATGTCGAACGTCGTGGTGAGCACGTCCTCGGGCACCATCCGCAGGCCGGCCGTCATCTCGGCGTACGCCCGGGCGACCCGGTAGGGGGTCTCGCGCAGGCCCTCGCGGTCGGGGTCCTCGCCGATCGCGACCAACAGCTCCCGGACGGCCGCCGCCGCCCGGTCGTGGTCGAACTCCGGGACGTCGACGGGGTCCCGCTCGGGGCAGGCCACCGGGTCGGTCATCAGCGTCACACCGGGAGGTCGGGTCCGGAGCCCGGGGGCGAGCCGAGGCCCGGGTCGCCGTGCACGTCGCCACCGGCGCCGGGCGGGGTGAGGATCGCGCCGCCCTCCTCGCCGGGGGCGACGGTGCCGTTGGCGGCTGCCCGGTCGCGGATCTCCTGCGGGATGTCGACCGGAGGGATCTGCGACGGGTTGCGGTCCGGAGAGCCGGTCCAGGCGGCCCGCTGCGCACGACGGCGCAGGGGCACGAAGATCCGCGCGATCGACTCCTTGTCGAGGGTCTCCTTGTCCATCAGCTCGAGCACCAGGGCGTCGAGAACGTCACGGTTCTCCTCGAGGACGTCATAGGCCTCCTGGTGCGCGGACGCGAGGAACTTCTTGGTCTCCTCGTCGACCACCGCCGCGACGTTCTCGGAGTAGTCGCGCTGGTGGCCCAGGTCGCGGCCCAGGAACGGCTCGCCGTTGGGCTGGCCGAGCTTGATCGCCCCGAGCCGGTCGGTCATGCCGTACTGGGTCACCATCGCTCGCGCGACCGCGGTGGCCTTCTCGATGTCGTTGCCGGCGCCGGTCGTCGGGTCGTGGAAGACCATCTCCTCGGCCGCCCGGCCGCCCATCATGTAGGCCAGCGCGTCGAGCATCTCGCTGCGCGTCTGGCTGTACTTGTCCTGGTCGGGAAGGATCATCGTGTAGCCCAAAGCCCGGCCGCGCGGCAGGATCGTGATCTTGTGCACCGGGTC
>JBPCQY010000068.1:0-4580 GCA_050997635.1 Nocardioides sp.
ACGCCAGTGCCGCGCGACGGTGCGCGACTGGCCGACGATCGCAACGACGACGTCCTCCAGCCCGGCGGCCGCGATGGTCGCGCGGAAGGTCGGCAGGGTGTCCATCCGCCCGGTCGTGGGGTCGACCAGCGAGGGGTCGTGGTGCTCCCAGCCGGCCTGGTTCTCCTCCGAGCCGCGGTGGTGGTCGACCGTGAACACCGTGCCGCCGACCTCGCGGGCGGCCGCACCGAGGTAAGTCGCCGACTTGCCGCAGTAGCTGCCGACCTCGAGCACCGGCCCGTGGGGCAGCCGGTCGAGGGCGATGCGATGCAGGGCCAGGCCCTCGTCGTCGGGCATGAACCCCGTGGCCGCCCGCGCGTGCTGGAGCAGGTCGCGCGGCATCGTCGACACGTGCCCTCAGCCCGCGGCGGTCTGGGGCTGGTGGCCGTTCCAGCTCCAGGTGAGGAACCGGTCGACGGCGCGGGTGACGTGGGCGCCGCGGATCGAGTGGAGGACGTCGAAGGCGTGCTGGGCGCCCGGCAGCTCGGCGTACACGACCTTGGCCTTGGACAGCTCGCGCAGGCGCTCGACGAACAGCCGGGCCTGGCCGACGTCGACGAGGGTGTCGTTGGTGCCGTGCAGCACGAAGAAGTCGGGCGCGTCGGCCGTCACCCGCAGCACGGGCGACGCGTCGTCGAAGATGTCCGGGTTGTCGGCGTACCTCTGCCGGACGATGCGCGGGCCGAGGAAGCCGTCGCGCATGGCGACGGCGTTGCGCAGCCCGGTGGATCCGGCCCAGTCGTAGACGCCGTAGAAAGGTACGGCGGCCTGGACACTGGTGTCGGCGTCCTCGAAGCCGGGCTGGTACGCCGGGTCGTTGAGTGTGAGCGCCGCCAGAGCGGCCAGGTGCCCGCCGGCCGAGCCGCCGGTGATCGCGACGTACGACGGGTCCCCGCCGTGGTCGGCGATGTGCTCCTTGACCCAGGCGATGGCGCGCTTCACGTCGATGATCTGGGCCGGGAACGGGTCCCGCGGGGCGAGCCGGTAGCTGATGGCGACGCAGACCCAGCCCTTGGCGGCCATCCGGTACATCAGCGGCAGGCCCTGCTGGTCCTTGCGGCCCAACGTCCAGCCGCCGCCGTGAATCTGCAGCAGCACCGGTGCGTCGGCCAGGTCGTCGCGGTCGGGTCGGTAGATGTCGAGGGTCCCGCGGCCGCCGTACTCGCTGAAGGGGAGGTCGCGCTCGACCCGCACCGAGACGTCGCCGTGCCGAAAGGGCCGGGCGATGTTGCGCCACGGAGTCGCGAGCTCGGCGGGCGTGGGCGCGGCGTCCAGCCGCTCGACGTAGTCCACGCCGCCGAGGCCGTCGACGAGCGCGTCCTCGGCGACGTCCTTGACGGCCATGCTCTGACGGATCAGGTGGGCCAGCGCGAGTCCGGTGCCGCCGGCGACCAGCAGCCCCGCCTTCGATGCACGGCCGCGCACGGTCGACACCACGGTGTCGGCCGCCGTCAGGGCCAGCAGCTGGGGCGCGAGCTCGTCGGTGAGCCAGCCCGCGACGAACGAGGGCATCCCGGAGCGGATCTCCGGCCAGGGGCGCAGCGCGTTGGCCACGAGGCCGGCGGTCAGGACACGTCGTCGCAGGTAGCCCACGCATCCGACCCTACCGAGCCACCGGCGACGCCTTGGCTACGGTGGCGGGCGTGGACGTCGTCGCCCTGCACGTGGCCAGGGCCAGTCGCCTGCCGATGCGCTCGGTCGAGGCCGTCACGGTGGAGACCGGCAAGGGGATCGTGGGCGACCGTTACCACGGACGAAGCACCGCCACGTCACGGTGCAGAGCGCCGAGTCGCTGCGCGAGGCCGAGGCGTCGTACGGCGCGCCGGTGCCGGCCGAGCTGACCCGGCGCAACGTCACCGTTTCCTCCGGCGAGGTGCCGCGGACGCCGGGCGACCGACTGCGGATCGGGGACGTGCTGCTGGAGGTGGTGCGGGTGGCCGCGCCCTGCAAGCTGCTCGACGACACCATCGGCCGGGGTGCGCAGCAGGCGCTGCGGCGGCGGGCCGGCTCGGTGTGCCGGGTGCTCGAGGGCGGGGAGATCAGGGTCGGCGATCCGGTCGAGATCTAGTCGAGCTTCTCGTGGAAGAAGGCGAGCACCCGGTCGACGCCCTCCTGCTGCCGGTGCTCGGTCAGCGTCGCGTGGCCGCGACCCTCGAACTCGATGCCGATGAAGTTGTCGCCGAGCAGTCGACGCAGGGTGTCAAAGCGACTCCCGGTTGCGGGGTCCTTGCGGTAGCGCAGCCCGAGCACCTGGCAACCCGCGGCCGCGCGCGCGACGACGACGTCGGTGTCGGCGGGGGAGAGGTTCAGGTCGCCCTTGCGGCTCGGGCTGACCGCGAACGGCGCGGACGGCTGGGCGACGACGGGCGCCGCGACCGACTCGTCGACCATCATCGCCAGCGCGAAGCCACCGGTGAAGCACATGCCCAGCGCGCCCACACCCGCTCCACCGAGCTCGGAGTGCAGGTCACGGGCGAGGCTGCGCAGCCAGCCCGCGATCGGAGCGGTGACGCCGGTGGCCAGCTTGGTGAACTCCGACGCGGTGCAGATCTGGGCGAGTGACCTGACCAGGCTCCGGGGGCTCATGCGTGCCTCCGGCGTACCGAACAGCGTCGGCATCACCACGGTGAAGCCGGCCGCGACCACCTCCTCGGCGAAGGCGATCACGTCGGGGGTGATGCCGGGGATCTCGTGGATCACGATCACCCCGGGACCGCTGCCCTTGCGGTACGTCGTACGCGTCAGGTCGCCGTCGGTGTGCGTGCCCTCGGTCCAGCTGTCCAGGAGGCTCATGGCGCTCATCCTGCCCGACCCCGTGCAGCTCCCGCCGGGTCGTCCCGACCAAACCGGGTGGACCAGCCACCGGTCGCCAGGGAGCATGGGGCCCATGGCATCCCGCGCATCCAACTTCTGCATCGACGCCCACGACCCCTACGCCCAGACCATGTGGTGGGCGCAGGTCCTCGAGGACTTCGTCGTCGAGGACGACTGGGAGATGAAGCCCGACGACGAGGAGTGCGGTCTCGCCGGTCCCGACGACCGCTACCTGCTGTTCCTCAAGGTCCCGGAGCCGAAGACGGTGAAGAACCGGATGCACGTCTGTCTGCGGCCCACCGACCGTGACCGCGACGCGGAGGTCGAGCGGATCCTCGGACTGGGAGCCACCATGTTCGACGACCGACGCCGGGGCGACAAGGGGTGGGCCGTGCTCGCCGACCCGGAGGGCAACGAGTTCTGCGTGCTCACCCGCTACCAGCCCGACGCCGATTCCGCCGACGGCTCGGGTGACTGACGCGACCACGATCGTCGTCACCCAGGAGCCCGCCGACCCACCCGCGCGGCTCGGCAACTGCGCGGCCGCGAGATGCGCATCGAGGGTCGGCACTGGACCTGCGTCAGCTGGCCTCCTGCGTCGGCGGACTGAGTGCGGGTCGGGCAATCCGTTCACCGGTCGGCTGACGAAGGACCTGATGTGGAGACGATCGGCTTCGACAGTCGCGGCGTGCGCTGCGAGGCGTCGTACCTCACCGCGCGCAGCGACGCCCTGACCACCGTCCGCGGCCGGCCCTGCGTGGTGATGGGCCACGGCTTCGGCGCCACCCGCGACGCGGGACTGCTGCCGTTCGCCGAGCGGTTCGCCGATGCGGGCTGCGACGTGCTGGTCTTCGACTACCGCGGCTTCGGTACCTCGGACGGCGAGCCACGGCAGGACGTCGACCACCGCCGGCGCCGCGAGGACTACCACGCAGCGATCGCCACCGCTCGGGCCCGACCCGGCGTCGACCCCGAGCGGATCGTCGTGTGGGGGAGCTCCTACTCCGGCGGGCACGTCGTGGTCGTGGCGGCCCAGGACCCGCGGGTGTGCGCGGTGATCAGCCAGGGAGCCGCGATGGACGGGCTCGCGGCGCTGTTCGGCGTACAGAAGGCGGGCGGCACCGGCAAGACCGGCGCGATGACGCTGGCCGCCCTGCGTGACGTCGGTCGGGCGCTGACCCGGCGGTCGCCGTACCTCGTGCCGATCGTGGGGGGGCCGGAGTCGAATGCCGTGATCTCGGCACCGGGGAGCGTCGACGGCTACCAGGCGATCATGGGCCCGACGTTTCGCAACGAGATGTGCGCCCGAGGCATCCTGCGGATCGCGACCAACCGGCCGGTGCGCTGGGCGTCGAAGGTGCGGGTGCCGGCGTTCGTCGTCATCGCCGAGCGCGACAACATCGCGCCTCCGGACTCGGTGCGCGAGGTGGCCCGCATCCTCGGCGATCGCGCGGAGGTGCTGGCGTTCGACTGCGGACACTTCGAGATCTACGTCGGCGCGATCTTCGAGCGGTCGGTCGCGGCCCAGGTCGGGTTCCTGCGCGAGGTGTTGGCCTGACCGAACGACGCGGCGGTCAGCGCCCGACCCCTATTCGCGTCGCTTTCGGTGTCGGATCCAGGCGGGTGTTCGTCCGGGTTTGGGTGGGGCGCGGTATTCGGGTTGGTGGTCGGATTGGTTGAGTCTGATTTCCCAGGGGGTGTCGTGGATGGTGCGGTGGTGGTGGCCG
>JBPCQY010000100.1:0-3065 GCA_050997635.1 Nocardioides sp.
GCAAGGTGCGCGACGCCGACGCGGCTGGGGTGTACGACGACCCCGACAACCCGCGGGTCCGCGACGACTCCCAGGACACCGAGCACTCCGCCGACGCCTGACGGACTCACGGCGCTGGGAGGCTCCACGGTCACCGCCGCGCCGTACTGCGCAGGTTCCAGCCCGTGTGACCGACTCCGCGTCCTGCCCCGGTCATTCCGGCTCCAGATTGACGCACGCGGTCAGCGGCCGACCGCGCCGTCTGTCAGCTCGCGCAGGATGTCGGCATGGCCCGCGTGCCGGGCGACCTCTTCGACTAGATGGGCCAGGATCCAGCGCAGCGAGACGTGACCATGCCGTGGTACGTCGGCGACTGACAGCTGGTCGAGGTCGGGATGCGATGCGACGATCTCCCGAGTACGGCGCGCGGTTCGCGCCATCAGCGCAACCACCGTCGCGACCGTCTCGTCGTCGAGTTCGTCCTCGTCGGGCAGCTCTTCTCGGGAAAGCTCACCGGTGAAGAAGTGCTCGAGCCACAGGGACTCTGCCGCGGCGACATGTTTGGCCAGCCACAGCAGGGTGGTTCCGGACGGCACGTGCCGCACGCGCACCTGCTCCTCCGACAAGCCCTCCAGCTTGCGACCCATCGACGCGAACAGGTAGTCCAGGAGCCGGAGCTGCGTCTCGGCCTCGTCGGCCTCGAAGCCCTCGAGACGATGGTCACCGCGCATGTCGGGCAGGGTAGCCAAGGCGGACCCCAGCCACTGCCCGCGCCCTGCCGCCCAAATGGCCGTCGACCGCCTACTGCAATGGGCAGCGCTGGGCACGAGGAACCACTCGTCCTCGGACCGGCGAGTCGGGACGCACTGCGGCCCTGACCCAAGGCGGACCCGCGTGACGAGGCGATCCCGCGCCCCGGCGAGAGCGTGCTCTTCGGTTGGACGCGTCCCAGCGTGGTTCTGGACTCGGAGCCGTGGGTAGTGGCTCCGGACCCGCGCTCGGTGATCGTTGGTCTGGGTCGCTGGCGGTCAGCAAGTCCTCAACTGCTATGTCTGCCCGCCATGCGAGCATCTTGAGATCGACCCGGAGCTGGTGGCCAACCCCACCTGCCCGCCCGCGCAACGACTCCGAAGACCCCGAGCACTCCGGGCCAGGAATCAAGTGACTGGCTCAACAGTCATATGAACGCTAGAATAGTCGTATGTTCTTCGACCAGCCCTTCGGCGGCCTTCTCCCGGGAGCTCGGGGGGCAATCCTGGCTGCATTGCTGCGGACCGACGCGCCGCTGACCGGTCGCCAGATCCACGGCTTGGTGCGTGACGAGCACAGTCTGTGGTCGGTTCAGGAGGCTCTGAAGGTCTTGGCGCGGCTCGGCCTGGTGGAGACCCGGACCATCGGACGCGCGGGTGTGCACACCATCAACGAGGGTCATAGCTCGGTCGCTGCCCTACGCGCGTTGGTGGACCCCGCCGCCGCGCTCAAAGCAGCACTCGA
This sequence comes from Nocardioides sp., assembly GCA_050997635.1. Taxonomy (GTDB): domain Bacteria; phylum Actinomycetota; class Actinomycetes; order Propionibacteriales; family Nocardioidaceae; genus Nocardioides. The sequence goes on from JBPCQY010000100.1 coordinate 1,474, forward strand.
GGAGGTCGTCGACGCTGAGGTGGAGGCGGTGCTGTTGTTCGGCTCGATCGCGCGTGGTGAGGCAGTCCCCGGCAGCGACATCGACCTGGCTGTCATCGCATCGCCTGGTTGGGCCGGCCGCGTCGAGCTCGAGGACGCGGTACGCACTCGGCTGGGCAACCACTGCGACGTTCTCGTCTTCACTCCAGCCGAGTTCCAAAGGCTCGCCCGTGACGGTGAGCCGGTCGTGAGCGACATCGTCCGGGACGGTGTGGCCCTGATCGGCAGAGTGCCGCGGGTGAAGTCTGGAGCCGCCTGATGGCGAGCTCCGAGCAACGAAACCACGCCAAGGCATTTCTGAAGAAGGCGACGGAGTACCTCGCCTCCGCCGAGGAAAACCTCGCTGCCGAGCGCAACACGCCCGCCGCCGGGGATGCCATCCACGCGGGCATCAGCGCCAAGGACGCCATCGTGATGGCACTCACCGGCACGACGAGCAAGGGCAAGGATCACGCCACCGCTGCCAAGGGGCTCCGCACCGCGTTGGCCAAGCGTGACGAGGCACAAGCCGCCGAGAAGGCACTGCGAGAGCTCGTCTCCGCGAAGGGCGAGGTCGAGTACGGCACGGTGCTGATGACCGCGACCAAGGTCGAGCCGCTTGTCCGCCGAGCTCGGACCTTGGTCGAGCTCGCCGTCCGGATCGTCCGGCTGGGGCAGTAGGCAGACCAGTCCAGCTCCGGCTGGGCGTACTCAGGTGCGACGCAGCCGGACCAGGCAGTCCCAGCCCTGAGGTCCGCCGGTGCCCTCGGTCAGGTTGGTGGTGTCGTGGGCGCCCAGCAAAATCGTGCCCCCGGCGCGAGCGACGCGAAGCCGTTGCGGGTGGCGGCCGCGCGCTCGGCCGCGGGCAGCTGGAGGTGGGCGATCACGCACACGTCGTACGACGCCTCGCGGGACCACGCCGTGGCACGTCGGCGACGAACAGCTGGGTCGAGGTCGGGATGCGATGCCGCGATGTCCGAGTACGCCGCGCGGTTCGCGCCATCAGCACAACCATCGTCGCGACCGTTTCGTCGTCGAGTTCGTCCTCGTCGGGCAGTTCTTCTCGGGAGAGCTCACCGGTGAAGAAGCGTTCGAGCCACAGGGACCCTGCCGCTGCGACATGCTTGGCCAGCCACAGCAGGGTGGTGGCGAGTGGGTGCTGGACCGCTCCTTGAGTGTGTGACCAGTGACCGGACGGCATCGAGCACGTGGCATGAGAGGTCGCAGGTCACATGCCAGGCATCCAGGACGTGCGTCGATAACGCGCCTCCGGCATCTCGTATTTGATTGCCCGGCCGCCCGCATGAGAAGGCACCATGGCACGCATGTCCTTGCCCACCCCCTCGCTGCAGACCGCTCGCCTGCGATTGCGCCCCGTGACCAGCGCGGACGCGGACGCTCTCTTCGCACTGCACAGCAACGCCCACGTGCTGCGCTACTGGGATGCGCCGCCCTGGAGCGAACGTGCGCGCGCCGAGCGCTTCATCGCGGCTTGCCGGCAGATGGCGGAGGAAGGCAGCGGGGCGCGGCTGGCCATGGACCGTGTTTGCGATGGGGCGTTCATCGGCTGGTGC
>JBPCQY010000215.1:0-11368 GCA_050997635.1 Nocardioides sp.
CCGACGCGAGCGGGGTGCCGACCTGTTACCGGCACCCCGACCGCGAGACCTACATCAGCTGCCAGCGCTGCGGGCGGCCGATCTGTCCTGACTGCATGCGCGACGCCGCGGTCGGGTTCCAGTGCCCGTCGTGCATCGTGGAGGGCAAGAAGTCCACGCGCTCGGGTCGTACGACGTTCGGGGGGCTGCACTCGGCCGACAGCGGCTTGACCTCCAAGTTCCTGATCGGCATCAATGTGGCCGTCTGGATCGCGATCACGGTCACCGGTGGCGCGAGCAGCCGGCTCGTCGACCAGCTCTCGCTGCGACCGCGCGGCGCCTGTGTGGTCGGCAACCGGCTCGCCGACGTGCCCCACTCCGTCTGCTCGAGCCTCGGTGGCGGATGGCTGCCCGGGGTCAGCGACGGAGCCTGGTGGCAGCTGCTGACCAGCGTGTTCACCCACGTCGCAATCATCCACATCGGCTTCAACATGCTGGCCCTGTGGTTCCTCGGCCCGCAGCTCGAGCAGGTGCTCGGCCGGGTGCGCTTCCTGGCGCTGTACCTGCTCTCGGGGCTCGCCGGCTCCGCGCTGGTCTACTGGTTCTCCTACGAGTACGCCCCGACTCTCGGCGCCTCCGGTGCCGTCTTCGGCCTGATGGGCGCGCTGCTCGTGCTCGCCCTCAAGATGGGTGTCAGCCCGCAGGGCATCCTGTTCTGGGTCGGCATCAACTTCGCCTTCACGTTCGCCGGCCCCAGCAACATCTCCTGGCAGGGCCATGTCGGCGGCTTCCTCGCGGGCGCGCTGCTGGCGCTGATCCTGGCCTATGCGCCACGCCCGCGTCGGACGGTCTGGCAGGCGGCTGGGCTCAGCCTGGTCGGTGTCGCCATCGCGGTCGCCTTCGTGGCCCGCACCCTCGCCCTCACCTAAAACGCTGACTGGTCAGAAGTGCAGGTCCTGTGGCGCTGAGTCGGCAGAAGTGCAGGCCCCGTGGCGCCGAGTCGGCAGAAGGGCAGCCCTGCGGGACGACGGCCAGTCAGCCGTGGACGCTGGGCCGGGTCTCCACAGCTGGGGACAAAGTGTGTAGAACTACGGTCGTGTAGTTCTCCACACCCCCTGCCCACGGCTGCGCACAACGGGTCGCCGATCGGGCACAGGCGTCGACAACGGAGCGTCACCGTCGGATGCCCTGCACTGCTGCCGTCTCGACGGCCCTAAGCGTGCACTTCGGCCGGGTCAACGAACATGCGAGCGCACTTCTGCCGACTCAGCGCTCCACAGCCGGCACTTGTGCCGAGTCGGCGTCACTCCCAGCGGGTGGCGAAGGAGAAGCCGACGGCCATGAAGCCGATGCCGACGACCAGGTTGTACTGGTCGAGGTCGTTGAAGACCGGCACCTTGGGGAGCGAGTTGCCGCTGAGGACGTAGTAGGTGCAGATCCACAGCAGGCCGAACAGGAAGCAGGTCAGCATGCCGACCACGACGCCGCGGTTGCGGCCGAGCGGGGTCGAGGGGTGCGCGCTCAGCATCAGGCCGGCCAGGATCAGGCCGAAGCCGATCGCATAGTTCCAGTCCTTGAGGTCGGCCAAGAACGCCGGGCCACCCGCCTTGGGAGCGGGGAACGCCGTCGGGTCGACGCGTACGGCGAGGTAGTAGTAGGCGATCCAGGCGATGCCCAGCACCACCATGAGTACGGCGATGACGAACCGCGGGGTGATCAGCGGTCCTCGGGCAGGGTCGATGAAGTCCTGGCGGGGCTTCAGCTTGGACACGGGCCACTCCTCGCGCACGTCACGCCCGTGACATCTGCTCACAGGTCGCGGGCTACCTTAGTCGGCATGACGCACGGTTCTCACGCTCGGCCCCCCGAGGCCGACGACGGCGCCGTGAGGCCCCCGGCAAGGCGCCGACCGCGGCTGTCGGGTCCGTGGGCGATCGGCACGCCGCTGGTCGGCGTCCTCGGTGGCGTGCTGTTCGCGGTCAGCGCCCACAACGCGCACGGCACCGACCTGCGACCCGGCCGTTACACCGACCTCGCGAGCCTGGTGAGCTCCCAGAGCAGGCAGTACGACGCCCTCAAGCAGCGGGTCGCCGGCCTCAACCAGCAGGTGGCCGACCTGACCGGGTCGGTCTCCGACCGGCGCGTCACCGACCTCCGCCGCAAGACCGACCGGCTGCGCGGCCCGGCCGGGGTGCTGCCGGTCAGCGGGCCGGGCGTGACGATCACCCTGTCCGACGCGCCGCACGACACCGAGCCGGACCCCACGCTCAACGTCAACCGCCTGCTCGTGCACCAGCAGGACATCCAGGCCGTGGTCAACGCCCTGTGGAAGGGCGGCGCAAGCGCGGTGACGATCCAGGGCCAGCGCGTGGTCAGCACCACTGGCATCCGCTGCGTCGGCAACTCGGTGCAGCTCCAGGGCGTGCCCTACTCGCAGCCCTACGTCATCGCGGGCGTCGGCGATCCGAGCAGTCTGGCGCAGGTGATCGACAGCGACGGGTACATCGCGACCTACCGGGCCGACGCCGCTAACCCCCAGGTCAACGTCGGCTGGGACCTCCAGGCCGAGCAGCGCCTCACCGCCCCGGCGTACGACGGGCTGCTCGACCTGAGCTTCGCGAAGGTCCTGCCTACGGCGAGCGCCCCGGCCGAAGGCCCGTAGGCGACTTGGTCGGCGACCCGCTCGGCAGGGTCGGACTCGTGGTCGGCGAGGAGGTCGGCGAGGAGGTGGGCGAGGAGGTCGGCGAGGACGTGGGCGAGGTGGTCGGCGAGGTGGTCGGCGAGGTGGTCGGCGAGGTGGTGGGCGCCGTCGTCGGCGAGCTGCTCGGCGGCTCGGTGGGTGGCTCGTAGTTGGACACCGCGATGGTGATCTGGGTGCCCTGCGGCTCACGCTGCCCCGCACCCGGCACCTGCTGGACGACCGTGCCCTTGGGCTTGGTGGTGTCGGAGTTCGCGATCGCGACGGGTACGAAGCCGGCGGCCTTGAGGATGCTCTCGGCCTCGGCCTGCTTCTTGCCCGTGACGTTGGGCACCTTGACCGGGCCACGCGAGACGAACACGTCGACCGTCGATCCCTGCGCGACCGGCGCCTGGGCTCCGGGGTCGGTGCGGATGACGGTGCCCTTCGGCTGGTCGGACTGCTCACTCGCGAAGCTGGGTTTGAGCTTGGCGGACACCAGCGACGAGCGCGCCTGCTCGCGGGTCTGCCCGATGACGTAGGGCACCGTGGTGGTCGCCTTGCCCTTGGAGAGGGTGAAGTCGACGGCCGAGCCGTTGGTGACGTAGTTGTCGCCGGTCGGACTCTGGGAGATCACGTGGTTGCGTGACACGGTGTCGCTGGTGCCGTAGTCGATGGTGCCGACGGACAGGCCGGCGTCGCCGAGGAGCGAGCGTGCGTTGGCCTGCGTCTTGTTCACCAGGTTGGGCACCGGCACCTGGTCGTTCGGCTTCTCGAACATCTTGGGCAGGAAGTACGCGCCCGCCCCGATCAACAGCAGGAGCAGCAGCGCCAAAAAGATGATCAGGCCGGTGCGGTTGCCGGAGTCGTCGTACTCCTCCTCCGCAGGCACGGGCTGTACGACGGCGGTGGCGTCGGCGGGCGGCGGCACCGGCACCGGCGCGACCACCGCAGGCGCGGCCTTCACCGGGCTGCCCGACAGGTGGCGCTCGATGTCGCTGCGCATCGCCGCGGCGCTCTGGTAGCGGTCCTCGACCCGCTTGGCCAGCGACTTCATCACGATCGCGTCGATCTCGGGCGACAGGTCGGTGTCGTGGTCGGACGGCGGCGCGGCCTGCTCGCGCACGTGCTGGTAGGCGACGGCGACCGGGCTGTCACCCACGAACGGCGGCCGTCCGGTCAGCAGCTCGTAGAGCAGGCAACCGGCGGAGTAGACGTCGGACCGCGAGTCGACGGTCTCGCCGCGGGCCTGCTCGGGGGAGAGGTACTGCGCGGTGCCGACGACCGCGGCGGTCTGGGTCATCGTCGAGGATGCGTCGGAGATCGCCCGCGCGATGCCGAAGTCCATCACCTTCACATCGCCGCTCGGGGTGAGCATCACGTTGCCGGGCTTGATGTCGCGGTGGATGATGCCGGCGCGGTGGCTGTAGTCGAGCGCGGAGAGCACGCCGCTGGTGATCTCGAGGGCTCGTTCCGGGAGGATCTTGCGGCCCTCGCGCAGGATGTCGCGCAGCGTTCGGCCGGCGACGAACTCCATCACGATGTAGGGCTGGGCCACGTGGGATCCGTCGGTCGACTGCTCCTCGCCGGTGTCGTAGACCGCCACGATGGACGGGTGGTTGAGGGAGGCCGAGCTCTGGGCCTCGCGGCGGAACCTGGCCTGGAAGGTCGCGTCACTGGCCAGGTCGGTGCGCAGTCGCTTGACGGCGACCACGCGTCCGAGTCGGGTGTCGGTGCCCTTGCGCACCTCTGCCATCCCACCCCGGCCGAGGAGTTCGCCGAGCTCGTAGCGCCCGCCGATCAGCGTCGGCCCGTTCCCGGTCATTTCTGGTGACCCTTCCCCTTGCCGTGGCCGTGCCCGTGGCCCTTCGGCGGCTTGGGGCCCTTCGGCGTGGTGCTCGGCGTGGTGCTCGGCGACGTGCTTTGCGATGTCGTCGAGCGCGTCGCGGGCGGGGTCGTAGGCGCGCTCGTGTGGGTCACCTGCGTGGAGCCGCCTCCCGCGGGGGCGGGCCCGGAGTCCGCGCCGCCACTCGTCAGGTTGGCCGCCAGGGCGACCGCGACCACCAGCACGAAGACGGCACCGGCCGCAAGCAGCGGCACCGGCACCCGGCGTACGGCGCTCGTCAGCGCCCCGGTGCGCTCACCGAAGGTGGGCGCGGTCGCGGTCGCGGGCACGACGCCGGTCAGCACCTGCGTGGCGGGCACGGGCTCGGCCAGCGCCGGCGCGGCTGAGGCCGTCTGCGAGGAACCCAACGCCTCGGCGAGCGCCGCGCCGTCGACGTACCGCTCGGAAGGGTCCTTGGCCAGCGCCCGGCGTACGACGGCCGCGAGGTCGGCCGGCACGTCCGCGGGCAGGTCGGGCACGGGCTGGCGCAGGTGGGCGAGGGCGGTGGCGATCGCCGACTCGGCCTCGAAGGGACGGCGGCCGGCCAGGCACTCGTAGCCGATGACGCCGAGCGCGTAGACGTCGGAGGCGGGCGAGGTGGGGCTCCCCTCGGCCTGCTCGGGGGAGAGGTACTGCGGGGTGCCGAGCACCTGCCCGGTCTCGGTGAGGGCCACCGAGTCGGCGGCCCGGGCGATGCCGAAGTCGGTGACCTTGACCCGCTGGTCGGGGGTGACGATGAGGTTGGCCGGCTTCACGTCGCGGTGCACGATCCCCAGCGCATGAGCCGCACCGAGGGCGGACGCGGCCTGGGCCACCAGGTCGCGGGCCACCTCGGCGTCCATCGGGCGCCCGCGCGTGAGCAGCGCATTGAGGGGCTTGCCCTCGACCAGCTCCATCACCAGGTAGGGCCGCGCGCCCTGGATGCCGAAGTCGAAGACCTGCGCGACGCCGGCGTGGTGCAGGCCGCCGGCGTGCCGTGCCTCGCTCTCGAAGCGGGCCCGGAACAGCGGGTCGTCGGCGTACTCGTGCTTGAGCATCTTGACGGCGACAGGCCGCGCGAGCACGGTGTCGGTGCCGCGCCAGACCTCGCCCATTCCGCCGGTCGCGATCCGCTCGTCGAGACGGTAGCGGCCGGCGTCGTCGGCGCTGGAGAGCTCTCCCGAGTCGAGGCTCACTTGAGCACCGCCTCCATGACGGCCTTGGCGATCGGGCCGCCGAGCAGTCCGCCCGCGATCTCGGTCGTCGGGCGGTCGACCTTCTGGATCATCACCGCGACCGCGACCTTGGGGTCGTTGTCGGCCGGCGCGAACGAGATGAACCAGGCGTACGGCTTCTCGCCGGGCCGGCCGGTCTCGGCCGTGCCGGTCTTGCCGGCCACCGGGACGCCCGGGATCGCGGCCGGGGTCGCCGTACCGTGCGCGACGGTGGCGACCAGCAGCTTGGTCAGCTCGGTCGCGGTGGTCGGCTTGACTGCCTGGGAGAACGACTGGGGGTTGGCCGGGCCGAGGCTGTCGAGGTCGGCGGACTGGTGGTCCTGGACGAGGTACGGCGTCATCACCTCGCCGCCGTTGGCGATGCCGGCGACCACCATCGCCATCTGCAGCGGGCTGGCCGTCACGCTGGACTGGCCGAACCCGCTGATCGCGGTCTGCGGCGCGTCCATCCCGGCGGGGTAGAGCGACCTCGCCTGTCCGGCAATGTCGGTGAGGTAGTCCTGGTTGAAGCCGAACGCCTCGGCCTGCTTGTGCATCCCGTCGGCACCGACCTCGGCGGCCAGCGCCGCGAACGAGGTGTTGCAGGAGTTCTCCATCGCCAGGGTGAAGGGGATCCGGCCGGTGCCGCAGTTGCGGCCCTCGTTGTTGATCACCTTGGTCGACTGGGGTAGCCGGTAGGTCGCGCCGCCGGGCACCATCGAGGAGGCGGTGTAGTTGCCGCTCTCGAGCGCGGCCGCCGCGGTGACCACCTTGAACGTCGAGCCCGGCGGCAGCGTGGTCTGGATGGCCCGGTTCAGCAGCGGCTGGGCGGGGTCGGTGTTGAGCCGCTTCGAGCTCTTGTCGGCGGCCTTGAAGTTGTGGGAGGCCAGCAGGTTGGGGTCGTAGGAGGGGTAGGACACCATCGCCAGGATCTTGCCCGTGCTCGGCTCGATCGCCACGACCGCGCCCTGGGTGCCGGGGCCGAGCGCGGCCAGCCCGTGGTACGCCGCGGCCTGGGCGGCCGGGTTGATGGTGGTGATGATGTTGCCGCCCACGGTGTTGTTGCCGTTGGCCAGGTCGACCAGCCGGGTCACGAAGAGCCGCGAGTCTTCGCCGGAGAGGAAGGAGTTCTGGCTCGACTCGAGGCCGGTCCGGTTGCCGAGGGTGTACCACCCGGTGAGGGGGGCGTACATCAGTGGCAGGGGGTACTTGCGCTGGTACTGGTACTGGTCGTTGCTGGGCACGCTCTCGGCGATCGTGGTGCGCCCGGCGAGGATCGAGCCACGCTGGCGGGAGTACGTCGCGGCGATGACCCGGCCGTTGCGGCTGTCGTTGTCCAGCGCCGAGGCCTTGTAGTACTGCAGGTAGGTCACGTTGAGCATCAGGCCCACGAACAGCAGCAGGCAGAAGATCGCGATCGTGCGGATTGGCTTGTTCATCGGGGTCCCCTCGGCGTTGTTCGGCGGAGGAGCGCAGCGGGGGAGACGAAGAACGGCGTGGGGTGATTCACAGTCGCACCACCTGGGTCGCCTCGTTGTCGAGGTCCTCGGGGCCGGACAGGTCGGGGGGTGGTCGCCGCGCCTGGTCGGAGATCCGCAGGAGCACCGCGACGATCACCCAGTTGGCCACCAGTGACGACCCGCCGTAGGACAGGAAGGGGGTGGTCAGACCGGTGAGCGGGATCAGCCGGGTGACGCCACCGATGACCACGAAGACCTGGAGGGCGAACGTCGCGGCGAGGCCGGTCGCCATCAGCTTGCCGGCGTCGTCGCGGCAGATCAGCGCGGCCCGGAGCGCACGCTCGACGATCACGCCGTACAGCAGGATCACGGCGATCGCGCCGGTGAGCCCGAGCTCCTCGCCGACGGCACCGAAGACGAAGTCGCTCTCGGCGTAGGGGATCCGGTAGGGGCTGCCCTGCCCGAGCCCGCGGCCGAGCAGTCCGCCGTAGGCCATGCCGAACATCGTCTCGACCGTCTGGCGGGCCTTGTCGTCGGTGCCGTCGCCGTAGTGGGCCCAGATGTTGAGCCACAGGTCGAACCGCTCGCGGACGTGGGAGATCAGGGCATAGGCGAGGTAGGAGCCGACCACGAACAGGCCGCCGCCGACCAGCAGCCAGCCGGCGCGTTCGGTGGCGACGTAGAGCATGATCAGGAACAGGCCGAAGAACAGCAGGCTGGAGCCGAGGTCCTTCTGGAAGACCAGGATGCCCAGGCTGACCAGCCACATGCCGAGGATCGGCCCGAGGTCGCGGCCGCGGGGCAGGTCGACCATGGCGACCCGGCGGCCGGCGAGCGCGAGGGCGTCGCGGTGAAGCACGAGGTAGCCGGAGAAGGCGACCACCAGCAGCACCTTGGCGACCTCGCCGGGCTGGAAGCTGAGCGGTCCGACGCGGATCCAGATGCGAGCGCCGTTGATGGTCGCGCCGATGCCGGGCAGCAGCGGCATCAGCAGCAGCACGATCGCGGCCAGGCCACTGGTGTAGGTGAAGCGCTGGAGCACCCGGTGGTCGCGCAGCACGATCAGGGTGATCACGAACAGCCCGACGCCGACGCTCATCCAGACCAGCTGCTTGGGGGCGAAGTGTTGGCCGGCCCCGAGGTCGACCCGGTGGATGATCGCGAGGCCGAGGCCGTTGAGTGCGGCGACGACGGGCAGCAGCACGGGGTCGGCGTACGGCGCGACGAGGCGTACGGCGACGTGGGCGCCGATGAGCAGGACGGCCAGCCACCCGCCGTACGAGACGAAGTCGAGGGGGACGTGGCCCTGGACGCCGAACCCGACGGCGGCGTACGCGCCGAGGCCGACCGCGAGGGCGAGGACGAGCAGGAAGAGCTCGGCCCCGCGGCGCCGGCCGTGCACGAACTGGGTGAACGCTCCGGTCTGCGACATCTCAGCCCCCACCTCCCGGCGAGGCGCCGGCCTGGGCGAGGTTGGTCACGGCGCGCTCGGCGGCGCTGAGGCTGCGGGCATCCATGCCCTGGTTGACCCGGCGCTGGTAGCTCTCGTTGAGCGAGCTCACCGGCAGGTTGGAGGCCTCGTAGGGGTGCGCCAGGGACAGACCCGGGATGTCGGCGTTGACGCCGCGGTAGATCGTGACCTTGCCGTCGTGTTCGCCCACGTAGTACTGCTGCTGACTCCAGTGCCAGGCGACGGCGCCGACCATCCAGAGCACGCCCACGAGGCCGAGCAGGACGAGGAGCCGGCGAGCCCAGGGGAACCGTCGCGGTGGCCGCGGGGCGTAGCGGGCCGCCTCGGCATCTGTGGGGTCGGAGTCGATCGCTCCGGTCGCGCCCTCGGGCAGCTCGGCGACGACGGGTTCGAGCTCGCCCGTGTCGCCGGAGCGGTGACCGCGGAAGAGCCGCGCACCGGCGTTGCCCCGAGGACCGCCCTTGCGTTTGAGGTCGGCGGCCGCACCCACCAGCATCGGCGCCTGACCGTCGGCGCCGCCCGCCGTCGTCTCCGCCGGTGCGTCGGCGGGTGCGTCGGCGGGTGCCTCGGCCACGTCGGCGACCAGGCAGGTGACGTTGTCGGAGCTGCCGGCCTCGAGGCTGGCGCGCACGAGCTCGACGGCCGCGAAGTCGGGCGAGCCGGTGGAGAGGATGTCGGCGAGCCGGCCGTCGTCGAGTACGCCGCTGGCACCGTCGCTGCACAGCAGCATCCGGTCGCCGGCCACCAGGTCGACGATGAACAGGTCGTGCTCGACGTCGCGCAGGCCGTCGATGGCACGCATGATCAGGTGGCGGTGCGGGTGGACCCGCGCCTCCTCCTCGGATATCCGGCCCTCGTCGATCAGGGTCTGCACGAACGTGTGGTCGGTGGTGAGCTGGCTGATCTTCTTCTTGCGCAGTAGGTAGGCGCGGCTGTCACCGACGTGGCCGACGCCCAGGCGCGCGCCGTCGAAGAGGGTGACCGTGGCGGTGGTGCTGGTGCCGTTCAGGTTGGGGTCGTCGTCGACGAGCTCGCTGATCCGGTCGTGGGCGCGGTGGAGCGCGTTGGCCACCACGCTCAACAAGTCGTCGTCGGTCTGACCGTCCGCGGGTGGTGGCTCGTCGATCTTGCGGATCGCATCGATCGCCGTACTCGAGGCGAGGTCACCGCGTACGGCGCCGCCGACGCCGTCGCAGACCGCGAGCAGCCAGGGGCCGGCGTACGCGGAGTCCTGGTTGACCTTACGGACCCGACCGACGTCGGAGATCGCGGCGTAGACGAGGCGGAAGGTCACTTCCGAAGCTCCAGGATCGTCTTGCCGATGCGGACCTGGGTGCCGAGCTGGAGGGTGGTCGGCGCGGTGATCCGGGCCGAGCCGATGTAGGTGCCGTTGGTCGAGCCGAGGTCCTCGACGAACCACTGGTCGCCGCTGGTGGCGATGCGGGCGTGCCGGGTCGAGACGTAGTCGTCATCGAGGCGGATCGCGGCGTCGGGTCCACGCCCGATCAGGATCGGCGCCTGGGCCAGCTCGGCACGCTCGCCGTGGTTGGCGCCGTCGACCACGAGCACGTGGCTGGGCGAACCCCGACGCTTCTTGGGCTCCTTGGTGGGCTTGGTGCGCTTGGGCGCGGGCGCGGCGGACCGGCCCGTCTGGGGCACCCGGGCGCCGAACATGTCGGAGCGGATCACCGAGATGGCCGAGAGCACGAAGATCCACAGGATCGCCAGGTAGGCAAGGCGGATCAGGAACAGGGTGAGCTCAGACATCGGATCCCTCCGCGACGATGCTCACGGTCATCGTCGTGGTGCCGATGCGCACGGTCGACCCGTCGTGCAGGCCCGCGCTGGTGATCCGGTGGCCGTCGACGAGCATGCCGTTGGTCGATCCGAGATCGCGGACCGAGAGGTTCAGGTCGGTGCCCTGCCCGCCGACCACGAACTCGATGTGGCGACGGCTCACGCCGGGGTCGTTGATCCGCAGGTCGGCCTCGGTGCCGCGGCCCACGACCAGGCCCGGCGGCTGCAGGGGCTGGCGGGTGCCGTTGACCATCAGGTAGGCCCTCGCGCGCGTCACCTGGGTGTGGGTGGCGTTGCTGACCACACCCGCCTCGGCCTGGCTGCGGATCCGGAACCGCCCGGTGGTGAGGTCGTCGGCCGCCTCGAACGCGATGGTGACCGGTCCGGAGAAGACGTAGCTGCTCTTCTCGGCGTACTCCGTGAGCTGGCCGGTCAGCTCGCTCTGCAGGGCCGAGTCGTACGGCGCAAGCCGGTCGAGGTCGGTGGTGGAGAGCTCGACGTGGAAGCTGTTGGGCACCATCCGCCGTTCGCGGGAGAGGATCTGGGCGTTGTTGTCGCACTCGCGCTGGAGCGCCGCCGAGATCTCCACCGGCTGCACCGCGCTGCGGAAGGCGCGGGCGAAGGCGCCGGAGACGAGCTGCTCGAGCCGCTGCTCGAAGCGTTGCAGGCCGCCCATCCCCACCTCCTGTTGGCACGCTGGTCGGACCCGGCGGGTGCCGGGCTGCGCTCGATCGTATCCGGGCACACGCGAGGGGCACCGTAGCGCCGTGGCCGGTTTGGGAACATCTCCGGCGCTGGGATAGCCTTGGCCCGCTTCTCGCGCGAGTGGCGGAATAGGCAGACGCGCACGGTTCAGGTCCGTGTGTCCGAAAGGACGTGGGGGTTCAACTCCCCCCTCGCGCACCA
>JBPCQY010000235.1:0-14423 GCA_050997635.1 Nocardioides sp.
CAACTGCGGCGTGGACGAGTGGGGACTTGGCCGGCTGCTGATGGAGAAGCGGCTCCGTCGGATGATCGCGTCGTATGTCGGGGAGAACAAGGAGTTCGCCCGGCAGTACCTCTCCGGCGAGCTGGAGGTGGAGCTGACGCCGCAGGGCACGTTGGCGGAGCGGATGCGCGCCGGCGGCTCCGGCATCCCCGCGTTCTTCACCGCGACCGGTGGCGGCACGCAGGTCGCAGAGGGCGGCCTCCCGTGGCGGTACGACGACGCGGGCAACGTGGTCATCTCCTCACCACCAAAGGAGACCCGCGACTTCGCCATGACCGGTGAGAGCCGCGCGTACGTCCTCGAGGAGACGATCGTGGCCGACTTCGGGCTGGTCCGCGCCCGGAAGGGCGACCGGAAAGGAAATCTGGTCTACCGCGAGTCCGCGCGCAACTTCAACCCGCTGGCCGCGATGTGCGGCCGGCTCACGATCGCCGAGGTCGAGCACCTGGTCGAGCCGGGCGAGATCGCGCCTGAGGATGTGCACACCCCGGGGGTCTACGTGCAGCGCGTCGTCGCGTTGACCCCCGAGCAGGCTGCCGACAAGCGGAGCGAGAGGCGAACCGTGCGTCCCCCGGCCGAGGAGGTTGCCCAGCAACCGTCCGGCAACCAAGGAGCGAGCTGACATGGCGTGGACGCGCGAGGAGATGGCGGCCCGAGCTGCCAGCGAGCTGACCGACGGTTCGTACGTCAACCTCGGGATCGGGCTGCCGACCCTGGTGCCCAACTACGTCGCCGACGACGTCGAGCTGGTCCTGCAGAGCGAGAACGGCATCCTCGGGGTCGGCGCCTACCCCGACGAGGGAGACGAGGACGCCGACCTGATCAACGCCGGCAAGGAGACGGTCACCCTGCGCAAGGGTGCCTCGTTCTTCGACTCGGCCACGTCGTTCGGGATGATCCGTGGCGGCAAGATCGACGCCGCGATCCTCGGGGCGATGCAGGTCAGCGCCAAGGGCGACATCGCCAACTGGATGATCCCCGGCAAGATGGTCAAGGGCATGGGTGGGGCGATGGACCTGGTCCACGGCGCCAAGCGGGTGATCGTGCTGATGGAGCACGTCGCCAAGGACGGCTCGAAGAAGATCCTCGACGAGTGCGACCTGCCCTACACCGGCCGGGGCGTCGTCCAGCGGATCATTACCGACCTCTGCGTGCTCGACGTCACCGACGAGGGGCTCCGGCTCGTCGAGCTGGCCCCCGGCGTGACCGAGGATGAGGTGCGAGAGAAGACCGAGCCGACGGTCCTCACCACCTGAGCTCCCTGGCCGGGAGCCGCTCGACGTCGCCCGAAAGTAAAAAATCTGGTCGTCTCCCATCCGCCTTTGACCCCCGCACCGAACGACCGCATGGCGCCTTCGGGTGCGCCGCCCGATGAGGGGTCAGCAATGTCTCGTCATCCGCGGCGGACCGTGGGAGCGGCCTTGGGGGGCCGTTCCCACGGGCGCGTCCGGAGGCGCCGCTGAGCACCCCGCGTAGGGTCCGAGAGTGTGAACCTCCAGATCCGCACCAGCTCGGTGCTCCGCGGTGTCGGTGCCGGCCTCGCCTGCCTGGCGCCGGGCGTCCGCGGACGCGCGACGGCCGTGCTCGCGTCGTACGGCGCCGCCTGGGCCGTCGACCCGGTCGGCATCCAGTTCTTCGCGATCGCCCCCGACGAGTCGGCCGACCCGTTCGTGCGAGCGGCGACGCCGTTCGTCACCTCGGCGGCCTCGTGGACCGGCGTCCAGCTGCTGGCGGCGTCCACGATCCGGCGCCAGGGCGTGCCCGCCCCGCTCGCCGCCGTCGCGTACGGCGCGCTGGTCGCGGTGGCCGACTCCGCGGCCGCCGATGCCTTCGTCAGGCTCCGTGCCAAGCGGGCCGCGACCTCGGCCGAGGCGGCCCCCGCCGCGGAGTAGGGTCGCGCCCATGACCAAGTGGGAGTACCTCACCGCGCCGATCCTCACGCACGCGGCCAAGCAGATCCTCGACAACTTCGGGGCCGACGGCTGGGAGCTCGTGCAGATCGCGCCGGGCATGAACCCGGAGAACCTGGTGGGCTACTTCAAGCGCCCGCAGGAGAGCGCGTGAGTACCCCGGAGGAGCGGCTCGAGGCGATGGGCCTCGCCGTACCCGAGGTGGCCAAGCCGGTGGCGTCGTACGTACCGGCGGTGCGCAGTGGCAACCACGTCTTCACCTCCGGCCAGCTGCCGATGCGCGACGGCGAGCTGATGCTCACCGGCAAGGTGGGCGGCGAGGTTTCCCCGCAGGAGGCCACCGAGTGTGCCCAGCAGTGCGCGCTCAACGCGATCGCGGCCGTCAAGGCCGAGATCGGCGACCTCGCGCTCGTGAAGCGGATCGTCAAGGTGGTCGCCTTCGTCGCCTCGACCCCCGACTTCACCGGTCAGCCGCTGGTGGCCAACGGGGCCTCCGAGCTGTTCGGCGAGGCCTTCGGCGACGCGGGCGTGCACGCGCGCTCGGCCGTCGGCGTACCCGTGCTGCCGTTGGACGCCCCGGTCGAGGTCGAGCTGGTCGTGGAGATCTGAGGTGCAGCGCATCGCGCTGCCAGAGCAACTGGTCGCGAGCGCGCGGGAGTACGCCGACGGCACCCGTACGCCGGTCGAGCCGCGCGACGCAGCGACCGTGATCCTGATCCGGCCCGGCGTCGACGGGCCGGGCCTCTACCTGCTGCGGCGCCACACGTCGATGGCCTTCGCCGGCGGCATGTGCGTCTTCCCCGGCGGCGGCGTCGACCCGCGCGACTTCGACGCGTCGGTCGGCTGGGCCGGACCCGCCCCGAGTGCCTGGGCCGCCCAGCTCGCCACCTCCGAGGAGATGGCGTTGGCGCTGGTCTGCGCCGCGGTGCGCGAGACCTTCGAGGAGTCGGGGGTGCTGCTGGCCGGACCGTCTGCGACCGAGGTCGTGGCCGACACCACCTGCGACGACTGGGAGGCCGACCGGCTGGCGCTGGAGGCCAAGGAGCTGGCCTTCACGACGTTCCTCGCGCGCCGCAGTCTGGTGCTGCGCTCCGACCTGCTCGGCGTCTGGTCGGCCTGGTGCACGCCGGTCTTCGAGCCGAAGCGGTTTCGTACCTGGTTCTTCGTCGCGGCCCTGCCCGAGGGGCAGCACACCCGCGACGTGTCGACCGAGTCGTCGTCGGTGACCTGGCTCGACGCGGGCGCAGCGTGTGACGCCGTCGACGCCGGCGAGGTCGCGATGATGCCACCGACGTACCTCACCTGCCTCGAGATCGCGCAGTACGACGCTCCCGCGGCCGTGCTGGCCGCGGCACCGTCGCGGGTGGTCGAGCTGTTCACGCCCACCGTCGAGGGCGACACGCTGTCGATGCCCGAGCGGATGTTCCCGCTCGTGGAGGCGCGGCGATCGTGACCTGGTCGGGCGGGTCGTTCGGCGCCGTCGGCACCTGCGTCCTCGCCCCCAACGCGAGCCCGATGACGCTCGACGGCACCAACACCTGGGTGCTCCGCGACGGCGACCGGGCGGTCGTGGTCGACCCGGGTCCGCCCGACGAGGCGCACCTGGCGGCGGTGGCCGAGGCGGCCGGTGACGTGCAGGTCGTGCTGCTGACCCACCACCACCTCGACCACTCCGAGGCCGCGCGCGCGTTCGCCGAGCGGGTTGGCTGCCACGTGCGCGCGCTCGACCCGGCGTACCGCCTCGGCGACGAGGGGCTCGGCGAGGGTGACGTCGTCGGTGTCGGTGACCTGGAGGTCAGGGTGGTTGCGACGCCCGGGCACACGGCCGACTCGCTGTCGTTCCTGGTCCCCTCCGAACGCGCTGTGCTGACCGGTGACACCGTGCTCGGCCGGGGGACCACCGTCGTGGCCCACCCCGATGGCCAGCTCGGCGCCTACCTCGGCTCGCTCGACCGGCTGCACGCGCTCGCGCAGGCCCACGAGATCGAGACGATCTGGCCGGGACACGGGCCGGTCATCGACCGGGCGCTGCCTGCGCTCGACCACTACCTTGCCCACCGCCAGGAGCGGCTCGGCCAGGTGCGCGAGGCCCTGCGCAGCCTGCATGCCCGCGCCCGGGACGGCGAGCCGTTCGACCACGAGGCGATGCCACGGCGGATCGTCGAGATCGTCTACGCCGACGTCGACGAGGTGCTGTGGCCCGCAGCCGAGCTGTCGGTGCGCGCGCAGCTGGCCTACCTCACCGGCCGCTCGTAGCCCCTTCGGCGTCGCCGGGACGTCATACGAAGTGGTCGCGGGGGCGACCGGAACGCATGACGTCCCGGGCTCGCCGTACGCAGAGCCGATGCATCGCAGTCGGATCGGCGTGATCCTGATCGACCATCCCGAGGAGTCGTACGACGCGGCACCCGGCGAGGACCCCTACGAGTCGCTCGACCGGCTGCCCGGCGACCACCTGCTGGAGCTGCAGCGCACCGGAGCCGGCACGCCACCGCGCATCCACCTCGACATCGAGACCGACGACGTGGCCGCCGAGGTGGGCAGGCTGGTCGGGCTGGGTGCCGAGGTGGCCGAGGAACGCGGCGGCTACCGGATCATGCGCGACCCCGGCGGGCTGGTGTTCTGCGTCGCCGCGGAAACCGAGCGCACCTTCAGCGGGCGCGGCGCTGCAGCCGGTCGACCTCCATGATCACGACCGAACGCGGCTCCAGACGCAGCCAGCCGCGCGAGGCGAAGTCGGCCAACGCCTTGTTGACAGTCTCGCGGGAGGCACCGACGAGCTGGGCCAGCTCCTCCTGGGTGAGGTCGTGGTGGACGTGCACGCCGTCGTCGGCGGTGCGGCCGAAGCGGTCGGCGAGGTCGATCAGGGCCTTGGCGACCCGGCCCGGCACGTCGGAGAAGACCAGGTCGGCGTTGACGTCGTTGGCCTTGCGCAGCCGGCCGGCGATCTGGGAGAGCAGGCCGCGAGCGACCTGGGGGCGGCCGTCGAGCCAGCGCAGCAGGTCCTCGTGGGAGAGCGAGGCGAAGCTCGCGTCGGTGACGGCGGTGACGGTGGCCGAGCGGGGGCCCGGGTCGAACAGCGACAGCTCGCCGAACATTTGGCCCGGGCCGAGGATCGCCAGGAGGTTCTCGCGGCCGTCGCTGGAGGTGCGGCCGAGCTTGATCTTGCCGTCGAGCACGACATAGAGCCGGTCGCCCGAGTCGCCCTCGTGGAACAGCACGTCGCCGCGCCGGAGCTTGCTCTCGGCCATCGAGCTGCGCAGCGCGGTCGCGGCCTCGTCGTCCAGCGCGCTGAACAGCGGCGCCTGTCGCAGTACCTCGTTGTCCACGGACCCTCCACTGAGCCGGCCTGGGCGCATCGATCGCCCGGTGGCCGCCGGGTGCGCCGTACAGAGGTGATCCTAGCCAGTGGCGCAGGTCACAGGCGACGAAGCGGCACCGACCGGTCCGCGGGGCCCGCCCGTAGGCTGGGCCCGTGGCTGTGGCTGTCCCCGCGGGTGAGACCCGCACCGGTCTGGTGCGCCGCGCGCGCAAGATCGACCGGGCGCTCGCGGTGGCCTATCCCGACGCCCGCTGCGAGCTCGACTTCGTCAACCCGTTCGAGCTGCTCGTGGTCACCGTGCTGAGCGCGCAGACCACCGACAGACGGGTCAACGCGGTGCGCCCGACCCTGTTCGCGCACTACCCCGACGCGAAGGCGATGGCCGCCGCATCCCGCGAGCACCTCGAGCAGATCATCGGCCCGCTCGGCTTCTTCCGGGCCAAGACCGAGTCGCTGCTCAGGCTGAGCGCCGCCCTCGTCGAGACGTACGACGGCCAGGTGCCGCCGCGCCTCGACGACCTGGTGAAGCTGCCCGGCGTCGGCCGCAAGACCGCCAACGTCGTGCTCGGCAACGCGTTCGGCATCCCCGGCATCACCGTCGACACCCACGTCGGCCGGCTCATCCGCCGCTTCGGCTGGACCGACGAGACCGACCCGGTCAAGGCCGAGCACGCCGTCGGCGCGCTCTTCGCGAAGAGCGACTGGACCATGCTCAGCCACCACCTCATCTGGCACGGCCGACGCGTGTGCCACGCCAAGAAGCCGGCGTGCGGTGCGTGCCCGGTGGCCCGCTGGTGCCCGTCGTACGGCGCGGGGCCGGTCGAGCCCGACCTCGCTGCCGCCCTGGTGCGCACGGAGGGCCCGGCATGAGGCTGCTGGCGGCGCTGGCCGCCGTCCTGGTGCTGGCTGCCGGCTGTGCCCAACCGGCGACCACACCCGGACAGTCCCAAGTTGACGTCGACACCCCACAGCTGCGCCAGCTCAAGGCGGCCGCGCACGTCCCCGACTGCCCCGTGGTCACCGGTGGCGCCGTCGACGGCGGACTGGCGCCGACGACGCTGCCGTGCCTCGGCGGCGGTCGCTCGGTCGACGTCTCCGGTCTGCGCGGCCCCATGATCGTCAACCTCTGGGCGTCCTGGTGCAGCGTGTGCCGCAAGGAGCTGCCCGCCCTCGAGCAGTTCCACCAGCGCCACGGCGACGAGGTCAAGATCCTCGGCATCGACTTCCAGGACGTCCAGCCCGGAGCCGCCCTCGCCCTGGCCAAGAAGTCCGGGCTGACCTACCCCTTGCTCGCCGACCCGCAGTCCGACCTCAGCGGCAAGGCGCCGCTGCCGACGCTCAACGGCCTGCCGTTCACGATCTTCATCGATGCGGACGGCAAGGTCGTGCACCGCGAGTACGGCGCGTTCACCAGCGTCGGCTCGGTCGTCGCGGCGGCACAGAAGTACCTCGGGACGACCGGGTGATCCCGGCGTGGCTCGAGCCGGTGCGCGAGGGCGCCGGCTCGATCAGCGCGCAGCACCTCACCCGCTTCGTCCCGCCCGACGACCACGACGGCCGGCGGGGCGCCGTACTCATGCTGTTCGGGCACGACCGCGACCTGCTCCTCACCGAGCGCGCCCACGACATGCGCTCGCACCCGGGCCAGGTCTCGTTCCCCGGCGGCTCGATCGACCCGGGCGAGACGCCGCGGGAGGCGGCCCTGCGCGAGGCCTGGGAGGAGACCGGGCTCGACCCGGCCGGCGTCGAGGTCTTCGCCGAGCTGCCCGAGCTGTGGCTGCCGCCGAGCAATTTCGCGGTAACGCCGGTCCTCGGCTGGTGGGAGCGAGAGACGCCCGTCGGCGTGGTCGACCCGGCCGAGGTGCACGCGGTCTACCGGGTGCCGGTCGACGCGCTGCTCGACCCCGAGTGTCGCGTCACCGTCCGCCACCCCAGTGGCTGGCTCGGTCCGGCGTTCGTGATCGGCGACGAGGTCCTCGTGTGGGGCTTCACCGCCGGCATCATCGCCCGGTTCTTCGACTTCCTGGGCTGGTCCGTGGCGTGGGACGACGCGCGGGTCCGCGATCTGCCCTCCCACATGCTGCAAGGTGTGCCCGAGACACCGTCCCCCGACCCGAGGATCTCTGAGTGAACCTCCTCGACTGGCTGCTGGTCCTGCTCGTCGTGCTCTACGCCCTGTCGGGCTACTGGCAGGGCTTCATCACCGGTGCGTTCGCGACCGCCGGCCTGCTGGTCGGCGGCCTGATCGGGGTCTGGCTGGCACCCCACGCGCTCGGCGACGCCAAGCCGTCGCTGCTGGTCTCGCTAGGCGCCCTGTTCATCGTGATCCTGGCTGCGTCGCTGGGGCAGGCGTCGATGCAGTTCCTGGGGGCGCGCCTGCGCGAACGCATCACCTGGCAGCCCGTGCGGGCGCTCGACGCCGTCGGTGGCGCCGCCCTGAGCGCCGTCGCGGTCCTGTTGGTCGCGTGGGCCCTGGGTGTCGCCCTGTCGGGCTCGGGCATCTCGGGCGTCACGCCGTTGGTGCGCAACTCCGAGGTGCTCGCCCGGGTCAACGCGGCGCTGCCGTCCGGCGTCGCCAACCGGCTGGCGTCGTTCAACAACGTGGTCGGCACCACCTTCTTCCCCCGCTACCTCGAGCCGTTCGCGCCCGAGCGGATCGTCGCCGTACGGCCCGGCCCGGCCCGGCTGCTCCATGACCCCGACGTCACCCGCGACCAGCAGAGCGTCGTCAAGCTGCGCAGCACCAACTCCTGCGGCCGCGGGATCGAGGGCACCGGGTTCGTCTTCGCCCAGGACCGCGTGATGACCAACGCGCACGTCGTCGCCGGGGTCACCCACCCCGTGCTCGACATCGACGGCAGCTCGGAGGCCGGCACGGTCGTCTACTACAACCCCGACGTCGACGTGGCCGTGGTCGCCGTACCCACCGGTCAGATCCCACAGCTCGACTTCGACCAGACGGCCGAGTCCAAGCAGGGCGCGGCGATCCTGGGGTACCCCGAGAACGGCCCGTACGACGTGCAGGTCGCGCGCATCCGCGCCGATCAGCGGCTCCGCTCGCCCGACATCTACGGCGAGGGCACCGTGCTGCGCGACGTCTTCAGCCTCCGCGGCCTCGTCCGCCCTGGCAACTCCGGCGGCCCGATCGTCTCCTCGCGCGGGAAGGTGCTCGGGGTGGTCTTCGCCGCGTCGGTCACCAGCAGGGACACCGGCTATGCCCTGTCGGCCAAGCAGGTCGCGCCCGCCGCGATGCGCGGCACCGCCGCGACCCGACCGGTCCCGACCGGCGACTGCGTGAGCTGATCAGCCGCGCTTGAGCACGCTCTTGGTCTCCTGGGCCTGGGCGATGGCCCTCTTCGGGCCGCGCACCTGCTTGACCTTGCGAAGGCCGATGTAGGCCAGCAGCCCGGCCAGGAGCAGGTAGAAGCCGAACACGATCAGGAACGCCCAGCGCAGGGCCAGCCCGTCGCCGCCCCAGTTGATCAGGAACGCGATCGCGATCGACAGCATGACCAGGGCCATCACGCCGAAGAACGCGGCGCCGGCGAACAGCCCGATGCCCAGCCCGCCGGCCTTGATGCTCACCTGGAGCTCGGACTTGGCCAGCTTGATCTCGTTGGAGATCAGGCTGGAGATGTCGCGGCTGGCGTCGGAGACCAGGCGTCCGATCGTGGGGTCGGAGTCGCTCGGGGCAACGTCGGAGTGCTGAGGGTTCACTGGTACCTGCGCCATGTCCTGCACCCTAACCGAACCAGGACGTCCGTCGACCCCGCCGATGTGCCGGGCACACCTCCCATCCATGGCGACCTGCCGCCGATGACGACGCGGGCAACGCCCCGGTTGCGGTGCCCCACGGGTAGGTTCTCCGGACGGATCGCGCGGGGCAACCAGCACCATCCCGGTTTAGGTTCCGCCTGCGAGATCGGGAGTCGAGATCGGGAGTACTGTGGATTACATCCGGACTCTCGTCCGCTCCGGTTGCGTACGAATCGGGAGATCGCCATGGCGAATAACTCTCCCCTGGCTGCGAGCGACTCGAGCCAACCCCCGTTGGTGGGTTCTCGTGCAGCCACATCACCGGTCGCAGTTTGGGAGAACGAGGGTGGCGGCCTTGCGCATCAGGCACCCCCGCGCCCCAGTGAGACTTCACAGTCGCGGCTTCGGTCTGACGGCAGGCCCGAGAGTGCGACGCAGGCCCGGATCGGTAGCGACGTACCGGCAGCGACTGCTCTTGCGTCGTCGGGCAGTTTCCGCGATCAGCTCACCATGGGCGAGGAGGTCATTGACCCATCAACCTGGGCCGGTTCGGTCCCCGCAGCTCACGGGGTAGCGCCGCGGGTGCGCGTGGGGCGCGACCGCTGGTTCAACCTGCTGTGGTTGCTGCCGATCGGGTTGCTGTTCGCCATGATCGCGGTCGCGGTGGCGCAAGGGCTACGCGAGACCACCACTGTGCAGCAGTTCATCGACCGCAACCCGGGCACGGTGGTGTCGGCCGCCGCCGCACGCAACCCGGGTTTCCCGATCTGGGTCGGCGTGCAGCACTTCTTCAACTTGTTCCTGATGATCTTCATCATCCGATCCGGCATCCAGATCCTCAGTGATCATCCGCGGCTGTACTGGACCCGGCACAGCACCCCGGGCCGGGACTGGTTCCGCATCCAGAAGCCCGTTCCGTCCGACCCGCTATGGACCGCGAAGAAGGACTCGATCAGCCTGCCCGGCAACGTCGGGCTACCCGGCATCCGGCACTCCATCGGGCTGGCCCGATGGTGGCACCTGGGCGTGAACACCCTGTGGCTGGCCAACGGCGCGGTGTTCTACGACCTGCTGTTCACCACCGGGGACTGGCGCCACGTGGTGCCGACAAGCTGGTCGGTGTTCCCCAACGCGGTGTCGGTGCTGATCCAGTACCTGTCGTTGAACTGGCCGTCCGAGAACGGTTGGGTGGCCTACAACAGCCTGCAGCTGCTCGCCTACTTCATCACCATCTTCATCGCCGCCCCGCTGGCGTTCCTCACCGGGTTGGGGATGTCGCCGGCGCTGTCCACCCGGTTCAAGCCGATCAGCAGGCTGCTGAGCATCCAGCTGGCCCGCTCGGCGCACTTCCTGGTGCTGTGCTGGTTCCTGTCCTTCATCGTGGTGCACGTCTCGCTGGTGTTCATGACGGGGCTGCTGCGCAACCTGAACCACATGTACGCCGGCACCGACGACACCGGCTGGGTGGGTTTCGCGGTGTTCGCCGCCACGATCGTGCTCGTGGTCGTTGCTTGGGTCGCGGCCACCCCGTTCACCTTGCGCCACCCACGGGTGGTGCAACGGGTCGGGTTCGCCCTGATCGGCCCCGCACAGCGACTGTTCGAGCACGTCGACGCCACCGCCGGCGAGTACACCGAGGAGGACATCTCGCCGTACTTCTGGCACAACGGCCAGTACCCCGACTCACCGGAGTACGCCGCCCTGCAGGACGGCGGCTTCATCGGCTACCGGCTTCTGATCAACGGTCTGGTCGAACAACCCGTGACTCTCGACCTCACCGAGTTGCGCGCACTGCCGCATCATGAGCAGATCACCCAGCACTTCTGCATCCAGGGCTGGTCGGGCATCGCCAAGTGGGGCGGGGTGTCGATGCAGACCATCATCGAGCTGGTCGAACCCCGTCCTGAGGCCAAGTGGGTGGTCTTCTACTCCCTCGGCGACGGCCCGGACGGCGGCATCTACTACGACGCCCACCCCATCGAGCAGATGGGCAACCACCTGACCATGCTCGCCTACGACATGAACGACGAGCCGCTCTCCTTCGGACACGGCGCCCCACTACGGTTGCGTAACGAGGTCCAACTAGGCTTCAAACAGGTCAAGTGGATCAAAGGCGTCGAGTTCGTCGCGGACTTCTCCGAGATCGGCGGCGGCTACGGCGGCTACAACCAGGACCACGAGTTCTTCGGCTACCGCCAATCCATCTGACCAGGAGGAACCCATGTCCAATACTTCGCTCACCGCCCTGGCGCGGGAGCAACTCGAGCTTGCGACAGCTGCGACGAGCGGCAGGAGCGCCCGCACTGTCTTCGGCGGTCATGAACACGCGTTGCGTCAAACGATGATCGCTCTGAGAGCCGGGAGGAAGCTCGATGAACACTCCAACCCCGGCGACGCCACCGTGCACGTGCTTCATGGTCGCGTCAGGCTCGAAGCAGGAGGCACGAGCTGGGAAGGTGCGTCCGGGCATCTCATCGAGGTCCCCGACGCAACCCACTCGCTGCTGGCCGTCGAGGATGCCGTCATCTTGTTGACCGTGGTGAATCGAGCCTGACAGCGCGACTGGACCGCTCGTAAGACCGTTCCACCTCGAGAACTCCGCGAGGCGATCCCGAACGACCGCGACCAATCAGTACCCCGCAGGAGGAATGGGTCGGTCGGACAAAGCCGACAGCGATCTACAGGTCGAGAACGAGTCGCGGAGCAGCGTCGAGGTGTCGTAGCTCGTCGAAGCCGATGTTGCCCATGCTCGCGCCGAGAAGGGCGGGGTCGACGGCCGCCGTCTGCTCGACCAGCACACGTGTTGTTCGCCCGCCGATCTCCATCTCGGGACGGAAACTCGCCGTGCGTCCGGCAACGACCATGCAAGTCGGTCCAGCTCGGTCACCACCAGGGTGCCGCCCTCGCGACAGGCCGCTAACGCCTCGCGAAGCCCGGGCCGGTCCCGGTTGGTGCCGGTCAGCCCATGGTCGACATAGATCCTGGCAGGGTCAACGCCCATCGCGAGCAGCCCGTCGCGCTGGACGGTGAGGTCCTGCTGGCCGGTTGAACATTGTGCATGTCCGCTGAGAAGCGCCGCCATGGCGCACCCCCTCAGGTGGGCCGGTCCGCCGCGGACGCGCGATGGTCACCGGAAGCGCACTACGCGCGCCCTCACCAGTGAGCCCCTCCTGGCAAGCCAGGGACCAGTCCCTTGCTCGACCGGCCACCGCGCATGTAAATTGCATGCATGGTGGCGCTCCAGATCCGCGACGTTCCCGAAGACATCCGACACACACTGGCCGAGCGAGCAGCAGCCCGCGGACAGTCTCTGCAGTCATTTCTCTTGACGTTGGTCACCGACGAGGCTCGTCGATCGACCAACCTGACTGTCCTGGAACGCTTCGGTGCTCGCTACGACGGTTCGCAGCTTTCGACCGCGGAGGTGACCGAAGCGCTCGACCAGGCCCGAGCCGAGCGAGAGGCCCTGCTCAGCGATGCCGATAGCGATGCCGGGTGATCGTGGTCGACGCCTCGGTGCTGACCAACGCCTTGACCGACGATGGATCGGTCGGCGCTAGCTCGAGAGCCGAGCTCGCCCGCGATGCGCACTGGGCTGCTCCTGCACACATCGTCGTGGAGGTGTTCTCCGCCATCCGCGGGCGGTGGCTCGGCCAGAAGATCAGCCAGACGCGTGCCGAGGACGCTCTGTCGGCGATGGTGAGCACCACTATCGACCTGGTCGGTGCAGCACCTCTGCTGAACCGGATGTGGGAGTTGCGAAGCAACGTCTCGGGTTACGACGCCGCCTACCTTGCCGTCGCCGAAACCTTCGACTGCGCACTGGTCACCGCTGATGCACGCCTGGCCCGAATCCCCGATCTCCGCTGCGAGGTCCGCCTTGCACTCCCCCTCTCCCGAGGCCCCGACGGCTCAAGCGACCCCGGTAGCGGATCGGCGAGCGGGAAGTAGCCATTCCCGCGGCTCGCGACGCCGGACGTCCACGAGCAGGTCCTCAAAGGATCGGTCTGTCGGTGATCGGCCGTATGTTCAGGGCCGGACGGAGGCGGGGTAAGGGTTAGCGAGGCGTTGCGATGAAGATCGACGAGAAGATCGCCCTGATCACGGGCGCGGGTGCAGGCCTTGGCCGCGAGTTGGCGAAGGGATTCGCTCGTGCCGGAGCGCACGTCCTGATCGCTGACATCGATACTCGCGCAGCGGAAACCGTGGCCGCTCTGGTGCGCGCCGAGGGCCGGTACGCGTGCCCCGTGCCGGTCGACCTGTGCAACGATCAACAGGTCGAGGCGCTCGTGGCCAAGGCTGAGCAGCTCGGCGGCCCCCACATCCTCGTGAACAACGCCGGCGGCTGGGGCACCGGAGACCACCAGTTCCCGCTTTCGCCTCGCGCCGAATGGGAGGCGGTCCTGGACCTTAATCTGCGCGCACCGATGCTGCTGACCCAGCTCTGCCTCGAGCCGATGCGGCGCACCGGCGGTGGAGTCGTGATCAACATCGCCTCCAGCGGCGGCATCGGATACGCCGCCTATGGCTCACCGGAGTACGGCGCCGCCAAAGCCGGCCTGATCCGGCTGACGGCATGCCTCGCAGGGCTGCACGTCACCCACGGCGTCAGATCAGCATGCGTTGTTCCGGACTGGATCGGACTGGATCGCGCTCACGAGCAACTCGCAGCGATGCCCGCAGAGGAACGCTCAGACACCCCACGCCTGATCCCACCCGAGGATGTGGTCGACGCTGTTCTTGACCTCGTCCGTGACGACACCCGATCCGGCAGCGTCGTCGAGTTGTGGGGCGGCGAGAGACCTCATCTCGTGCCCCCGACGCAGAGACGCGTTCGCTAGTCCCGCAACGCTCGGAGGCCCGCTGCTCGCGTTTGCTACCCGCTTCCCTTGGCTTCCGGTTTCGCAAACGTGGCCACAGCGGAGGCGTGGCTCCGGACTGGTGCTGCGATTGCCGTCCAACTACGCCAGCACGGTGGGAGATCGACTACTTCCACGAAGGGCGGGCGGCCGCGGATCTTGTTGTTCGCCGACACTGAGGCGAGGCCGGGGGTCCGAAACGGCCACAGACAGCATGCGCTGCTGCCATCCGGACTGCCGCGTACCGCTCGGTGATGGCCGATGTGCGTGCGAGTGCTCTCCGCTGCCAGCCAACTCCGGTGGTTTAAGTTTCCGGGACAGACGTGTCGGATTCGCCTGTCCCCGTTCGTGGGGTAGGTGAACGCGGATCACTGGGTCCGCCAGAGGAGAAGGAGCGGTCATGACCGAGTACCTCATCTACTTCAACCAACAGTGGGTGGGCGACCACACCGAGGAGTGGTTCCGCGGGCGCGGACCGCTCGCAAGGGCGGTTGTGGCCGAGATGAAGGCTGCCGGCGTGTACGTCTTCGCCGGGGG
>JBPCQY010000098.1:0-32227 GCA_050997635.1 Nocardioides sp.
TCCAGGCGATCGAGCAGCTGACCATGACGACCCTGCGCAACATCGTCGGTGGCATGGACCTCGAGGGGACGCTGACCAGCCGCGACCAGATCAACTCCGGCCTGCGCGGCGTGCTCGACGAGGCCACCGGCAAGTGGGGTATCCGGGTCAACCGCGTCGAGCTCAAGGGCATCGACCCGCCGCCGTCGATCAAGGACTCGATGGAGAAGCAGATGCGCGCCGACCGTGAGAAGCGGGCGGTCATCCTGACCGCCGAGGGTCAGCGCCAGGCCTCGATCCTGACCGCGGAGGGCTCCAAGCAGTCGTCCATCCTGAACGCCGAGGGTGCCCGCGAGTCGCAGATCCTGCGCGCGCAGGCCGACCGCGAGTCCTCGATCCTGCGGGCCCAGGGTGAGGGGCAGGCCATCCAGACGGTCTTCCAGGCGATCCACGACGGTCGGCCCGACCAGTCGCTGTTGGCCTACCAGTATCTCCAGATGATGCCCAAGATCGCCGAGGGCGACGCCAACAAGGTGTGGGTCATCCCCTCCGAGATCACCAAGGCGCTCGAGGGGCTCGGTTCCTCGATCCACCAGGTCGCCGGCATCCCGCAGAATGTCGACGGGCCGCGTACGCGGGTCGATATGGGCTCGAGCGAGCCGCAGGTGCCGGCCGGCGGCTTGGGCGACGCGGCGCTGTCGAGCGCGCAGAAGGCCGTCGAGGACGCCATCGCCGCGGCCGAGCACGCCGCCAACCCGGGCCGGTCGACCGAGCCGCTGCCCCCGCCCGCCGCGGAGCCGCTGCCCCCGCCCCCCGTCGAGGCGGACACCGACCCGACCGCGGGTGACACGCCCGCCACGTGACCCTGTTGCAGAGCCTGGCCGTGCTCCTGGCCGGGCTGGCCGCCGGCGCCATCAACTCCGTGGTGGGGTCGGGGACGTTGATCACGTTCCCGACCCTGCTGGCGTTCGGTGTCCCGCCGGTGACGGCCAATGTCTCCAACACCGTCGGCCTCGTGCCGGGTTCGGTCTCGGGCGCCGTGGGCTATCGGCGCGAGCTGGCGGGCCAGCGCACGCGCTGCGTGCGGCTCGGAGTCGCCTCTCTGATCGGCGGCCTGCTCGGCGCGCTGCTGCTGCTGAGGCTGCCGGCGGGCGCCTTCAACGCGATCGTTCCGGCCCTGATCCTGCTCGGACTGGTGCTGGTGCTCCTCCAGCCGCGCATCTCGGCGTGGGTGGGTGGGCGGCACGACGACGTCGCCGACCACGGCGTGTGGTGGGTATGGCCGGCCGTCCTCGTCGCGGGGGTGTACGGCGGCTACTTCGGCGCCGCCCAGGGCGTGCTCCTGATGGCCATCCTCGGGATCGGCATCCCCGAGACCCTGCAGCGGCTCAACGCCGTCAAGAACGTGTTGGCCGCGATCGTCAACGGGGTCGCCGGGCTCATCTTCGCGTTCGTGGCCGACGTCGACTGGCACGTCGTCGTCCTGATCGCCGTCGGCTCCGTGATCGGAGGCCAGCTCGGCGCCACCCTCGGCCGCCGCCTGCCGCCCCTGGTGCTCCGGGCCTTCATCGTGGTGGTCGGAGTCGTGGCACTGCTGGCCTTCCTGTTGCGATAGTCCGCATCAATCGGCACCTCGACACGCCGTACCGGAGGTGCCGATTGATGCGGACTATCCAGAAGGGGCTCAGTCGACGAAGGCCAGCCGCCAGCGGTCGAGGACGTCGTACGCGAGCGCGCGGGGATCGGCCAGCGACAGGAACACGTCGTGGCGGGCGTCGGGGATGGCGACGTAGGTCACGTGGTGGCCGAGGGCGGGCGACCAGCGCCGGATCTGCTCGACGTCGAGCACGATGTCGTGGGTGTGGACGTCGGGTCCCATCTCGGACGGCAGGGCCGAGGCGCTCGACGAGAGCACCAGGACCGGCGCGGCGATGTCGAGGCCGGCGTGCACGGCCGCGTGGCCGTCGCGGATCGCGGCCAGCCAGCCGGCGTACAGGGGCCACGAGCCGATCGGCTTCCAGTCGAGGTCGAAGTCGAACTCGCCGTCGAAGCCGCTGTGCAGGCTGCGGGTGTAGAAGCCGTTGACGGTGCGCGGGATCATCAGCTTGGGCTGGAAGCCGGCGATCCGCTTGACCGCGGTCGTGCCGGCGGTGCGGAGCAGGGCCGAGCCGGGCTGGTCGAGCCAGGGAGCGTTGAGCACCATGGCCGAGAGCCCGTCGAGACCCTCGTCGGCCCACAGCGAGGTGATCAGCCCGCCGGTCGAGTGCGCGGTCAGCACCACGTGGTCGTGCCTGTCGCGGTCGGTGATGCGTCCCCAGGCGGCGTCGAGGTCGTCGAAGTACTCGTGCAGGTCGCCGGTGTAGTTGGGCGTCTGGTGGGGGAGCAGCGAGCGGCCGTAGCGGCGCAGGTCGAGGGCGTAGAAGTCGTAGCCGCGCTCGACCCACCAGTCGGCGTACTCCGTCTGGAAGAAGTAGTCGGCGAAGCCGTGCACGTACAGCACCGCCTTCTTCGTCCGGCGCCCCAGCCTGCGCCGCACCAGAGTCGTGGTCACGGGCCCCTCGTCGTCGGGCGCAAGGTCGATCGTCTCTGCGGTGTACGGCGCGCCGAGGACGTCGCGAGGGAAGCGGGGGCTCATCCGCGCATCCTCTCAACCCCAGCGGCCACGAGTCCCTCGAACAGCCGCGCGTCGTCGCCCACCTCGGGATGCCACTGCACTGCCAGGCAGAACCGCGTGCCCGGACGCTCCATCGCCTCGAGCGACCCGTCGTCGGCCCAGGCGGTCGCGATGAAGCCGGGATGCGTCTGGACGCTCTGGTGGTGGTGGCAGCCGACCTCGACGCGGTTGCCGACCAAGGCCGCGATGCGGGAGCCTTCGGCGGCCGCGACGCTCGTCGTACCGAACGTGTCGCCGCCGGGGTCGTGGCCCTGGTGGCCGACGACCTCGGGCGTGTGCTGGTGCAGCGAGCCACCCGCCGCGGCCGCCATCAGCTGCATCCCGCGGCACACGCCCAGCGTGGGCAGGCCGATGCCATCGGCAGCGCGGAGCAGCGCGCCCTCCCAGGCGTCGCGGTCCTCGCGCCAGCTCGTGGTACGCGCGTGTGGCTGGGCCCCGTACCTCTCGGGGGCAACATCGGCCCCGCCGCTGACCACCAACGCGTCGAGTCGGTCGACGACGGCCTGGGCGACGAGGTCGGAGCCGGAGGCCGGCGGCAGCAGCACGGGTACGCCGCCCGCGGCCAGCACTGCGTCGGCGTACTGCGCATGGAGCACGTCGGCCACCGAGGTCCACACGCCCCAGCGTGCGGGCTCGCGGTAGGTCGTGATGCCGACGACCGGCAGCTCAGAGCGGGGTGACATAGGCCCCGGAGATCCCGCCGTCGACGAGGAAGGTGCTGGCCGTGACGAACGACGACTCGTCCGAGGCCAGGAAGAGCACGGCGTTCGCCATCTCCTCGGGCTCGGCGAACCGGCCCATCGGCACGTGCACGAGCCGGCGTGCGGCCCGTTCGGCGTCCTTGGCGAACAGCTCCTTGAGCAGCGGCGTGTTCACCGGCCCGGGACACAGCGCGTTGACGCGGACGCCCTGGCGGGCGAACTGCACGCCGAGCTCGCGGCTCATCGACAGCACGCCGCCCTTCGACGCGGAGTAGGAGATCTGCGAGGTGGCCGCGCCCATCACCGCGACGAACGAGGCGGTGTTGATGATCGAGCCGGACGTCTGCTCCAGCATGTGGGGCAGCGCCGCCTTGCAGCACAGGTAGACGCTGGTCAGGTTGACCTCCTGCACCCGGCGCCAGGTGTCGAGGTCGGTGTCGAGGATCGAGTCGTCCTCGGGCGGGCTGATACCGGCGTTGTTGAACGCGATGTCGACCGAGCCGTAGGTGTCCCTGGCGGTCCGGAAGAGCGCGTCCACCTGCTCCTTGTCGGTCACGTCCACGTGGACGTACGTCGCCCGGGTGATGCCACCGAGGTCGCCCACGAGCCCGATGCCCGTGTGGTCGTCGATGTCGCCGATGACGACCTTGGCCCCCTCCTCGACGAAGCGGCGGACCGTCGCCTGGCCGATGCCCGAGCATCCTCCGGTCACCACGGCCACCTTGCCGTCGATGCGTCCCGTCATCTGAGCTCCTCTACGTCGTGGTGGTCTCGACTTCGCTGGACCACCGGATGTCAGTGCGCGACGAACACGTTCTTCTCCTCGGTGAACGCGTACGGCGCGTCCGGCCCCAGCTCGCGGCCGAGGCCGGACTGCTTGTAGCCGCCGAACGGCGTCCAGTATCGGACGCTGGAGTGCGAGTTGACGCTGAGGTTTCCGGCCTCGACGGCGCGCGCGACCCGCAGCCCCCGGCCGAGGTCCGAGGTGAAGATCGACCCGGACAGGCCGTAGTCACTGTCGTTGGCGAGGGCGACCGCGTGCTCCTCGTCGTCGAACGCCATCACCGCGACGACCGGACCGAAGACCTCCTCGCGCCAGATCGCCTCGGCCGGGTCGCGGGACTCGACGACCGTCGGTGGCAGCCACCAGCCGGGCCCGTCGGGGGCCGAGCCCGCGAAGGCCACGGTGGCGCCGTCGAGATAGCGACGGACCGAGTCGCGCTGACCCGACGAGACCATCGGTCCCATCTCGCTGTCGTCGTCACCGGGTTCCTTGACCTTGAACGCGTGCACGGCAGTCTCGAGGCGGCCGACGAACTCGTCGTACGCCGATCGCTCCACGAGGATCCGCGAGCGGGCGCAGCAATCCTGGCCGGCGTTGTCGAACACCGCGTACGGCGCGCTGGCCGCGGCCGCCGCCACGTCGGTGTCGGCGAAGACGATGTTGGCGCTCTTGCCGCCGAGCTCGAGCGTCACCCGCTTCACCTGGTCGGCGCAGCCGGCCATGATCTGCTTGCCGACGGTGGTGGAGCCGGTGAAGCAGACCTTGCGCACCAGCGGGTGCGTGACGAACCGCTGCCCGACGACCGCTCCCCGGCCCGGGATGACCGTGAGCACGCCCGGCGGCAAGCCAGCCTCGACGGCGAGCTCACCCAGCCGCAGCGCCGTCAGCGGGGTGAGCTCGGCGGGCTTGAGCACGACGGCGTTGCCGGCGGCGAGGGCGGGGGCGAATCCCCAGCCGGCGATGGGCATCGGGAAGTTCCAGGGCACGATCACGCCTACGACACCGAGCGGTTCGTGGAAGGTGACGTCGATGCCGTCCGGCACCGGGATCTGCTTGCCGAACAGCCGCTCGGGAGTCGCGGAGTAGTAGTTGAGGCAGTCGCGGACGTTGCCCGCCTCCCACCGGGCGTTGCCGATGGTGTGGCCGGCGTTGGTGACCTCGAGCCGGGCCAGCTCCTCGTTGCGTTCCTCGACGATCGTCGCGAACGCACGGAGCAGCCCCGCCCGCTCGCCGGGAGCCACGGCGCGCCAGGTCAGGAAGGCCTCGTGGGCCCGCTCGATCGCCGCGTCCGCGTCGGCCTCGGTGGCGGACGGGACCTCCGTGAACGCTTCCGCGGTCACCGGGTTGACCAGGGTGGTCATGACATCCACCCCGAGACCTGCGGGGCCCCCGCGGCGTTGTTCGACGGGGGAGCGCAGCGGAGGAGGAGAAGAACCTCGTGGGGTGCCATTACATCCTCTCGAAGCCGCGCGCGAGCTCCCAGTCGGTCACCGCCGCCTCGAAGGCGGTCAGCTCGACGTCGGCCATGTTGGTGTAGTGCTCGACGACGTCATCGCCCAAGCAGGCGCGGGCGATCGCCGAGCCCTGGAAGGCATCCCGGGCCGCGCGCAGCGTGTGCGGCACCTGCGCCTTGTCCGAGTCGTAGGCATTGCCAACCAGCTCATCCTCGAGCTCGAGCTCCTGCTCGAGGCCGTGCAGACCACCGGCGAGCATGGCGGCGAGCGCCAGGTAGGGGTTCACGTCGCCGCCGGGGAGCCGGTTCTCCATCCGGGCACTGGGCCCGTGGCCGACCAGGCGTACGGCGCAGGTGCGGTTGTCGAGCCCCCAGGCGATCGCGGTCGGGGCGAACGACCCGGCGGCAAATCGCTTGTAGGAGTTGACGTTCGGGGCGTAGAGAAGCGTGAAGTCGGCCATCGTGGCGAGCACGCCGGCGATGAACTGGTCGTACATCGGGGAGCGCTCGCCTTCCTTCCAGAACACGACGTCGCCGTCGGCGCCACGCAGGGACAGGTGGATATGGCACGAGTTGCCCTCGCGCTGGTCGTACTTGGCCATGAACGTCAGTGACTGGCCGTGCTGGGCCGCGATCTCCTTGGACACCGTCTTGTACACGCTGTGGTTGTCGGCGGAGACCAGCGCATCGGCGTACAGGAAGCCGATCTCGTGCTGGCCGAAGTTGCACTCGCCCTTGGCGGCCTCGACGTCGAGACCCGCGGCGTACATGGTGTTGCGCAGGTCGCGCAGCAGCGGCTCCGCGCGGGTGGTGCCGAGGATGGAGTAGTCGACGTTGTACTGGTTGACCGGCGTGAGGTCGCGCCAGCGCAGGTCGTGCGCCCGCTCGTAGGTCGTGTCGAACGCGATGAACTCCAGCTCGGTGCCGGCCAGCGCGACCATCCCGCGCTCGGCGACGCGGTCGAGCTGGGTCTTGAGGATGGTGCGCGGCGACTGGGTGACGGCCGCATGGTCGAGCCAGACCAGGTCGCACTGCACCAGCACGCTGCCGGGCAGGTGGGGGAGCAGCCGGATGGTGTCGTAATCGGGCACGAACTCCATGTCGCCGTACCCCTTCTCCCAGGAGGAGATGGAGTAGCCGCCGACGGTGTTCATGTCGATGTCGACGGCCAGCAGGTAGTTGCAGCCCTCCGTGCCGCCCTTGAGCGCGACGTCGAGGAAGTAGCGCGCGTGCAGGCGCTTGCCCTGGAGGCGCCCCTGCATGTCGGTGAAGGCGAGCACGACGGTGTCGATCTCGCCGCTGTCGATGCGGCCGCGCAGGTCGCCGAGGCTCAGGAAGCGGTCGTTGGGAGGCATCTGATTTCTCCTCTGGGCACTAGGCGAGCAGGCCACGAAGCAGCGCGGCCGTGTCGTCGCAGTGTTCTTCCATGATCTGGTGGGCGCGTGCGGGTTGCCCGGACAGTACGGCGCGCACCAGCGCGGCGTGCTGCCGGTCGGAGTGGGCGATGTTGGTCTGCAGCACCGGAATCGCGCTGAGCATCTCGTGCAGGCTGGCCTGCACCGACGTGACCGCCTCGACCGCTCGTGGGGACCCGGACAAGGAGGCCACCGTGAGGTGGAAGCGGGAGTCCGCCTGACGGTGCCGGCCGCGGCTGCTGGCGCCTGCGACGGCGGCGAGCGCGGTGTCGAGCCGAGCGCGCGCCTCGTCGGACAGATCGGCCGTGGCCGCCAGCGCCGCGGCCCCCGGCTCGACCAGGCGGCGAAAGTCCAGCGCATCGAGCCAGTCCGCACGCTTCTCGGGCGTGGTGCGCGCCGCTGCGCGCGCGGACGGCGTACGAGGCTTCATCGTGACCACCGTCCCGCCGCCCCGACCACGTCGGGTCTCGACCAGATCCGCCGACCGCAGCGCGACGATCGCCTCGCGCACGGTCGCTCTCGAGACGGCCATCCGCTCGGCCAGCTCGCGTTCGGCCGGCAGCGTGCTGCCCAACGGGTAGACCCCGAGCCGGATCGCGGTGGCCAGCTGCTCGACGCACGCCTCGAACGCGTGATGACCGCGCACCGCGCGGAGCACCGCCTCGGCGAGGTGGGGGAGTGGCTGGGCCGTCACGGTGGTCAGTCTGGCACTCGGACGGAAACTGTCAATGGTCTGGGTTCATACCGAAATACGGGCTGGCTCTGGACTACGGAATCGCTGCTGGTCTAGCCTCCGATGAACTGGATCCGCAATCGCTAAGGACGTCCGATGCCGGAATCAAACGCACCCGCCCCTGCTGACCTCTCGGACGACGAACAACATCTCGCCAAACTTGGCTACAAGCAAGAGCTCGGGCGCTCGTGGTCGAGCTTCTCCAACTTCGCCATCTCGTTCTCGATCATCTCGATCCTGGCAGGCTGCTTCACGACCTTCGGCCAGGCCTGGAACAACGGCGGGCCGGTCGCCATCTCGTGGGGCTGGCCGATCATCTCCGCCTTCATCCTGATCATCGGCTTCACGTTGAGCGAGCTGGTCTCGGCGTACCCCACCTCCGGGGGCATCTACTGGTGGGCCTCCAAGATGGGTGGGCCGGCGGCCGGCTTCTTCACCGGCTGGCTCAACCTGATCGGGCTCCTCGCGGTCACCGCATCGGTCGCGTACGGTGCGGCCACCTTCCTCGACCTCACCCTGAGCACCATCAGCAGTGGGTATGCCGACTCCTACTCGCTGACTCGCGTGTTCATCTGGTTCATCGTGATCATGATCCTGGCCGCACTCGCCAACATCTTCAGCGGCCACCTGCTCGCGATCGTCAACAACATCTCGGTCTGGTGGCACGTCGCCGGCGCGGCGATCGTGATCCTGGTGCTGATCATCGTCCCCAACCACCACCAGAGCGCGTCGTTCGTCTTCACCGAACGGATCAACAACTCCGGCTTCAGCAGCGGGTTCTACTGGTTCCTCGTGCTTCCCCTGGGCTTCCTGCTCACCCAGTACACGATCACCGGCTTCGACGCCTCCGCTCACCTCTCGGAGGAGACCCAGGGCGCCGCGGTGGGCGCCGCCAAGGGCATCTGGCGCTCGATCTTCTACTCCGCCGTCGGCGGCTACGTGCTGCTGCTGGCGTTCGTCTTCGCGGTGCAGGACCCCAAGGGTGTCAGCGACGGCTTCGGCTCGGTGGACGTGATCTTCGGCCAGGCGCTGCCAGAGGGCTGGCACTTCCTCATCCTGCTGATCTCGACGGCCGGCCAGCTGTTCTGCACGACGGCCTGCCTCACCAGCACCTCACGGATGACCTTCGCGTTCAGTCGCGACGGCGCCATCCCGGGCTCGAAGCGGCTGTCGAAGGTCAACCCGAGGACGAGGATCCCAGTCAACGCGGTCATCTTCGGCGCCATCATCGGCGTGATCATCACCCTGCCCGCCCTGAAGAGCGTGGGCGGCACCCCGGTCGCGTTCTTCGCGGTGGTGTCGGTGGCCGTGATCGGCCTCTACCTGGCGTTCCTGATCCCGATCTTCCTGCGCTGGCGCCAGGGCGACGACTTCGAGGCCGGTGCCTGGACCAACGGCGCGAAGTACAAGTGGATGAACCCGATCGCCGTCCTCGAGATCGCCATCATCAGTGTCTACTTCATCCTGCCGTTCACGCCGGCCGGGGTGCCCGGCAACAAGGACTTCGCCTGGAGCAGCGTCAACTACGCACCCGTGCTGACCATCGGCACGTTGATCATCTTGACGATCTGGTGGAACCTCTCGGCCAAGAAGTGGTTCACCGGACCCAAGAACACGATCGACGACGCCGTGGTCGACGCGTTCGAGGGCTGACCGGCTGGTGACCGACGCGGCGGTGGAGTCCGCGCTGGACCGGCTCGATGTCCTGCGGGGTCGCTCGCGCGAGGTCGAGGAGCTGCCGGGAGGCCTGACCAACCTCAACCTCCTGGTGACGCTGGAGGATCGTCAGGTCGTCGTCCGCTGCGTGCGCAGCGACTCCGGGCTGCTGGCCATCGACCGGGACGCCGAGCATGCGAACACCGTCGTCGCCGCCGATGCCCGGGTGGGCGCGGCCGTCCTGGAGCACCGCCCTGACCTCGGGATGACCGTGCTGGAGTTCCTTCCCGGTCGCACTCTCGGTGACGCGGACTTCGCGGATGCCGAGGTGCTCACCCGCGCCGCCGACGCCGTACGCCGGCTGCATGCGGGGCCGCGGTTCGTCAACGACTTCGACATGTTCGCCCGGCAGTCGCGCTATCGGTCGATCGTGGACGAGCAAGGCTTCCGCCTGCCGTCGTCGTACGACGACCACGCGGCCGCCTGGGACGACGTACGCCGGGTGCTCACCGCCACCGCCGGCCCGACGGTGCCGTGCAACAACGACCTGCTGGCCGCCAACTTCATCGACGACGGCGAGCGGGTCTCGCTGATCGACTACGACTACTCGGGCAACAACGACCCGGCGTTCGAGCTCGGGAACACCGCGACCGAGTGCGGCTTCGACGCCGACCTGACCAACGCCTGGGTCGCCGCCTATGCCGGCCGCGACGACCCGCGGCTGCTGGCGCGGGTGCGGCTGCAGACCCTGTGCAGCGAGTACGGCTGGTCGCTGTGGGGCTTCATCCAGGCCGCCTCGAGCGACCTCGACTTCGACTTCTACGGTTGGGGCATGCACCGCTTCGACAAGGCGGCCCGCACCTTCGGCTCGGCCGACCTCCCGCGCCTGCTCGCCGAGGTCTCCGGTGGCTGAGCAATCCCCGCTGGTTGAGGAAGGCGCGCTAGCGCCTGTCTCGAAACCAGGGCCACCATCCCTGCCCACCCGCGCCCGGGTCGTGGTCATCGGCGGGGGAGTGGTGGGCTGCTCGACGGCCTACCACCTGACCAAGCTGGGCTGGACCGACGTGCTGCTCGTCGAGCAGGGCCACCTCTCGGGAGGTACGACGTGGCACGCGGCGGGGCTGGTAGGCCCGCTGCGCGCGACCGAGTCGGGCACCCGGCTGGTGCAGTACTCCGCCGAGCTCTACGCGTCGCTGGAGGCCGAGACCGGCCTGTCGACCGGCTACCGCAACGTGGGTGGGCTGATCGTCGCGCGCACCGAGGACCGGCTGGTCCAGCTGCGGCGTACGGCGGCCAACGCGGCGGCGTACGACCTCGACTGCCGGATGGTGAGCGCCGAGGAAGCCGGCGAGCTGTGGCCGCCGATGCGCACCGACGACCTGCTCGGCGCGATCTGGCTGCCTGGCGACGGCAAGGTCAACCCGACCGATCTCACCCAGTCGCTCGCGCGCGGAGCCCGTCACGGGGGAGCGCGAGTGGTCGAAGGGGTGCGGGTCACCGGCTTCACCACGGCCGACGGTCCGAGCGGGCCCCGCGTGACCGGCGTACGCACCGACCTGGGCGACGTGGAGGCGGAGGTCGTCGTCAACTGTGCGGGCCAGTGGGCCAAGGCGCTGGGCGACCTGGTCGGGGTGAACGTGCCACTGCACTCGGCCGAGCACTTCTACGTCGTCACCGACGGCGTCGAGGGCACCCATCCCGACCTGCCGATCATGCGCGACCCGGACGGCTGGACCTACTTCAAGGAGGAGGTCGGGGGCCTGGTCGTCGGCGGCTTCGAGCCCGATGCGAAGCCGTGGGTGGCGCCCGACCGGATCCCGCACCCGTTCGAGTTCCAACTGCTCGACGAGGACTGGGACCACTTCGCGGTGCTGATGGACCAGGCGCTGGTGCGCGTCCCGGCGCTCGAGTCGACCGGCATCCGGAAGTTCTACAACGGGCCCGAGAGCTTCACGCCCGACAACCAGTTCCTGATGGGGGAGGCACCCGAGCTGCGCGGCTTCTTCGTCGGCGCCGGCTTCAACTCGGTCGGCATCGCGTCGGCAGGCGGCGCCGGTCGCGCGCTCGCCGAGTGGGTCGTAGCGGGGGAGCCGACCAGCGACCTGGTGTCGGTCGACGTACGCCGGTTCGCGCCGTACGCCGCCGACCATGCGTGGCTGCGCAGCCGGGTCGTCGAGACGCTCGGGCTGCACTACGCCATCCCGTGGCCAGGCCGCGAGCCCGAGACCGGCCGCGGCGTCCGCCTCTCGCCGCTGCACGACCGGCTGGCTGCCGCGGGCGCGACGTTCGGCACCAAGATGGGCTGGGAGCGGCCGCTGGTGTTCGGGGCCGGAGACACCGCCTACACCTGGGCGAAGCCGGGCTGGCTCGACGCCTGCCTCGCCGAGCAGCTCGCCTGCCGCTCGGCCGTCGCCGCGTTCGACCAGACGTCGTTCTCGAAGTACGCCGTGCACGGGCCCGATGCCCTCGCCGGGCTGCAGTGGGTCTGCGCCGCCGACGTCGACGTGCCCGTCGGCCGGTGCGTCTACACGCCGCTGCTCAACGCACGTGGCGCCTACGAGGCCGACCTGACGGTCACCCGTACGGGCGACGAGTCGTTCCTGCTGGTCAGCAGCTCGGCCACCACCGTCCGTGACCTGGACTGGCTGGGCCGGCATCTCGCCGGGCGCAACGTCTCGATCGACGACGTCACCGACGACGTCGCGGTGCTCGGCGTGATGGGCCCGCGCTCGCGCGACCTGCTGAGTGGGCTCACCGACGCCGACCTGACCGAGGACGGGTTCCCGTTCGCCACCAGCCGGTCGATCGTCCTCGCCGGTGTCGATCTGCGGGCCACCCGGATGACGTATGTCGGGGAGCTGGGCTGGGAGCTGACGGTCCCGGTCGCCGACGCGCTCCTTGTCTACGACGCCCTGCACTCCTCCGGATCGGAGCTCGGACTGGTCGACGCGGGCTACCACGCGATCGAGTCCCTGCGGCTGGAGAAGGGCTACCGCGCCTTCCCGCGCGACCTGAACCCCGACCTCACCCCGGTCGAGGCCGGCCTGGTCTTCGCCACCGCTCTCGACGCGGACCAGGACTTCCTCGGCCGCGAGGTCCTCGCCGCCCACCGCGAGGACCTGCGCCAGGGCGGCCCTCGCCGCCGGCTCGTCTCCTTCGCCGTCGACGATCCCGAGCCGATGCTGTGGGGTGGCGAGCTCGTCCTCCGCGACGGCGTACCCGCCGGCCAGGTGACCAGCGCGGCGTACGGCGCGAGCGTCGGCGCCTGCGTCGGCCTGGCCCTGCTGCGGGCGGAAGGTCCGGTGCAGCAGGCCGACCTGGACGCCTCGACCTTCGAGGTCGACGTCGCAGGCGAGCGCCACCCGATCCGGGTCTCGCTCCGTGCACCGCTCGGCTGACCCGGTGGGTCAGACCAACCTGGCCAGGTGCAGCGTGAGGTCGGCGACCAGGCTCACACGCTCGGGCAGCACCTGCAGGATCCGGGCCAGCACGTCGCGGCGAACCCCACCGGGCAGCTCGAGGTAGGCCGAGATCGTCGAGAGGTGTCCGACGTACTCGTGGGCCGAGAGCGTCGCCCGCCGCTCGATCGTCGACTGGCGTACGTCGGTGAACCTGTCGGACTTCCTCAGCTCGGTGCCGGGCCACTGCATCGGGCTGTCAGCGGGCGTCCCGTCGGGGACGGCACGTCATCGTCCGGGACGAGCTCCGCCCTGGCGGCGCGCACGGCCGCCTCGACGTCGCGGTCTGCCAGGTGCAGCTGGCCACCGAAGGAGGCGAAGGTCCCGTGGGGCTCGAGCATCGCGGCCACCCGCGACCAGCGATGCTCGGGCTCGGTCCAGTGGAGGGATGCCGCCGCGAAGACGAGGTCGTACGCCGTGGTGAGCGGAAGGTCCTCGAAGGCGGCGCGCACCGTGGCGACCGACTCGGGCACGTGCTTGCGCAGCTCGTCCAGCATCGCCGGGTCCGGCTCGGTGGCGGTCACGGCGATCCCACGAGCGGCGAACACCCGGGTGGCCTTCCCGGTGCCCGCCCCGATTTCGAGGGCGGTGCGGACCGGGCGACCCGCATACGCGAGCACCTCGTCGACCAGCGCCTCGGGATAACCGGGCCGGAACGTCTCGTACGCCGACGCAACGGAGCCGAAACCCAGTGCGCGATCGGCCATCTGGCCATCGTGTCACTACGGCTGCGACCGCGCGATGCCCACGAGGTGGTCTCGCTGCCCGCAGAAGAAACCGCGGAAGAATGCGGCTCCCCCTCGGCGTGTCACGGAAACTTCGTCCGCGGTTTCTTTCTGCGCCGGCGCCCAGGACCACGTTCACCCGCCTCGTCTGCGCCCTCGGTACCCCCTCGTGCCGGCAGATCTGCGCACGGGGTTCGCCGGCCGTGTGGTCGTCGTGCTGGTGGTCGATGCCCAGCTTGGCCTCGCGGATCACCCCACCGGCCGACCTCACCTACCGAGACATGTGGCGAGCAGCTCGCGACGACTCGACGACAAGGTCTTCGTGAACACCGACTTGAGGTGATCCTGCACGGTGAGCTCGCTGATGGACATCAACCGCGCCACGGTGCGGGTGTCGTAGCCGTCGGCGAGGTGTCGGAGTACCTCGGCCTCGCGGCCCGTCAGCCCATGGCTACGGGAGAAGATGTCACGACGTTCCGTCGGCGAGCTGGCCTCCATGGTCACTACGATGTCTCGTTGCTCGACCGGCTCGGCGCCCCCGAGACGGTCTGCCCGAAGGGTCAGCCACGTGCCGCCGCGAAGGTGGACCCGCGCCTGCGCCGGATGGGCATCGACGCCAGCTTCGGTCGCGAGAAGCTGGGCGGCCACGTTGTACGCGCTTGCAGGTACGGGGCTTCGCCCGGTCTGAGGAGGGACGAGTGCGGTGAGCCAGTCATCAGTCTGGGCGGTTTGGGCGCGGATGGTCAGCCCGGGCGAGAGCACGAGCGCGCCCGGACCGCGGTGGTCCGGAGGGGCTTCAGCCGCCGTGAAACCGGCAGCCTGCACGCGGCGCAGTCTGGAGGTGATCGCGGGTCGTACGTCGGCCAGGGCAGCTACTTCGTCGTCGGTGAAGCGGCTCTCGCGGCGCCACAGATCCAGGAACCCCCACCAGCCGAAACGGTCTGTGAACACGACTGAGACCACATCGGCGATGCCGAGCCCGGAGAGGTGCTCGCGCCACAGCAGGCTTCTCTCGGGGCGCCCGCCGGTGGCCTGCCCCAGGGCCGCACATCCGCTCGCGGGCAGTCCGGTCCACCTGTTCACGGACGTGAGGTACTTGAGGCGGATCAGGTCCGGGAGGGTGGCGAGGTCCGGGACCTCGGCCACGG
Organism: Nocardioides sp.; assembly: GCA_050997635.1. Taxonomy (GTDB): domain Bacteria; phylum Actinomycetota; class Actinomycetes; order Propionibacteriales; family Nocardioidaceae; genus Nocardioides. The sequence goes on from JBPCQY010000098.1 coordinate 14,727, forward strand.
GCGAGCAGCCGACACTGGTCGCGGGATCGGTGAGCAGAAACGCGTAGGCATCAAAGGGGATGAAGTCCTGGATGAGGTCCAGCACCCGTGCGCGCTCGTCACGATCGTCCACGCCGGTAGCAGGCATGTGCTCCACGGCTGCAGTCAGGCGTGCAGCCCGTACTCGACCGGTCACGCTGCGAGCGTAACTCCGCCAGCGAACCCCCAGATTGCTGGGATGGTGGCCGTCCTCGGTCCGGCCTAGCGTCGAGAACAGTCCAGCAAAACGCAGACCCCGGAGGGACCATGGCCACACTGCGCATAGAGCATTCCATCAGTGACTTCGACACCTGGCACGACGCTTTCAGGCGATTCGCAGCGCGGCGCAAGGAAGGCGGCGTACTTCGTGAAAAGATCATGCAAGCCGTCGACGATCCACACTACGTATTCATCGATCTCGAGTTCGCCACCCTCGAGGCTGCGCAACGCTTCCAGAAGTTCCTCGAGACTCAGGTGTGGTCGAATCCCGTCAACTCACCCGCGCTCAAGGGCAGCCCACAGTCACGCATCGCGGACCTGGCGCCTGTCCGACCCGACTAGGCCACGGGTAGCACGTCGGCTTGAATGGTGGGCATACCCCTACGAAGGAGTGAGTCCATGTCCCGAGTCATCGTGATCGGCGCCCACGGCAAGGTCGCGTTGCTGGCCCTGGCCCTCCTTGTCGACGCCGGCCACGAGGTGGTGGGCGTGATCCGCAACTCCGACCACGTGGCCGACGTCGAGGCGACGGGTGCCACAGCTTCCGTGGCCGACGTCGAGCGGCTCTCGACCGACGAGCTCGCGACGCTGTTGGCGTCGTACGACGTCGTGGTCTGGTCGGCCGGAGCCGGAGGTGGCAGCGCCGAGCGCACCTACGCCGTCGACCGCGACGCGGCCATCCGGTCGATGGACACGGCGGCACGAGAGGGAGTGCCGCGCTATGTGATGGTCTCCTACTTCGGTGCGGGGCCCGACCACGGCGTACCCGAGGACGACCCGTTCCATGCGTACGCCGACGCCAAGACCGCGGCCGACGAGCACCTCGCCTCCTCCGACCTGGCGTGGACCATCCTGCGGCCGAGCGGCCTGACCCTCGAGGCACCCACCGGGCGGATCGAGACCGGTAACGCCGTGACCGCGTCGCGGGTCTCGCGGGGGAACGTCGCGCAGGTGATCGCCGCCGTCGTCGACCACCCGGACTCGACGTCGCGACTCATGCTGGCGTTCAACGACGGCGAGCAGCCGATCGAGCAGGTGGTGGGATAGCTCGACGCTGTTAGCTTCGAGGAGCCCCCACCGCCCAGGAGGTCACGTGTCGTACTCGAACCTGTCCCACCTCGAGTGCTCCCGCACCGGCGACGCGTACGACGCCGACCGGGTGCAGGGCGTGAGCAGTGCCGGGGCGCCGCTGCTGGCGCGCTACGACCTCGAACGGGTGCGGGCCAGCGTCACGCCCGAGGAGATCGCCGTGCGGCCCCACGACCTGTGGCGCTACCACGAGGTGCTGCCGGTGCGGGACCCGGCGCACGTCACGACACTGGGGGAGGGGATGACGCCCCTGCTCCCGTTGCCGGCGTACGGCGCGGCGATCGGCGTACCCGGTCTGCTGATGAAGGACGAGGGGCTGATCCCCACCGGGACGTTCAAGGCCCGCGGCGCAGCGGTCGGCGTCTCCCGGGCACGCGAGCTCGGGGTGCGGGCCATCGCGATGCCGACCAACGGCAACGCCGGCGCCGCCTGGTCGGTGTACGCCGCCCGGGCCGGCCTGGGCAGCCTGATCGTGATGCCGGTCGACGCTCCGGAGATCACCCGCCGCGAGTGTGTGGCGGCCGGAGCCGAGCTCTACCTCGTCGACGGGCTGATCAACCACGCCGGCGCGTTGGTCAAGGCTGCCGTCGAGGAGCGCAGGGGCTACCAGGAGGTCTCGACGCTCAAGGAGCCCTACCGCATCGAGGGCAAGAAGACGATGGGCTACGAGATCGCCGAGCAGCTCGGCTGGCAGGTGCCCGACGTGATCCTCTACCCGGCCGGCGGCGGGGTCGGACTGATCGGGATCCACAAGGCGATGCGGGAGATGCAGGAGCTCGGCTGGATCGGCGAGAAGCTGCCGCGGCTGGTCGCCGTGCAGGCCGAGGGCTGCCGGCCGATCGTCGACGCGTACGACGCCGGGCTCGACGAGAGCGCGCTGGTCGAGGGCACCCACACGCTCGCGTTCGGCATCAACGTGCCCAAGGCCCTCGGCGACTTCCTCGTGCTCCAGGCCGTGCGCGAGTCCGGTGGTACGGCGATCGCAGTCAGCGACGACGCGATCCTCACGGAGCTCGCCACCCTGGCCGCGGCCGAGGGCACCTGGATCTGCCCCGAGGGAGCCGCCTGCCTGGCCGCCGCCCGCCAGCTGCGCGAGCGCGGCTGGCTCGGCGAGCACGAGCGGGTCGTGGTCCTCAACACCGGCACCGGGCTGAAGTACCCCGAGACGGTGAGTGTCGACGTACCCGTGCTGCCGCGCGACGGAGCTGTCCCGGTCCGGGCCTGATTGGCTATGCCGGAGCGAACACGCTCACGCCGAGCGCCCGGGCCGAGGCGTTCATCCGGGTGTCGTAGCCGACGAGGTGGTCGACGCCGATCCGCACGGCTGCCGCCAGGTGCAGGGCGTCGAGAGACCGCAGGTTGCTCCCGGGAAGCAGTCCCGCCTCCCGGAACAGCGACGCGGGAACGTCGTACACGTCGATCCCGTCGAGGAGGTCGGAGACGTCCTCCTGGGTGAGGGAGCTCTCGCGCTGCGCGGCACGACGCAGCTCCGTCTCCAGCAGCCAACACGCGACCAGATCCGGTGCCGCTGCGTCGATGGCCCGGGCGAGGGCGTCCGACTCGTCCTCCTCGAGCAGGAGCTTCAGCGCGGCGGAGGTGTCGAGGTACCACCGGCTCATCGGTCTCCTCGCAGACCCATGAGCAGGTCGGCAGTGGGCGTCGACGCCGTGGCTCGCTGCCAGGTCGTGTACGCCGGTCGACGCCTTGCCGGACGGTCACAGCGAAGGTCTGTCTCATCGGTCAAGGGGACGAGTCGAGCCACGGGAACGCCACGGCGCGTGATCGTGTAGGTCTCGCCGTCCTCGACGCCGCGGACCACGGCGGCGTTGTCGTTGCGCAGCTCGCGCTGACTGATCGTCCGCATGGGGCGAGCGTAGCATCTTGTAGCACATAGCGTTGGCGTGGCCCGCGTGCCCGGCCGCTAGCCTCAAAGGATGACCAACGACGCTCCTCAGCTTCCCGATGACACCGCCACCCTCACCCATGGCGGCCGGATGCCGCTGCTCGGCTTCGGCACCTGGCAGATCACGGGTGTCGACGGAGCTCGAGCGACCTCGACCGCGTTGGAGAGCGGCTACCGCCACCTCGACACCGCCACGGCGTACGGCAACGAGGGTGAGGTCGGACGTGCCCTGACGGAAAGTGGCGTGCCCCGCGGCGACGTCTTCGTCACCACCAAGTGCCCTCCCAGCCTGGCCGGCCACGAGCTCGACACCCTGCGCAAGAGCCTCGACCTGCTGCAGGTCGACCGGGTCGACCTCTGGCTGGTCCACGCACCGGGCGAGGGGTCGACACACGTGGACATGTGGCGCGCGTTCATCCAGGCTCAGGAGGCGGGTCTGGCCACGGACATCGGCGTGAGCAACTTCGACGCGGCCCAGCTCGACGACGTCTCCAAGGCCACCGGCGTCACGCCCGCGGTGAACCAGATCGAGTGGAGCCCCCTGTTGTACGACGCCGCGACGGTGGCCGAGCACCTCGACCGCGGCATCGTGCTCGAGGGCTACAGCGCGCTGCGCGGTGGCACCCTGGACCACCCGACGATCATCGAGATCGCCGAACGCGCGGGCCGCACGCCCGCCCAGGTGATCATCCGTTGGCACCTGCAGCACGGCATCGTCGTGATCCCGAAGTCCGTGAACGCCGACCGGATCCGCGCCAACGCCGACGTGGCCGGGTTCAGCCTCGGCGACGAGGACATGACCGCCCTCGACGCCCTCGGCGGCTAGCGGCCCCGCGAACCGTCGTACTGGGTCAGGTGCCGGCCCGGGTAGCCGTCTCCGTGATGTGGTCACCCGACGCGTCCTTGGCGTCATCGGCCTGGCCGCCGGGGTTCAGGTTCGGACCACCGGCGCGGACGATCTCCTCGATCTTCTTGGCGCAGTCGGCGTCGACGTTGCGCCAGTAGTCGAAGGCCCGCTCGAGTACGTCGCCGGTCACGCCGCCGAGCAGGTGGCCGGCCACGGACTTCACGAACGCATCGCGGATCTCGTCGGTCCAGACGTCGCGGACCAGCGTGCCGGCCTGGGCGAAGTCGTCGTCGTCCTCGCGCAGGGTGTAGGCCTGGCGCACCATCGAGCCGTCGGACTCCCAGCTCTCCTCGACCTCGCCGACGTTGTCGGCGTACCCACGGCCGAAGGAGTTCGGTGCGTAGACCGGCTCGTCACCTCGGTGGCTGTAGGTCATCGCGCCGTCCTGGTTGTAGGTGTTGTGGTCCTTGACGTTCTTCGGCTGGTTGACCGGCAGCTGGTGGTAGTTGGCACCGAGCCGGTAGCGGTGGGTGTCGGCGTAGGCGAACGCGCGGCCGAGGAGCATCTTGTCGGGGCTGAACCCGATGCCCGGCACGAGTGCGCTGGGCTCGAACGCTGCCTGCTCGATCTCGGCGAAGAAGTTCTCCGGGTTGCGGTTGAGCGTCATCGTGCCGACCTCGACCAGCGGGTAGTCGCCGTGCGGCCAGATCTTGGTCAGGTCGAACGGGTTGAGGTGGTAGGACTTCGCGTCCTCGTAGGGCATCAGCTGGACCGAGAGCGTCCACGACGGGAAGTCGCCATGATCGATCGAGTCGTAGAGGTCGCGACGGTGGAAGTCGGCGTCCTGACCGGCGATCTTGGAGGCCGCCTCGTCGGTCAGCCCCTCGACGCCCTGGTCGCTGTGGAAGTGGTACTTCACCCAGTGCTTCTCGCCGGCAGCGTTGATCCACAGGTAGGTGTGGGAGCCGTAGCCGTTCATGTGACGGTAGGTCTTCGGGATGCCGCGGTCTCCCATCAGGTAGGTCACCTGGTGGGCCGACTCCGGATTGAGGCTCCAGAAGTCCCACTGCATGTTGTTGTCGCGCAGGCCCGAGCCGCCGCGGCGCTTCTGGCTACGGATGAAGTGGGGGAACTTCATGGTGTCGCGGACGAAGAACACCGGGGTGTTGTTGCCGACCAGGTCGTAGTTGCCCTCGGTGGTGTAGAACTTCAGCGCGAACCCACGCGGGTCGCGCCAGGTGTCGGGAGATCCCTGCTCTCCAGCCACCTGGGAGAAGCGAGCGAGCATCTCGGTCGTGGTGCCCGGGGCGAAGACCGCCGCCTTCGTGTACGCCGAGACGTCCTCGGTGACGACGAACTCACCGAAGGCGCCGGAGCCCTTGGCGTGCACGTTGCGCTCGGGTATCCGCTCGCGGTTGAAGTGCGCCATCTGGTTCAGGAAGTGGGTGTCGTGCAGCAGGATCGGACCGTCGGGTCCGACCGTGAGACTGTTGCGGTCGCTCGGCGCCGGTGCGCCGGTCTCGGTCGTGGAGCCCTGTTGCGCCTCGGGGGACGGACCGGTGGCGATCGACGATCCGTCGTTGGGCTGGGGCAGGTCAGGCATGGTGACTCCTTCGGGTTGGCGTCTTCCACCTTCGCGCACGCGGCGCGGCGACTCAAGCCAAGCCCCGAGCGACTCGGCCCGACACCCCCTTGCGGGGGAACCGGGCCGAGCAGCACTCGTCAGGCGAGGTCGAAGCGGTCGGCGTTCATCACCTTGGTCCACGCGGCGACGAAGTCCGCGACGAACTTCTCCTGGGCGTCGTCGCTGGCGTAGACCTCGGCCACTGCCCGGAGCTCGGAGTTCGCGCCGAAGACCAGATCCACGCGGCTTCCGGTCCAGGTGATGTTGCCGCCCGCGTCGCGAGCCTCGAACGACGTGGAGTCCTCCGACGTCGGCTGCCACGTCGTACCGAGGTCGAGCAGGTTGACGAAGAAGTCGTTCGTCAGGGTGCCCGGGTTCGCGGTGAGGACGCCGAGCGAGGAGCCCTGATGGTTGGCGCCGAGCACCCGGAGGCCACCGACGAGCACGGTCATCTCGGGCGCGCTGAGGCTCAGCAGGTTGGCCTTGTCGACCAGGAGATACTCGCCCGGCAGCCGGTTTCCCTTGCCGAGGTAGTTGCGGAAGCCGTCGGCGCTCTGCTCGAGCGCCGAGAAGGACTCCACGTCGGTCTGCTCCTGAGACGCGTCCGTGCGGCCGGGGGAGAAGGGGACCGAGACGTCGTGACCAGCGGCCTTGGCCGCGGCTTCGATCGCCGCGCCCCCACCGAGCACGATCAGGTCGGCGAGCGAGATCTGCGCGCCGCCGCTCCGGGAGCCGTTGAACTGCTCCGAGATCCCCTCCAGGGTACGCAGCACCGTCGCCAGCTCGTCGGGGTCGTTGACTTCCCAGCCGCTCTGCGGCTCGAGGCGGATCCGCGCGCCGTTCGCGCCGCCGCGCTTGTCGCTGCCGCGGAACGTCGAGGCCGAGGCCCATGCGGTGGTGACGAGCTGGGCGACGCTCAGGCCCGAGTCGAGGAGCTGGCTCTTGAGGGTCGCGATGTCGTCGTCGCCGACCAGATCGTGGGTCGCCTCCGGGACCGGGTCCTGCCAGAGCAGCTCCTCGGAGGGCACCTCGGGGCCGAGGTAGCGCTGGATCGGTCCCATGTCGCGGTGGGTCAGCTTGAACCACGCGCGGGCGAACGCGTCGGCGAACTCGGCCGGGTTCTCGTGGAAGCGGCGCGAGATCGGCTCGTAGATCGGGTCGAGCCGCAGCGACAGGTCGGTGGTCAGCATCGTCGGTGGGCGGCTCAGCGAGCCGTCCTCCGGGTCGGGCACCGTGTTGGCGGCGGCGCCGTCCTTGGGCTGCCACTGGTTGGCACCCGCCGGGCTCTGGGTGAGCTCCCACTCGTGGCCGAAGAGAGTGTCGAAGAAGCTGTTGTCCCACTGGGTCGGCGTGGCCGTCCAGGTGACCTCGATGCCGCTGGTGATGGCGTCGCGGCCCTTGCCGCTGCCGAAGCCGTTCTTCCAGCCCAGGCCCAGCTGCTCGAGCGGCGCGCCCTCGGGCTCGGGACCGACGTACTGCTCAGGGTCGGCCGCGCCGTGCGTCTTGCCGAACGTGTGGCCGCCGGCGATCAGCGCGATGGTCTCCTCGTCGTTCATCGCCATCCGCAAGAAGGTCTCGCGGATGTCGCGGGCCGCGGCCAGGGGGTCGGGGTTGCCGTTCGGGCCCTCCGGGTTGACGTAGATCAGGCCCATCTGGACGGCGGCCAACGGGTTCTCCAGGTCGCGGTCGCCGGTGTAGCGCTCGTCGCCGAGCCAGGTCTGCTCGGGACCCCAGTAGACGTCCTCGTCGGGCTCCCAGACGTCCTCGCGGCCGCCGGCGTACCCGAAGGTCTCCAAGCCCATCGACTCCAGCGCCACGTTGCCGGTGAGCACGATCAGGTCGGCCCAGGACAGCTTCTTGCCGTACTTCCTCTTGACCGGCCACAGCAGGCGGCGGGCCTTGTCGAGGTTGCCGTTGTCGGGCCAGGAGTTGAGGGGTGCAAAGCGCTGCTGGCCGGCACCGGCCCCACCCCGGCCGTCGTGGATGCGGTAGGTGCCGGCGCTGTGCCAGGCCATCCGGATCATGAACGGGCCGTAGTTTCCGAAGTCGGCCGGCCACCAGTCCTGCGAGGTCGTGAGCAGCGCAGCGATGTCGCTCTTCACCTCGGTGAGGTCGAGGGAGGTGAACTCCGCGGCGTAGTCGAACGACTCGCCCATCGGGTCGGTGACCGCAGGGTTCTTCGCCAGGATCTTCAGGTTGAGGCGGTGGGGCCACCAGCCCTGGTTGCCGCCGCCCTCGGCGGGGTACCGCGCACGGTCGTGGGCGACCGGGCAGCCGGCGCTGTCGGAGTTGTCGCCGCTCTCGGAGGGAGAGGTGTTCATCTCGCCGACCTCGGCGTTCTTGTGCTCGGACATGCGGGGTCCTTTCGTCGGGTGGTGGCTCAGGCGGTGGTGCCGGGGATGGCGGAACACGAGGGGCAGATGCCCCAGTAGGTGACCTCGGCCTCGTCGACGGTGAAGCCCCCGTCGTCACCTGGGACCAGGCAGGGGGTCTCGCCGACGGCACAGTCGACGTCGGTGACGCTGCCGCACGAGCGGCACACGAGGTGGTGATGGTTGTCGCCGATGCGCAGCTCGTAGCGAGCCACCGAGCCGGCCGGCTGGATCCGCCGGACCAGGCCGCGGTCGGCCAGCGTGTTGAGGACGTCGTACCCGGCCTGGGTCGACAGCGTGCCGACGGCCCGGACGGCGCGGATCACCTCGTCGCACGACGCGTGCGGCCGGTGCTCGAGCGCCGTCAGGACGGCGACGCGGGGGCGCGTGACACGCAGGCCCGCCTGCCGCAGCAGTGACGTCGGATCGCCGGGAGGTGCCATCACCTGCACCCTCCCACAGTATCTGGAACGGTTCAAGAAAGGGGCGGGGCGCCCCGCTGGTAGATCTGGTGGATCACGTCCTCGATGGCCGGCTCCTGAATCGACAGGTCCGCGACGTCGTACGACGCCGCGACGGCCGCGACGATCGGCGCGGCGCTGGCGTCGGCCGGGAAGCTGAGCCACTGGCGCGGCCCCTCGACCCGGGTGGTCTCGGCGCCGGGTACGTCGATCGGCGGCGCCTCGTCGACCAGGTCGACGACCAGGGTGCGGGTGGCCCCGGCGCCGTCGCGCAGACGGTCGAGGGTGCCGTCGAAGACGGTGGTGCCGTGGTCGATGACGATCACCCGGCGGCACAGGGCCTCGATGTCGGCGAGGTCGTGCGTGGTCAGCAGCAGGGTGGTGTCGCGCTCGGTGTTGAGCGCGCGCAGGAACTCGCGCAGCCGGCCCTTGCTCACCACGTCGAGCCCGATGGTCGGCTCGTCGAGGTAGAGGATCTCGGGCTCGTGCAGCAGGGCGGCGGTGATGTCGCCACGCATCCGCTGCCCCAGGCTGAGCTGGCGCACCGGGGTGTCCATCAGGTCGCCGAGGTCGAGCAGCTCGACGTACTCGGCGAGATTGCGGCGGAAGCGGTCGTCGGGCACCCGGTAGAGCTTCTGCAGCAGCTCGAACGAGTCGCGCAGGGGCAGGTCCCACCACAGCGTGGTGCGCTGGCCGAAGACGACGCCGATGCGGCGGGCGAGGTCGGTGCGCTGCCGGCTCGGGTCGAGCCCGGCCACTCGGACCCGGCCCGAGGTCGGCACGAGGATGCCGGTGAGCATCTTGATCGTGGTCGACTTGCCGGCGCCGTTGGGGCCGATGTAGCCGACCATCTCGCCGGCCTCGACCGAGAAGCTCAGGTCGTGGACGGCGCGCCTGATCGTCGTCGTACGACGCAGCCCGGACGCGCGCTTGCGGATCACGAACGTGCGCTCTAGCCCGTCCACCTCGATCAGTGGGTTTCCGGTGAATTCCATCTCAGCTCCCGGTGGACGTGTAGTGGCGCACGCCGGTGCGCCAGATGAGCAGGGCGGCGGTGAGGGTGAGCACGGCGGCGACCGGGGAGCAGAACTGCAGCCACTGCGGCAGGCCGAACGGGTCGTCACGGCCGAGGAGGTAGAGGCAGGGGTACCAGTTCACGAAGGCGATCGGCAGCAGGAACGTCAGGCCCTTGGTCAGCTCGCCCGGGTAGATGGAGAGGGGGTACTGCGTCAGGGTGTTGCCGCCGTAGGTGAAGGCGTTGGCGAACTCGCTCGCGTCGGCGGTCCAGAACTGGACGCACGAGAACGCCACGAACGCCCCGAAGAAGATGACCCCGGAGCTGGCCACCATCGAGATCGCCACGAGCGCCCGGGTCGGCGTCCACTCGACGTAGACGCACGCCACGGAGAAGACGATCACGGCCTGGCTGATCTGGCCCAGCCGTCGCAGGGAGAAGTTGTCGGCGCAGACCTGGATCAGCAGCGGCACGGGCTTGGTGAGCATCTGGTCGAGTCGGCCGGTGCGCACGTGCTGGCCGATGCTCTCGACGCTGCCGATGAGCAGGTCCGCCACGCGGAGGCCGACCCCGCTCGCGCCGTAGAGCAGGGCGACCTCCTTGAGGGAGAAGCCGCCGAGCACCTCGAGGTGGGCGAACATGATCCAGATCGCCACGAAGTCGAGGCCGGTGATCAGGAAGCCGCTGACCGTCATCAGCGCGAACGAGAGCGGGTAGGACCACGAGGCCCGCACCCACAGCCCCGCGATGTCGACGTAGCTGCGGACCGAGAAGGCCCAGCCGGAGCCGGTGTCAGCCACCCTGGACCACCACCTTGGCGGTCGCGGCGCGCAGCACCAGGCCGCACGCGCCGAGCAGGAGCACGACCCACAGCACCTGGAAGCCGAGCGCGCCCAGCAGCGACCACCCGTCGTACTTGCCGAGCCAGATGTCGTTGGGCACCTGGATGAACGCCGACCAGGGCAGGGCGCGGGCGAGCGTGCCGAGCCAGCCCGGGTAGAGGACCAGTGGGAGCGTCATCCCGCTGAAGAACAGGGCGAGGGCGCCACTGAGGAACTTCGCGCCGCTCGCGTCGAGCAGCCAGAACGCGGTGGACGCGACCATGAAGCGCAGCGCGAAGCTCACGACGACCGCCAGGACCAGGCTGACGGCGAACCCGACCGCGGCCAGGGCGGTCGCCGGCATCCGGATGTGGAAGACCAGCAGCCCGATGACGGTGGGCCCGACGCCGCGCGTGATCAGGTGGTACGCCGCGCGGCCGAGGTCGCCGGCGAGGTACCACGGGATCAGCGGGGCCGGTCGGTAGAGGTCGATGGCGATGTCGCCCGTGCGGATCCGCTCGGCGAGGTCGTCGGTGGTGCCGCCGCCCCACAGCGCCACGGTCATCAGCAGCGCCTGCCCGAGCCAGACGTAGGTGACCGCGTCCGTGGCGTCGTACCCGCCGGCGTGCGGGTTCTGGTCCCACAGGGCGAGGTAGGCGTAGGAGAAGATCACGCCGAAGACCGAGTTCGTGAAGATGCCGGCGAGCGTGGCGGCGCGGTACGTGGAGTACCGGCGGAAGGATCGCGTCGCGATGGCGACGTACAGCAACACTGTTTCCTCCTCGAGGCTCGGATCTGTGCGGGCGCACGCCAACCAACCCCGCTTCGCTGTCGAGGCGGGGTCCAGAAGAGCGTGCGCTATGCGGTTGTGGGTCGCTCAGTCTCGCCCATGCGGGCGTCGGTGGCAACCGGATAGCGGTTGCCACCGACGGTTGAGGAGGTCGCGTGGAAACCGCCGGTTGAGGAGGTCGCGTGGAAACCGCTGGTTGAGGAGGTCGCGTGGAAACCGCTGGTTGAGGAGGTCGCTCTGCGACCGTCTCGAAACCCAGGCCCGCGACGGTGTCATCGGGGTTTCGACGCGCGGTCGCGACCCTCGCGGGCTCGGTCGCGCGCTTGCTCAACCTGCGCAGGCGCACGCCGCCCTTCCTTCGTCCCTCAGGAAGGACTGCCCACTTGGTAGGTGCCCTGCACGATCGCCCGGCCGGCGGTCTTGAAGGCCAGGTTGAACGACATCACCGCGTTGGAGGCGTCCGCGTCGATGCCGAGCGTCGGCTCGGTCACGGCGTGCACGACGAAGAAGTACCGGTGCACCTGGTCACCCTCCGGCGGAGCCGCGCCCATGAAGCCGGCGACGCCGCCGTCGTTGCGCAGCATGAACGCGTTCCCGGGCAGGCCGGCGCCCTCCGCACCGGCACCGGCGTCGAGTGAGGTCGTCTCGGCCGGCAGGTCGACCAGCGACCAGTGCCAGAACCCGCTGGGGGTGGGCGCGTCCGGGTCGAAGCAGGTGACCGTGAAGCTCTGCGTGCCCTCGGGTGCGTCGCGCCACGAGAGCTGGGGCGAGGTGTTGCGGGCGTCGGCGACCTGGTCGTCCTTGAGGGGCTGGCCGTCGGTCACGTCGTCGCTGGTGACGGGGAACGACGGCACCTGCGGCAGTAGGTCGTAGGGGTTCGGGTGGACCGGGCGGTCGAGGCTCATCGGCGCTCCTCACGAAGGCGGCAGGGGTCCTCGCCAACCTACCCGCGTCCAGTCGGGCAGGGCAGCGCCGCAGGGTGAGACGGCGTACGGCGCGGCCACGGGCGGCCGGGAGACTGGTCGGATGGACACCACGCCGTACCCCTCGGGGCTGATGCTCCGGGGACGGCGGGTCGTCGTGGTCGGGGGCGGCCACGTCGCCCAGCGCCGGGCGCCGGCACTCCTGGCGGCCGGCGCGGTCGTGGAGGTGGTCTCGCCCGAGGCCACGCCGGCCATCGAGGGAATGGCGGGGGCCGGCCACCTGACCTGGCACCGCCGTCGCTTCGAGGACGCCGACCTCGACGGCGCGTGGTACGTCATCGCCGCGACCGACGATCGCGAGGCCAACCGCGCGGTGAGTGCGGCGGCCGAGTCGCGCCGGATCTTCTGCGTCCGTGCGGACGATGCCACCCAGGCGACCGCCTGGACCCCGGCAACGGGGAGGTACGGCGGACTGACCGTCGCCGTGCTGGGCCAGCGCGAGCCGCGGCGATCCGCCGCGATCCGCGACGCCATCGTCACCGGCCTCCACTCCGGCGCCGTGGCCGCACCCTCCGACCTGCCCCGCACCGGCGGCGTGACCCTGGTCGGTGGGGGACCGGGCGACCCCGAGCTGATCTCGGTCGCCGGCCGTCGGGCGCTGATGGAGGCCGACGTCGTGGTGGCCGACCGCCTCGCACCCCGCGAGCTGCTCGGTGACCTGCCGGCCACCACCGAGCTCATCGACGTCGCCAAGCTGCCCCGGGGGCGGGCCGCCAGCCAGGAGGAGATCAACGCCCTGATCGTGGCGCGAGCGCAGGCCGGCCAGCGGGTAGCGCGCTTCAAGGGCGGCGACAATTTCGTGTTCGGACGAGGCTTCGAGGAGGTGCTCGCCTGCCGTGCGGCCGGCGTACCCGTCTCGGTCGTGCCCGGCCTGACCAGCTCGGTCGCCGTCCCGGCGGTGGCCGGCATCCCGGTCACCCACCGAGGTGTCGCCCACGAGTTCACCGTCGCATCGGGGCATCTGGCTCCCGGTGCCCCCGGGAGCCTGGTCGACTGGTGCGCGCTCGGTCGGCTCACCGGCACGCTGGTGCTGCTGATGGCCGTCGACAACGCGGGCGCCATCGCCGACGTGCTCGTCGGGGCCGGACGCCCGGCCGACCAGCCCGTCGCCGTCGTCGCCGAGGGGACGATGCCGGGGGAGCGGACGGTGCTCACGACGCTGGGCTCGCTGGGCGCCGAGATCGTGGCGCACGGGGTGCGTCCCCCCGCGATCATCGTGGTCGGCGAGGTGGTCCGGGTGGCGCATCCCGAGGCGTTCGGTGGTCGAGCCGAGTCGAGACTCGGGTGATGGCCGACCTCACCGAGATCACCGACCCCGCGGACCCGCGTCTCGCCGACTACCGCGATCTGCGCGACGTCAGCCTGCGCAAGCACCTCGAGGCCGAGCACGGCCTGTTCCTCGCCGAGGGCGAGAAGGTCGTACGCCGTGCCGTCGAGGCCGGCTTCACCCCGCGCTCGTTCCTGATGGCCCCGCGCTGGCTCGACGCCCTCGGAGACGTCCTCGCCACCACCGACGCACCCTGCTTCGTGGTCAGCGAGGCACTGGCCGAGCAGGTCACCGGTTTTCACGTGCACCGCGGGGCCCTGGCCTCGCTGGAGCGGCTGCCGTTGCCGACAGTCGACGCGGTGCTCGACGGCGCCCGATCGGTGCTGGTGCTCGAGGACGTCGTCGACCACACCAATGTCGGTGCCATCTTCCGCAGCGGCGCAGCCCTGGGCTTCGACGCCGTCCTGCTGGCCCCGCGTTGTGCCGACCCGCTCTACCGGCGTTCGGTCAAGGTGGCGATGGGCGCGGTGTTCTCGTTGCCGTGGACCCGGCTGCCCGACTGGCACGACGCACCGAGGTCGCTCACGGACCGCGGTTTCACCACCGTCGCCCTCACCCTGGCGCCCGACGCCGTGCCGGTGCAGGACGCCGTCGCGGGTCTGGACCGGGTGGCGCTGGTGCTGGGCTCTGAGGGCCACGGGCTCAGTGAGCACTGGGAGAGGTCCGCCGACCGGCGAGCCGTCATCCCCATGCGAGCCGGGATCGACTCGCTCAACGTGGCCGCCGCGACCGCGGTCGCCTGCTACGTCACCGCTCGTCGTTGACGCATTGATCAGGTGTCGGCGGGCCAGGAAGGGGAAAACTCCTCGGCGACCTTCTCGTGCGCCTTGCGCAGCCTCTTGAGGTGCTTGGTCGGAAGCCGGTCGCCGAAGACGGTGCCCAGGGTGTGGTCGGTCTCGTGCTGGAGGCACCGGGCCAGGAAACCGCCGCCCGAGAAGGTCACGGGCTCCCCGTCGAGGCCAAGCCCGTCGACGGTCGCGAAGTCGGGCCGTGCACACTCGACGAACGCTCCGGGCAGCGACAGGCAGCCCTCGTCGTCGACCTCGAGCTGGCGGTCGCGTCCCTCGGGCAGCGTGAGGACCGGATTGGCGACCACGCCGACGACGCGGTCGCCCTCGGCATCGGGACAGTCGAAGACGAAGACGGCCGCGTCGATGCCGATCTGGCACGCCGCCAGGCCGACCCCGTCGGCGGCGTACATGGTCGCCACCAGGTCGGCGGCCAGCGAGCGCAGCCCGTCGTCGTACGACTCGACGCGCGCCTGCGGGCGGTGCATCACCGGAGTGCCCCAGCGGGTCATCGGGCGCACCGTGCCGCCCTCGGGCAGAGGGCCGTACGGCGCGTGGACAGCTCTCGCTGAGCCGGTCTCGGTCATGGGGCGCATCCTAGGACGGCCGGACCTGTGACCCGTGCCACGGAGGGCCGGGTGGTGTACGCGTGTAACTCGGAGTTACATTTGAGCCATGCCCCTCACCAAGAACCTGCGCCCCGGCGGCCGGTTCGGGGTCTCGTCGAGCGAGACCCGCGACCCGATCGGCTTCGCCGTGGCGGCCATGAACCGGCTGGCGCACAGTGACCTGATCGACCGGCTCGGGCTGCGCAAGCAGACCGAGCAGGCGGTCTTCACGATCACCCGCGGCGGCTTCCGGACCGCGACGGTGGCCGGCCGCGCGTTCGCCCGTGCGGGGAACAGGGGCAGGGCCGGGGTGCGGGCGCCCGCGGCCCGGGCCTACGGCGTCTTCGACCTCACCCCGACCGACGACGAGCAGCTGCTGGTCGACCTGGTGGGGGAGTTCGCCGCCGAGGTCGTGCGTCCCGCCGCTGCCGCGGCCGACACGGCGTGCGCAGCACCGGGCCACCTGCTCACCTCCAGCCTCGCGATCGGGCTGCCGATCCTCGGTGTGCCCGAGTCGCTCGGCGGCATCACCGAGGAGCGCTCGGCGATGGCCGGCACCCTGGTCGCCGAGGCACTGGCGCACGGTGACCTCGGGCTCGCGGTGGCCACGCTCGCGCCCGGCGCAGTCGCCACGGCCGTGTCGCTGTGGGGGACCGAGGCCCAGCAGCAGACCTACCTCCCGGCCTTCACCGGTGGCGACGTACCGGCCGCGGCGCTAGCGCTGTGCGAGCCTGCGGTGCTGTACGACGTGTTGTCGCCGGCCACCACCGCCACCCGCACCGACGACGGCTTCCGGCTCGACGGCGTGAAGTCGCTGGTGCCCCGCGGCGCCGAGGCCGAGCTGTTCGTGGTCGGCGCCGATCTCGAGGGGTCGCCGGTGCTGTTCCTCGTCGAGTCGGGCAGTGACGGACTCTCCGTCGAGGCCCAGCCGTCGATGGGCGTGCGCGCGGCCTCGCTGACGCAGCTGACGCTCGACGGCGTCGAGGTCTCGGCCGACGCCGTGCTCGGTGCAGCCGACGGCACGACGTACGTCGAGTGCGTGCGGCTCTCGCGGCTGGCCTGGTGTGCGCTCGCCGTCGGCACCGGCCAGGCGGTGCTCGACTACGTGACGCCGTACGTCAAGGAGCGCGAGGCGTTCGGCGAGCCGATCGCCCACCGCCAGAGCGTGGCCTTCATGGTCGCCAACATCGCGATCGAGCTCGAGTCGATGCGGCTGCTGACCTACAAGGCCGCCTCGCGAGCGGCCGCCGGCGAGGATTTCGGCCGGGAGGTCGCGCTCGCACGCAGGCTGTGCGCCGACAAGGGCATGCAGATCGGCCTCGACGGCGTCCAGCTGCTCGGCGGTCACGGCTTCGTCAAGGAACACCCGGTGGAGCGGTGGTACCGCGACCTGCGAGCCATCGGTCTCATCGAGGGTGGGGTACTTGTCTGAGGTTTCGAGACGCTCGCTTCGCTCGCTCCTCAACCAGGACAAGGAAGACAGACGCCATGATCAATCTCGACGACCCGAAGAAGTTCCGCCCACTGCGCGATCAGGCGCACCAGGTGGCCATGAACATGCTGCGCCCGATCTCGCGCAAGTACGACGACGCCGAGCACGAGTACCCCAAGGAGCTCGACCTGCTCGCCGCGATGATCGACGGGCTCTCGGAGTCCGGCGCCTCCGACGGCGCGGGCGCGTCCGGCGTACGGAGAACCGAGAAGGAGGTCGAGCCCGAGCCGGGGGCCGGGACGAAGAACGGCACCAACCTCGCCAGCGTGCTGTCGGTCGCCGAGATGTGCTGGGGCGACGTCGGGCTGCTGCTGTCGATGCCGCGCCAGGGTCTGGGCAACTCCGCGATCGCGTCGGTCGCCAGCCCCGAGCAGCAGGAGCGCTTCGCCGGCGTGTGGGCTGGGATGGCGATCACCGAGCCGACCACCGGCTCCGACTCCGCCAACATCCGTACGACGGCGGTGCTCGACGGTGATGAGTACGTCATCAACGGCGAGAAGATCTACGTCACCTCGGGTGAGCGCAGCGACGCGATCGTGGTGTGGGCGACCCTCGACAAGCACCTGGGTCGGGCCGCGATCAAGTCGTTCGTCGTAACGAAGGGCACGCCCGGCATGCGGGTCGACCGGCTCGAGCACAAGCTCGGCATCCGCTCGTCCGACACGGCGACGATCGTCTTCGAAGACTGCCGGGTGCCGAAGGAGAACTTGTTGGGCTCGCCCGACATCGACACGGGATCCTCGGGGCAGGGCTTCGCCGGCGCGATGGCGACCTTCGACAACACCCGCCCGCTGGTCGCCGCGATGGCCGTGGGCTGCGCCAAGGCCGCGCTCGACCTGACCCGGGACCTGCTGGCGGAGGCCGGTGTGGTCGTCGACTACGACCGGTCGGCGTACGCCCAGAGTGCGGCCGCCGCCAAGTTCCTCCAGCTGGAGGCCGACTGGGAGGCCGGTCGCCTGCTGATGCTCAAGGCCGCGTGGCTGGCCGACAACCGGTTGCCCAACGCAATGGAGGCCTCGATGGCCAAGGCGAAGGCGGCCCGGGTCGCCTCGGACGTGACGCTGAGCTGCGTCGAGCTGACCGGCAGCATCGGCTACTCCGAGGCGGAGCTGCTGGAGAAGTGGGGCCGCGACTCCAAGATCCT
>JBPCQY010000209.1:0-30576 GCA_050997635.1 Nocardioides sp.
TGTCGGGCCAATAGCGAGTGTCGCCCGCCGCCGCCGCGATGTCGTCGATGGAGGTCTGGCCGGCGTGAAGCAGTCCGTTGACGGTGATCAGTGCACGCTCAACGTCGGTCATCGCGCACACCTCGACGGCGCAACGCTCCGCGCGGGTCACTGGTACGCCGTTGATCACATCGACGTCGTCGGGCTCGAGTGCACCGCGATGGTGCACGATCCCGCACTCCCGACGCCCACCGCGACCGTCCATCCGGGTGGTGTGGACTTCGTCGAGAGCAATGCCCCACACCGGGGCATTGCGCTCAATCGCCGAAGACACATGACTGAGAACCGTGCTCGGGTGCGACACCTTGAGCACCGCCCGACACATCAGACGGTGTCGGTCCGCGCCGCTGAGTCCGTCCCAGAAGGACGTCTCGCAATAGGCTCCGCGACGTACTCGCGTCCATTGTCCGGACTTGACGGTCGACCGGATCTCGGGGTCGGTAACTCCGTCGCGCAACAACTCGCGGCGCAGCCACACGCGGCCGTCGAGCTCGGTCATTGGGGTGGAACTCATGGCCACATGGTGGTCCCATCGGGGCCCGGCGTGCAGGGCACCACGTCGTGCCTGTGGATGACGTCGTACGGGAACCGGTGACGGACGGCGTGTCGCCCGAAGCCTGATGGGCGTTTCGCCAGGTTTGAGTACGTCGTAACGTACTCAAGCCCCCCAGATCACCGCCTGTGCGGTGATCCAGCAGCAGCCGCTACGCCGGCGACCTCAGTGGGCCTGGAGGGCCGCCGTACGACGGGAGGCCTCGGCCACCTCCGCGGCCCGCAGGGCCGACTCGTCCAGGCGTCCGTGGTCGGCCCACCACGACTGACCCTCGACGGGCAGGGTGTGGATCGGGTCGTAGTACTCATAGGTGCGCGAGAGCGCCTCGGGGTCGCTGACCTCGATCGAGGTGCGGTAGTTCTTGGTCCAGTAGGAGACGCCACGCTCGGTGTCGTAGTCGGCGATCTGGTGCACCCACCGCTTCCCGACGAACGGCACGTCGCACACGATCCGCGGCGTGGCGAAGCCCGGCAGGTAGCCCATGATGGCGTGCTGCAGGCGCTGGGCATCGGCGACCGAGACCCGCCAGTGCTCCGAGAACGGGATCATGTCGCACATGTAGAAGTAGTAGGGCATGATCTGCGCGCCGTCGAGCAGCCGGAAGCACAGGTCGAGCAGGGCGTGCGGGTCGGCGTTGACTCCGTTGAGGATCACGCCCTGGTTGCGTACGTCGCGCACCCCGGCCTCGAGCATCGCCCGGGTCGCGTCGGCCACCAGCGGGGTGACCGAGTTGGCGTGGTTGACGTGCGTGTGGATCGCCAGCGAGGCGCCGCGCGAGCGCGCGAGCGCGGCGACCCGGCCGACACCGTCGACGACCTCGGGCTGGAGCCAGTGCTGCGGCAGCGCCATCAGCGCCTTGGTGGCCAGCCGGATGTCACGGATGTTGTCGATCGCGAGCAGGTCGGTCAGGAACGCCTCGAGCCGTGGCCACGGCATGTTGGCCACGTCACCGCCGGAGACGACCACGTCGCGCACCCCCGGCGTACGACGCAGGTAGTCGAGCATGTCGCCGAGCCGGTCGGTCG
Source organism: Nocardioides sp. (assembly GCA_050997635.1). Taxonomy (GTDB): domain Bacteria; phylum Actinomycetota; class Actinomycetes; order Propionibacteriales; family Nocardioidaceae; genus Nocardioides. The sequence goes on from JBPCQY010000209.1 coordinate 1,618, forward strand.
GCTTGCCGACGAACTTGAGCTTGTCGATCACGGCCGTGGAGTTGCCGACCAGGTCCATCCGGGTGCAGTGCCCGCAGTACTGCGGGCAGGTCGGGAGCAGCTCGGCCAGCACCTTGGTGGGGTAGCGGTGGGTCAGTCCCTCGGTCGCCCACATGTCGTGCTCGTGCAGCGAGTCGCGGGTGGCGTGCGGGTGCGAGGCCCAGTCGGTGCGGCGGTCGCTGAAGACCGGCAGCATGTAGTTGCGCACCGGGTCCGCGTAGAACGCCTCGGTGAGCGAACCGGGCCCGCCGACGGGGGCGTACGGCGCCATCGTGTTCAGCATCTGCGGCGGCACCAGCATCGACATGGTGGCGCGCTCGGCCTGGTCGCGCTCGAGGTCGGCGTAGAAGCGCTGGTCGACGAGGTCGCCGAGCAGCTCACGCAGTGCCTTGACGTTCTTCACGCAGTGGGCGCGCTGCCACTGGGCCGAGGCCCACTCGGTGGCGGTCACCTCGCGCCACCCCGGGAACCGGGTCCAGTCGGGTTCGACGAGCTCCACCTGCTGGTAGGGATAGGGCTGGCCGGTCTCAAGACCGATCGCGGTCTCGATGCTCATGGGCACTCCTGGGTCGGGTACGTCGTGTGGGCGCGCCAGATTGTGGGCGGCGTCTCCTGTCTGACAGAGTAGGCGGCGATTGTGCGGCGAGTCCAATGCCACGCCGGACGATTTGCCGCAAAAGCCGCACAACCACGGAAGGACCTCCCGTGAACTCGCCTCAGAGCGATCCCACCGGCCTGCACCGCGTGCTCGACGAGGGGGTCGTGCTGCCGCAAGCGGCGCAGCGCCTCGACGCCCGCCCCGAGCTGTGGCCCGACGAGGTGCGGGTGCGGGTCGAGACCCTCAACCTCGACGCCGCGTCGTACCGACAGCTGGAGACCAAGCACACCCACGACGGCCGGGCGGACGGCGCCGCCGTGCGCGCGGAGGTGCTCGAGATCGTCGCCACCCGCGGCAAGATGCACAACCCCGTGACCGGCTCCGGCGGCATGCTGATCGGCACCGTCGAGGAGGTCGGCCCCGAGTCGTCCCTGGGTCTGGTCGTCGGCGACCGGGTCGCCACCCTGGTCTCCCTCACCCTGACGCCGCTGGCCATCGAGGACGACCTCGCCGGCTGGGACGGCCTGGGTGAGCAGGTCCCCTGCGACGGGTACGCCGTGCTGTTCGGTCGCTCCATCGTCGCGAAGATCCCCGACGACCTGGCGCGGGCCCTGAGCCTGTCGGTGCTCGATGTCTGCGGCGCCCCGGCGCTGACCGCCCGGGTCGTGGGGGAGTGGTCTCGACTTCGCTCGACCACCGACCAGCCAGGCTCGACCACCGACCAGCCAGGCTCGACCACCGGCTCCGGCCCGGTCGTGGCGGTCATCGGCGGCGCGGGCAAGTCCGGTTCCCTGAGCCTGGCCGCGGCCCGGCGTGCCGGCGCCCGCCGCACCATCGGCGTCGTACCCCACGTTCGGGAGGCGGCCCTGCTCGAGGAGACGAAGCTGGCCCACCAGGTGGTCATCGCCGACGCCCGCGACCCGATCGCGTTGCGCGACGCCGTCGCCGCGGCCGGCGGTCCCGCAGACATCACGGTCGTGTGCGTTGAGGTGCCCGGCTGCGAGGGCGGCGCAATCCTGGCCACCGCCGAGGGCGGCACGGTGATCTTCTTCTCGATGGCCACGTCGTTCTCCGCCGCCGCGCTGGGCGCGGAGGGCCTGGCGGCCGACGTGCGGATGCTGGTCGGCAACGGCTATGTGCCCGGTCACGCGGCGTACGCACTGGAGCTGCTGCGCGACGACGCCGGCGTACGCTCCCTGTTCGAACGGAGGCTGTGATGGCCAGGGGCAAGCTCGAGCTCGACCCGGTCACCGTCCGCAAGGCGCGGTCACTGGCCAAGAAGGTCGGCCGACCCATCGTCTCGATCGCGCAGCAGCACACCACCGTCTCGGTGGAGCGCGCGACGCTGCGGATGGCCGGCCTGCAGGGCGCCGACCCCGACGGCACGCCGTGGGTCAACCGACTCGTCGACTGTGTGCGCGCCGACGTCGGCCTCGAGCACGGGGTCAGCCTCCCCGTGTGGGACGCCGTACGACGGGGCGAGGGCGACGACCTGCTGGCCCTGGCCCAGAAGGCGTCCGCGGGGTCGGTCCGGTTCCGGATCCCGGAGGGCCGCGACGCCACCCGGGCCGCGAGCGCCGCGCGCAAGGACGTCGGGGCCGGGCTCAAGCGGATCGACCAGCGACGCAAGGAGCGCGAGCGCCTGGTCGCGAAGATCGGCGACGCCCCCAGCAAGCCCTGGATCTACCTCATCGTGGCCACCGGCGACATCTACGAGGACATCCCGCAGGCCCAGGCGGCGGCTCGCGAGGGCGCCGACGTGATCGCGGTGATCCGCTCGACCGGCCAGAGCCTGCTCGACTTCGTGCCCGAGGGCGCCACCCGCGAGGGTTTCGCCGGCACCTACGCGACCCAGGAGAACTTCCGCCTGATGCGAGCGGCGCTCGACGAGACGTCGAGGGAGCTCGGCCGCTACGTGCGGCTGACCAACTACGCCAGCGGGCTGTGCATGCCCGAGATCGCCACGCTGGCCGGCCTCGAGCGGCTCGACATGATGCTCAACGACTCGATGTACGGGATCCTGTTCCGCGACATCAACCCGATCCGCACCTTCGTGGACCAGCGCTTCAGCCGCCAGGTGCACGCCCGCGCCGGCATCATCATCAACACCGGAGAGGACAACTACCTCACCACCGCAGACGCGGTCGAGGCCGCGCATACGGTCACCACGAGCCAGCTGCTCAACGAGTACTTCGCCAAGGAGGCCGGTCTCGAGGACTGGCAGCTCGGCCTCGGCCACGCGTTCGAGATCGACCCGGACCTCCCGGACAGTTTCCGGATGGAGCTCGCCCACGCGATGCTCGCCCGAGACCTGTTCCCGAACGCGCCGCTCAAGTGGATGCCGCCCACCCGCCACATGACCGGCGACGTCTTCCGCGGCTACCTGCTCGACGGCTTCTTCAACCTCGTCGGCGCACTCACCGGGCAGGGCATCCTGCTCGTCGGCATGATGACCGAGGCGGTCGTGACCCCGTGGATCTCCGACCGCGACCTGGCCCTCCAGAACGTCCGCTACGTCATGAACGCCGCCGGCAAGCTGCACGAGGACTTCCGCCCGGCCCCCGACGGCTTCATCGCCGAACGCGCCCGCACGGTGCTCGGCGAGACGATCGACCTGCTCGAGAAGATCGCCTCCGAGCCCGGCAGGGCGCCGCTGCTCGAGGCGATCGCCGATGGCACGTTCGGCCTGATGAAGCGCCCCTCCGATGCCGGCAGAGGGCTCGAGGGCGTGGCCAAGAAGGCTCCCGGCTACCTCAACCCAGCGAGCCAGATCCTGGACGGAGAGTGACTGTGGTCTCGACTTCGCTCGACCACCGAGAAGATCCGCGCGACCACGGAGAAGGTCCGCGACCCGGCCCGATCCGTCCGTACGGCGACACCACCGGCGACGGCATGGTGCAGCTGAGCTTCACCCTGCCCATCAAGCACGACAAGGTGGCCGAGGGGGCCGCGCTGCAGCTGGCCAACAAGATGGGCATGGACCCGGCGCTGGTCGTGCACGCCAAGGCGATGGGCGACGGATTCACGTTCTTCGTGGTCTACGGGCGGGTCAACCACCTCGTCGACCCCAGCACCGTCGAGGTGATCGAGCGCGACTATCCACTGCTGACGCCCAAGGAGGCGAACGCCGCGATCAAGAGCAGCCTGCGTCGCCGGGTCGTCGTCGTCGGCGGCTGCATCGGCACCGACGCGCACACCGTGGGCATCGACGCGATCCTCAACATCAAGGGGTTCGCGGGGGAGAAGGGGCTGGAGTACTACCGCGAGCTCAAGGTCGTCAACCTCGGCGCCCAGGTCAGCGTGCCCCAGCTCGTCGAGCGGGCCCGCGAGGAGAAGGCCGACGCGGTGCTCGTCTCCCAGGTCGTGACCCAGCGTGACGCGCACCTGCTCAACACCCGCGAGATGTCGGCGGCGTTCCGCGAGTCCTACCCCGACGAGAAACGTCCCCTGCTCATCGTGGGCGGGCCCCGCTTCGACGAGACGATGGCCGGCGAGCTCGGCGTGGACCGCGTCTTCACCCGGGGTACGACGCCCGGCGAGGTCGCCTCCTATCTCGTCCACCGACTGACCCACAGGAGAGCGTCATGAGCGCCCGGGTCGGCACCCGGGTGGTGCATCGCCGCTACGTGCCCTACTCGCACGCCCACTACGCCGGCAACCTGGTCGACGGCGCCTACAGCCTCGGCCTGTTCGGCGACGTGGCGACCGAGCTGTGCATCCGCACCGACGGCGACGAGGGCCTGTTCGCGTCGTACTCCGACGTGCAGTTCAAGCAGCCCGTGCGCGCCGGCGATGTCCTCGAGATCACCTGCGAGCTGGTCCGTGCCGGCACCCGGAGTCGGGTGCTCGAGCTCGCCGTGTACGTCGTGGCGCGTGGCGCGGCGAGTAGCGACCGACCCGGCGCCGCGACGATGCTCGACGAGCCGCTGCTGGCCACCACCGCCACCGGCACGGTCGTCGTCCCGGGCTGACCAGGACCTCCCGCGTGTCGGCACCCGACACGCCGTCCACGATGAGAAATCTCGGCGAAATGCCGGTGTCCGACTGCCGCGTTGACCTGCGGCTTCGCGCGTCGTCGCAGGTCACGAGACGGTTGACAGCGGCCCGGCGTAGACAGCAAGGTGCTGGGGTTCGCCTTGGCAGTCGTGGTCAGCAGAACCGACGTCCGAGTGGCCGGGTCGGAGCGTGGGGACGCCACCCGCGACCTCCGATCCTGGTTCGCGGAGGTCGGTTCTGCACCGCGAGGGCGACACCGGGAGGGGCACTTCTCCCGTAGACAACAGGCGGATCGTGGCGGCCAGCGGCGCTCGGCTCGGAACGAAGGACCTGTGCCCCTCCCGGACCTGCTCACTCCCATCGGGGCCTGGCTGGCTCGGGCGGTAGCGTGGAGCGCATGGTCCGGCGACTCCTGGTGTGCGTGCTCGCGGGCCTTTCGCTCGCGGCGGCCTCCCCGCCGGTCGGCTGGCTGTGGCTGGTCCCGCTGGCTCTCGCGGCCCTCTTCTGGTGTCTGCTGAGCGTCGAGGGCGCGCGGCTGCACGGGCGCGGGCTGCTGCTCGGTCTCGCCTTCGGCGCCGCGTTCCAGTTCACGCTGCTGTGGTGGATGCGCGCGGTGGACCTGGCCGCCTGGGTGGGGCTGGCCGGCATCGAGACCGTCGCCCTCGGACTGCTCGGCGCCGCCGCGGTGACCCTGCGCCGGCTCCCGGGCTCCCCCGCATGGCTGGCTGTCGGCTGGATGGGCGTCGAGGTGGTCCGCAGCCAGTGGCCGTTCAGTGGGATGCCGTGGGGCCGGCTCGGCTTCGCGGTAGCCGACACCCCGCTCGAGTCCGGCCTCGCCTGGTTCGGGGTCAACGGCGTCGGGCTGCTGCTGGCGCTCGCCGGCGCGCTCCTGGCGGCCCTGCTCCCGGCCTGTCGACCGGTACGCCGACCGGTACGGCGGTTGGTCCCGGCCGCCTGCCTGCTCGGCGTCGTGGCGCTCGCCCTGCTACCGGCCCTGGCGCCGTACCCCGTGCACGGCTCGGGTCATCTCGACGTGGCGGCGGTGCAGGGCAACGTGCCCGGTGACGGGACCGACATCCTGCTCGACTACCGCCAGGTCACCCGCAACCACCTGGAGGCCACCCAGTCGCTGGCGCGGGACGTCGCGGCGGGGCGCGTGTCGCGGCCCGACCTGGTCGTGTGGCCCGAGAACTCGACGGCCGTCGACCCGTTCGCCGACCCCGGCACGGCCGCCGACATCAGCGCAGCACTCGCCGCGGTGGACGTGCCGATCCTGGTCGGCGCGATCGTCGACGACGGGCCGCACCACGTGCTCAACCAGGGCATCGTCTGGGATCCGCAGACGGGCGCGGGCGACCGCTACACCAAGCACCACCCGGTGCCGTTCGGCGAGTACATCCCCTGGCGGGGCGTCTTCGGCAGCCACTTCGGCCAGCTGAACCAGGTATCGCGCGACATGGTCAGCGGCACTCGCACCGAGCCGTTGCGCGTGGCCGGCACGACGATCGCCGACGCGATCTGCTTCGACATCGCCTATGACGACCTCGACGTACAGATCCGCAACGGCGCACAGCTGCTCGTCGTACAGACCAGCAACGCGATGTTCAGCCACACCGTGCAGCTCGAGCAGCAGTTCGAGATCACCCGGATGCGGGCGATCGAGACCGGGCGCTACGTCGTGATCGCCTCCACCAACGGCATCACCGGCATCATCGCGCCCGACGGCACGGTGCTCGACACCCTGCCGCGGCGCACCCAGGGGTACGTCGAGCGGCAGGTCGGGCTCAGCAGCAGGCTGACCCCGGCGATGCTGGTCGGTCCGTGGGTCGGGCGCGGGTGCGTCGTGCTGACGGCCCTCGGCCTGCTCGCGGGCCTGGTCCTCTATCCTCGGGCCCGCCCCTTGGGCATCCCACCGACCTCGCAGGAGGCGTCGTCGGACCACCTGGACAGGACCCCCGTGTGACCACCCCACCCGAGCGCGGGCTCGGCCGCGTCGTGATGGTCGTCCCGACCTACAACGAGGCCGACAACCTGGCCTGGATCGTCAAGCGGCTGCGCACGGCCGAGCCGAAGGTCGACGTCCTGGTCGTCGACGACGCCTCGCCCGACGGCACGGGTCGGCTCGCGGACGAGCTGGCGTCCGCGGACTCCCAGGTGCAGGTGCTGCACCGCACGGAGAAGGCCGGTCTCGGCGCGGCGTACCTGCACGGTTTCCGGGTCGCCCTCGAGCAGGGGTATGACGTCATTGGCGAGATGGACGCCGACGGCTCCCACCAGCCCGAGCAGCTGCACCTGCTGCTCGACGCGCTCGTCGGTGCCGACCTGGTGATCGGGTCGCGCTACGTCCCCGGCGGCTCGGTGGTCAACTGGCCGTTCTCGCGGCGGGTGCTCTCGCGGGGCGGCAACCTCTACGTCCGTTGGCTGCTCGGGATCAGGGTGCGCGATGCCACGGCCGGCTACCGCGTCTTCCGTCGGGCCGCCCTGGAGGCGATCGACCTCGCCTCGGTGCAGAGCACCGGCTACGTCTTCCAGACCGACCTGGTCCGGCGCGCCCTGCGCCTGGGGCTGCGGGTGCGTGAGGTGCCGATCGAGTTCGTCGAGCGGGTGCGCGGCGACTCCAAGATGAGCGGTCAGGTCGCCACCGAGTCCCTCAAGCGGATCACCGTCTGGGGCCTGCGCGAGCGGCGCGACCAGGTCCGCCGGGCCGTACGGCGGCGCTGATGGCGCGCCGACGCTGGCATCTCTCGCGATGGGCATTGCTCGTCGCGTTCGTGGTCGTACCGCTGGTCGAGATCTACGTGATCATCCAGATAGGCCAGGTGATCGGGCCGTGGTGGACGATCCTGCTGCTGATCGCCGACAGCCTCTTCGGCAGCTGGCTGGTCGCCCACGAGGGACGACGGGCCTGGCGCGCGCTCAACGAGGCGCTCGGCTCGGGCCGGATGCCGTCGCGGGAGCTGGCCGACGGCGCGCTGCTGCTGATCGGCGGGACGCTGATGCTCAGCCCCGGCTTCGTGACCGACGCGTTCGGCGTACTGCTGATCCTGCCGTTCACGCGGCCGCTGGCGCGCGGCGTACTCACCCGGGTGATCACCAAGCGCCTGCTCGTGACGACGAACCGCCCCGGACCCGGGTCACATGGACCCGTCGTCCGGGGCGACGTCGTGGACGACAACGACGACTAGGCCCTCGACTTTGCGCGCTTCCTGGCGTTGGCGCGGTGCAGGTGGGCCGGGCCGATCTCGCCGCCACGGAGCAGGTCGAGGCGCTCCTTGAGGATGTCCTCCAGCTCCTTCTCCGAGCGGCGCTCGAGCAGCATGTCCCAGTGGGTGCGGACCGGCTTCTCGGCCTTCTCCTCGCGCACCACACCGGAGGTGTTCATCGCCTCAGCGCCACAGCGCGGGCACTCCCACACGGCGGGTACGTCGGCCTCGATCGACATGGTGATCTCGAACTCGTGCCCCTGCGGGCAGCGGTAGCCGGATTGCTGGCGCGCGGCGAACTCGATGCCGCGCTCGTCCTCGAAGCTCTGGCCCCCAAGCCGGGCACCACGCAAGGTGCGCTCTGCCATGGGTCTACCTCCCCAAACTGTTGTTTTTCCCCGGATCGTGCGTGAGGCGGACGGCCTCGCCGGGTATGACATCGACAGGGGTTCGTCTCTGGACCCCGAACCGGATTGGTGTGGCCGCACCACACGACCTGTTCTCTTGTCAACGGTAGCGTTCCTGCGAGGATTCCGCAGATCCGTGCGACCTGCCTCACCCCTGCGGGGAATCATTCAGACCACCCGGGGTACGACGTTGCCCGCCTCCTCGATCCCGCGGCGCGGGTCGACGCCGCGCAGGACCGCCGCGCCGATGACGAAGAAGACGATCAGGGCGACGATCGCAGGCCGGTAGGACCCGGTCACCTGGAAGACGACGCCGAACAGCAGCGTGCCGAACCACGACGTACCCCGCTCGCAGGCGTTGTAGAGCGCGAAGTACTCGCCCTCGCGACCCCGAGGGATGAGCTGGCTGAAGAAGGAGCGGGAGAGCGCCTGGGTGCCGCCCAGGACGACGCCGATCGCGATGCCGATGGCCAAGAAGAGCGGCACGTTGTGGCGCGGCAGGAAGAACGCGAGCACCACCAGGACCATCCACGCGTAGGTGCCCCACAGGATCGAGCGGTGGGCTCCGTACCGCTCGGCGAGCCGCCCGAAGTAGAGCGCGCCGCCGAAGGCGACGAACTGGATGAGCAGGATCGTGCCGATCAGCACCGAGTCGCCGAAGCCGAGCTGCTTGGCGCCGTAGATGGCCGCGGCGTAGATCACGGTCTGGATGCCGTCGTTGTAGAACAGGAACGCGATCAGGAAGCGCAGGGTCATCGGATAGTTCCGCAGCTCGCGCAGGCTGGTCAGCAGCTGGCCGAAGCTCTGGCGCACCACGCCGCCGGACTCGCGTACGACGGCCCGCGCCGGGTGGTTCTTCAGTCGCACTACGGGGATGATCGTGAAGCCGGCCCACCACAGCGCCGCCGACAGCATCGCCAGGCGGGCCGCGAGCTCCTTGTCGAGGCCGAACGCACCGTGCGCCAGGACCATCACGAGGTTGACCAGCAGCAGCAGGCCACCACCGAGGTAGCCCCACGCCCAGCCGCGCGAGGAGACCCGGTCACGCTCGTCCTCGGTCGAGATGTCGACGAGGATCGCGTAGTAGCTCACCAGGGAGCAGCCGGCGAGGATGCTGCTGACCACGATCGCGGCCGCGCCGAGCTGCCAATGGTCGTCGTGGAGGAAGAACAGCAGGGCGGCAGTCATCGAGCCGGCCCAGGCGAAGGCGGCCATCTGCCACTTCTTGCGGTCCGAGCGGTCGACCAGGGCGCCGACGATCGGCAGCAGCACGGCGCTGCTGATGGTGGCGAAGCTGGTCAGGTAGCTCGGGAGGGAACCGGCCGCCAGGTGCAGGCCCAGCACCGACAGGGTCTTGTCGCAGGTGTCGTCGGCGCTGCTGCCACAGCCGGCGGCGCGGCCGGCCACCGTGATCATCAACGGGCCGAACAGCACCGTGAGGATGGTCGTGTAGTAGGCCGAGTTGGCCCAGTCGTACCAATACCACGCCTTCTGCTCCCGAGCCCGTCGCAGCGGGGCGAGGTCGGCGATGTCGACCGGCAGGTCACTCATGGTCGTCCCTCCACTGGCCCCGCTCCACCAGGACCGCCTTGAGTATGTCGGTCCGGTCGGTGATCAGGCCGTCGACACCACGCTCGAGCAGCTCGTGCATCTCGGCGGGGTCGTCGACCGTCCAGACGTGCACGTGCGCGCCCGCCGCGTGCGCGCGTCGTACGAGTCCGGGCGTGACCACGCGCAGGGGACCGCGCCGGTGGGGGACCTGAAGCGCCGCGACGCGACCACGGGTCACCGCACGAGCGAGGCGGGCGCTGGGCAGGAGTCGGAAGGCGGCGACCTCGAGCGGGTGAGCCGACGTCGCCACGCGTGCGTGGGTGAGGCGCCGGAACTCGCGCAGCCGTCCGGGCGAGAACGAGCCCACCAGTACGCGGTCCCAGGCGCCGCGCTCGCGCACGAACGCCGCAAGCGGCCCGACGGCGGCGCCGGCCTTGAGGTCGATGTTGAACCGGGCGCCGGGGAACGCGTCGTACAGCTCCGTCAACGTCGGCACCCGCTCGCGACCGCCGATGCGGGCCGGCTCGAGCTCGGCCAGAGTGACCTTGGCCAGGGCGCCCGTGGCGTCGGTGACTCGGTCGAGCACCGCGTCGTGGAAGGCCATCAGCACCCCGTCGCGGGTGACGTGCACATCGGTCTCGAGGTAGTCGTAGCCGAGCGCCACCGCGTGGGCGAACGCCGCCCGGGTGTTCTCCAGCCGGGCGTTGTCGGCGTGCGCGGCTCCGCCGCGATGGGCCATCGCGAGGATCCCGTGGGCGTCGTCGAGGAACGCGAAGCCCGTCTGCGGCGAGGTCACCCGAGGAGTATGGCGAACGACCCCACCCCTCAGCCGCATTCGTCGGGGCCGGTTGAGAGCCCGGCATGCAGCTTGCAGGCTGTGCATCAGAACGCATATTGTCGACCCATGTCACTCGTCCAGGTACGCGATGTCCCGGAGGCGACGCTCAGGGCGCTCAAAGCACAAGCCGCGGAACGTGGCCTGACCCTGAGCGGCTACCTGCGCGGCGAGCTGGACCGGCTCGCGGCTCGACCAACCAACGCAGAGATAGTCGAGCGTCTTGCCCGGCGAAACCGGCGAGGCGGTCCTACGGTCACCGACACGGTGGCCGAGATCCGCAAGACGCGCGAAGCCTCGTGATCGTGATCGAGGCCTCGGCGGTCGTCGATGCGCTCGTTGACGATCCTGCCAATCCGGAGCTGCTCGCCTTCGTCGCCGACAGCCAGCTGCATGCTCCGTCGCTGATCGACTATGAGGTGGCCAGCGCCCTGCGGGGTCACGTGCACGGCGGGAAGCTGGCAGTCCCGCAGCTCGACGACGCGATCGAGGACTTCGCAGGACTTCGTATCGAGCGGTATCCGCTCGCGAACATGATCCACCACGTGCTCGGCCTGCGCGACAACTTCACGGTCTACGCCGCGGCGTACATAGTGCTGGCGCAGGCGCTGGAGGTCCCGCTGATCACAGCCGACGCGAAGCTGACCGAAGCTCGCAGGGTGGGTGTCGACGTACGCGTCCTTCGGCCGTCCTCGTAGGCCGTCGGGCCCGGCTGCGCGGTCAGATGTCGCGGAAGGTCTCGATGTTGGCACCGAGCTCGTTGAGCCGCTCGGCGAGGTCCTCGTAGCCGCGGTGGATGACGTAGGTCGAGCGGAGCACGGAGGTGCCCTTGGCCGCCAGCATGGCCAGGAGTATGACGACCGCGGGGCGCAGGGCGGGCGGGCAGACGATCTCGGTGCCGGACCAGTGCGTCGGCCCCTCGATCATCACCCGGTGCGGGTCGAGCAGCTTGACCTGGCCGCCGAGCTTGTTGAGCTCGACGAGATAGATGGCCCGGTTCTCATAGACCCAGTCGTGGATCAGCGTCTGGCCCTCGGCGGTCGCCGCGATCACGGCGAAGAAGGGCAGGTTGTCGATGTTGAGGCCGGGGAACGGCATCGGGTGGATCTTGTCGAGCGGCGCACGCAGCTCGGAGGGCTGGGTGGTGAGGTCGACCAGGCGGGTGCGGCCGTTGTCGGCGACGTACTCCTCGGAGCGGTGGTAGCGGAACCCCATCTCCTCCAGTAGCGCCAGCTCGATCTCGAGGAACTCGATCGGCACCCTGCGGATGGTGATCGAGCTCGTGGTGACGATCGCGGCGGCGAGCAGCGACATCGCCTCGATCGGGTCCTCGCTGGGGGAGTAGTCGACGTCGACGTCGATCTCGGCGAGCCCGGTGATGGTGAGCGTGGTGGTGCCGACGCCCTCGACCTGCACGCCCAGCTTGCGCAGGTAGAAGCACAGGTCCTGGACCATGTAGTTGGACGACGCGTTGCGGATCACGGTCGTGCCGGGGTGCAGGGCCGCGGCCATGACGGCGTTCTCGGTGACCGTGTCGCCGCGCTCGGTCAGCACGATCGCGCCGCTCGGCTCGAGCGCGCGGTTGACGTTGGCGTGGTAGGAGCCGTCGGTCGCCTTCACCTCGAGGCCGAAGGGCCGCAGCGCCGCCATGTGCGGCTCGACGGTGCGGGTGCCGAGGTCGCAGCCGCCGGCGTACGGCAGCTGGAAGGTGTCGGCACGGTGCAGCAGCGGGCCGAGGAACATGATCACCGACCGGGTACGACGCGCGGCCTCCTCGTCGATCCGGGTCAGGTCGAGCTCGGCCGGGGGGATGATCTCTAGGTCGTTCTCCTCGCCGATCCAGCGAGTCTGCACGCCCAGGCTGGCGAGCACCTCGAGCAGCCGGTTGACCTCCTCGATCCGCGCCACCTTGCGGAGCGTGGTGCGGCCACGGTTGAGCAGCGAGGCGCACAGGAGAGCGACACCGGCGTTCTTGGACGTCTTCACGTCGATGCTGCCCGAGAGCGTGGTCGGGCCGGTGACCCGCAGGTGGGTGGGGCCGGCGCCCAGCGCGACGATCTCGGAGTCGAGTGCCGACCCGATCCGCGCCAGCATCTCGAGCGAGAGGTTCTGGTGGCCGCGTTCGATCCGGTTGACGGCACTCTGACTGGTGTTGAGGCGATCGGCCAGCTGTTGCTGGGTCAGGTTGCGGTGCTTGCGTGCGTCGCGGATGAGCTTGCCGATGCGGCCCTTGTAGTCCTCAGTCACCGGACCAAGATATCTCACAAGTGAGATATCGCAACTCTTCCGGCCGTCGGTGTGTCCTAAGGTGCGTGACCATGATCAAGGCCGTCGTGTTCGACATCGGAGGGGTGCTCGAGGTGGTGGACGACAGCGTCTTCCCCGAGCCGTTCCTGCAGCGGCACGGCCTCGCGCCGGGCAGCCTGGACGCCGCCTGCGACTTCCCGCGGGACCCGGGGCTGGGGCTGATGACCGAGGCCGAGGTCCGCGCCCACTGGCAGCAGCGGCTCGGGCTCGACGACGCCCAGTCCGACGAGCTGATGGCCGACCAGTGGCGGTGGTACGTCGGCACGCTCGACCAGGAGCTCTTCGACTGGTTCGCCGGGGTGCGGGCGAGGGGTCTGCGGGCCGGGATCCTCAGCAACTCCGGGTCGGGCGCCCGGGAGGCCGAGCGGCACTACGGGTTCGAGGACGTGACCGACGACCTCGTCTACTCCCACGAGGTCGGGCTGGCCAAGCCGGATCCGGCCGTCTACGCGCTCTCCGCCGAGCGGCTGGGCGTGGAGCCGGACGAGATCGTGTTCCTCGACGACAGCGAGCGGTGCGTCGAGGGCGCCCGCGCCGCCGGCTGGCACGCCGTACGCCACGAGCGGACGGCGGCCTCGACCGCAGCGCTCGAGCGCGTCATCGCGTGCCGCTGACCCACACCGTCGCGAACACCGGGCAGGCTGGCGGTGGGGCGGAGTCGGCGTGCCGCTCGGCGGCGGTACGGCGGGGCATGGGGCGACTCGGTGTGGCGGGCAAACATCGGTCAGAGTGACCGATGTTTCTGCGGCGAGCACCGGTGAGGGTGGAGCCAAGTCTCACGACCAAGGGGGAGTCGAGAGGCTCTTCGGATGCTCTGGGGGGACGCATCTGGAGGTTCGGCGGTGTCGGAGTGGTCTCATGGACCGGTCCGACACCGCCGGTCTGTGGTCCGGGCTTGTGGCAGGCTTTGCCGCCAGACAGGATCGAGGCACCCAGCCCCTGTCCCGGAGGTCTCGATGCGCAGCACCATGCAGGACTACTCGCTCTCCATCGGCTCGGTGATGCGCCACGGCACCTCGGTGCACCGCGACTCAGAGGTGGTGACCGCGACGGCCGACGGCGTACGCCGCTCGTCGTACGCCGAGGTGGGGGAGCGGGCAGCCCGGCTCGCCAACGCCCTGCGCTCGCTGGGGATCGACCGCGACCAGCGGGTCGGCACGTTCATGTGGAACAACACCGAGCACCTCGAGGCCTACCTCGCGATCCCGGCGATGGGCGCGGTGCTGCACACCCTCAACATCCGGCTCCCCGCCGACCAGCTGGTCTACATCGCCAACCACGCCGAGGACCAGGTCGTCATCGTCGACGCCTCGCTCGTGCCCCTGCTGGCCCCGCATCTCGGCGAGATGAAGACGGTGCGCCACGTCATCGTCGCCGGACCGGAGGCCGCGAGCGCCGACCTGTCCGAGCTCACCGGCGAGGTGCACCTGTACGACGAGCTGCTCGCGGCCGCCGACCCCGACTTCGACTGGCCCGACGTCCCGGAGAACGACGCCGCGGCGATGTGCTACACCTCCGGCACCACCGGCAACCCCAAGGGCGTGGTCTACAGTCACCGCTCGGCGTACCTCCACTCGATGGCGGCCTGCTCGGGCATGGTGGCGGGCCTGGACTGCCACGAGCGGGTGCTGCCGATCGTGCCGATGTTCCACGCCAACGCCTGGGGCCTGGTGTACGCCGCGCTGATGAGCGGCGCATCGCTGTGCATGCCCGATCGCTGGCTGCAGGCCGAGCCGCTGGTGCGGTTCATGAACGAGTCCGGGCCGACTGTCTCGGGCGGGGTGCCGACGGTGTGGAACGACGTGCTCGGCTACCTCGACGAACACCAGGACCTGCGCCCCGAGTCGCTGCGGATGATCCTGTGCGGCGGCAGCGCCGTACCACTGTCGCTGCAGAAGGCACTGCAGGAGCGGCACGGGATCGAGGTGCGCCAGGCGTGGGGGATGACCGAGACCTCGCCGGTCGCTTCTGCCGGCCGCCCGCCGCTCGGCGCAGAGGGCGAGGACGCGTGGGCCTACCGCGCCACCCAGGGCCGGCTGCTGCCCGGCGTCGAGGGCCGCATCGTCGCCGACAGCGGCGACGTCCTGCCCAACGACGGGGAGGCGGTCGGCGAGCTCGAGGTTCGCGGCCCGTGGGTGACCGCGTCCTACTACAACAGCGACGATCCCGAGGCGGGGGACAGGTTCCACGACGGCTGGCTGCGCACGGGCGACGTCGGCAAGCTCGACGAACTCGGGTTCATCACCCTGACGGACCGGTCCAAGGACGTCATCAAGTCCGGCGGCGAGTGGATCTCCTCGGTCGACCTCGAGAACGCCCTGATGGGCCACCACGACGTCGTCGAGGCCGCCGTGGTCGCCATCCCCGACGAGAAGTGGGACGAGCGCCCCCTGGCCACCGTCGTCGTACGCGATGGCGCGACGCTCACCGTCGACGACCTGCGCGAGCACCTGGCCAAGACCTTCGCCAAGTGGCAGCTGCCCGACGCCTTCGCGTTTATCGACGAGGTGCCACGCACCTCGGTCGGCAAGTTCGACAAGAAGGTGCTGCGCAAGCAGTACGCCGACGGCAAGCTCGACGTGAGTGGGTCCGCGGCCGAGTAACTCCTCAGCGGCGGGCGCCGACGAGCGCCTGGCCCGGCATGCCCTTCGGGACGCAGTCGCAGTGGGCGTCGCAGGCGAGGTAGGTGTGGGCCGCGTGGCCGCAGCGCAGGCACGGCAGGTCGTGCGAGGTCGTGTGCTGTGCCGCCTCGACGGTGTCCCACATGTCCCTGCCCCCCTTCGTTCAGCTGGTGTGCCACGACCGTACGCCGCGACCCCGGGCGCTGCAGCGGATTAGAGGCTTCGCCACGCGGTGGTCTAGACCAATTTCTGCCAGGCTGGCCCGTCGCCGCCGATGCGGTCGACGACCCGTTCGGCGACGAACTCCGCGTTGGCGCGCAGCACCTCCAGCGGCACTGCGGGGAGGTTCTCCTCCCAGTCGAGCATGGGTGAGCCGCGCAGCTGCAGCATCCGGGCCGGGCGTCCGAAGAAGAACAGGTGCAGGTGCGCGCCGCCGTCGCCGTACTTGGCGATCTGGACGCGCCCGACGCTCGGCAACGCCTCGACCGCGGCCGAGACGACCACGATGATGCGGCCCATCTCGTCGGCCAGTCCGTCGGGCACGTCGGTGAGGTCACAGTGGTGGGCCGGCACGAGGTTCATCGCGATCGGCAGCTTCATGTCGGTGTTCAGCGTCAGCCACCAGCGGCCATTGCCCCACACGCGCTGCTCCAGGAAGCCCGGGTCGGGCTCGCTCGCACACCAGCAGGTTGCGGGATCCTCACCCCCGCGCGGCGGCTCCTCGTCGGCCAGCGGCTGCAGCGGCTTGATCCGCAGCGAGTCGATCTCGAACGGGAAGATGTCCCAGCCCGGCATCTCCTCCACCGCGACCGCGAGCCGATCGTCGCCATCGGTCGCTGCGGCGATGCGGGCGTAGTAGTCCTCGGCAGACTCGGGTGGGTTCATGGCGCCATCCAATCAGGACAGGTGCCTGCCACGTGCGGGACGTCATCCGAAACGGCGCCTATAGCGCGCGGACCGTATGACGTCCCGCCTGGCCGGCGCACGCCTCAGGGCACCGGCACTCCGTGCACCATCGGCTCACCCGCGGTCGGGTCGAGCTCGGTCGCCTGGTCGACGCCGGCCGGGGTGATGACGTCGGTCGCCTTCGCCACCGTGTTCGGGTCGACGGAGCAGATCGGCGAGGTCTCGCCGCTCGTGCACACGCCGAACTGGTAGTCCTGCGGTAGCGCCTGGAAGCCGCGGGCCTGGTCGTGGTCGCTGGAGTACCCGTCCTGGCCGTGGAGTACGACGCTGAACGACCAGCCGGTCGCAGGCGTACCGAGCTCGGAGGCGGGTACGGCGATCGTGATCGTGCGCGCCGCCTGCGAGGCGACGACACCGCTCACCGTGCCGACCTGGTTGCCGTCGGCGTCGACCCACACGGGCCCGGCGAAGCCCTGCACCTCGATCCGCTCGGCCCAGGCGCTGTCCGGAGCGATCGTGTAGTGCCGACTGGCGTACGCCGCGGTGGTGCTCGTCGAGGTCGCGTCCGGCTGGTGCACGTAGATGTCGAGCAGCTGCGCGCCCAGCGGGCTGCCGAACGTCGGCGTGAGGTCGCGCAGCGTGGTGCGCAGGTAGACCGTGTCGCCCTGCTGCAGCACCTGGAAGCGGGTGATGTCGAAGGCGCCGTCCTTGAAGTCGGACGCCGTCGGGTAGCCGTAGGTCCCGGGACCGTTGTCGTCGTTGGCCGGGTCGGCCTGGTCGAGGATCGTGGTGCCGCCGACGAGGTCGCCCACGACATCGACCCGGTCGACGCCGGTGCCGCCGGCGGTCGACGCAGCCGCCGTGATCACGTCGGAGCCGAAGACGGAGGTCACCTGGGCCGACCAGCTGCCGTCGGAACCGGCCGTGGTCGTCTTGATCGACGAACCGGGGGAGTCGTTGCCGATCAGGCTGACCGTCACGGTCGCGCCCGGGGTCGTCGTACCGCTCACCGTCGTGGGACCCGAGACGGTCGAGCCCTCGGCCGGACTGTCGATCGTCATCGGCACGTTCGCGGGCGGCGCGTGGTCGACGTACCGACGCGTGGTCACGGCCGGCCGGTCGGTGACCTTGTTCCTCGACAGGTCGACCAGCAGGCGGACGCGCTGGGCCTGCGCCCAGGTGAGCGGCGACGCGGAGCCGGCGGCGTGGCCGTCCTGGAAGCCGATCGAGCCGGTGGTCGGGTCGGTGCCGTACGGCGCCTTGGCCAGGTCGGGGTCCTCCCAGGCCTGCTCGGGCACGAGCCCAACCCCCGACGCCGAGCCGAGCATGAAGCCGAGCTGACGCTTGGCCAGCGCTCGGTTGCCGTTGGCCAGCGCGGTCTCGGCGCGCTCACCGGAAAGCACTGGCCAGAGGTGGCCGCTCCCGCTGTCGGTGGTGGGCCAGGGCTGTCCGTCGGCGGGGCAGTTCGTCGGGTCGGGGGTCCAGCAGTCGCCGTACCCGTCCTCGGAGCCGGGGGTGTCGGTGCCGTAGCGGTAGTAGCCCGTGCCGCTCGGCGTGGTCTCGGCGATCTGCTGGTCGAGCACCTTGAGGCTGTTGAGCACGTCGGGGTCGTCGCTGGGCAGCTCGCCGAGCCGGGCGAGCTCCTGGAAGCCGCCGTCGACGACGGCACGTTGGTCGGCCTGGGTGCTGCCGTTGCCGAGACCGTACGTCGTGCCGGCGTCGGGGTTGCCGTCCTTGGTCAGCCGGACGAAGTACGGCTTGGGGTCGTAGGGGCCGTTGTGGGTCACGGTGAACCCCTTGACGGTGCGCTGGAAGTCGTCGGCCACGGCGTAGTAGAGGCGGGAGCGGGCGTCGTCTCCCTGCCGGTGCGCGATCGCACCGGCAGCCGCGAGGCCGGCGATCTCGGCGGCGATCGTCGACGGCGAGTAGCCGCCCTGCTCCTCCCAGCGCTCGTTGCCGTAGGACGGGCCGTGGGAGACGAGGTAGTCGGCGGCCGGCCGGATGTGGTGGCGGTAGAGGCCGGTGCGGCTGCCGAGCCCGGTCAGCTGGGCCAGCAGGATGGGGTACGCCGTCTCGTCGAGCTGGATCCCGCCGGTGTCGGGCGCGGCCTTCCCGTTGAGGAGCGAGTTGCGGGGCATGTTGCCGGCCGGCTGCTGCTGGTGCAGGAACAGGAACAGAGTGGCGAGCCGCGCGGTGTGCTTGTCGCCGGTGGCGATCAGGCCACTGGCGGCCTCGTAGAGGTCGCGGCCGAAGATCTCGCGGTAGGACCCGAAGTAGACCGGCTTGCCACCGGGCAGGTCGCCGGCGCTGACGGACTGGCCCCAGGGGCTGGCCAGGCTGGCCGCGATCGCCCCCGGGAAGGTCTTGTCCTCACTGGACTTCAACACGTTGGCGTCGAGCCAGTAGGCCGCCTTCTTGGCCCGGTCGAGCCCGGTGGGCTGGCGCAGGCCGGCGTCGTACTTCGTCCACGTGGAGCGGTAGCCCTTGGCCGTGGCGCCGAATTCGTGGCGGGCTGACTGCCGGGCGACCTTCCGGGCGTCGGCGCCCGTGCGGCCGAACCCCAGGCTGAGGGTGAAGGCACGCGTCTTCTTCGGGACCCGCACCCGGCTCGCGGCGACGATGTGGCCGTGTGGCGCCGAGGTGTGCACCACCAGGTGGTGTCGCCGGTCCAGGCTCGTGGTCGGGTCGGACGTCGTGCCGGCATAGCCGACCGAGCCCGGGCCGGGGTGGTCGGACGTCAGGGCCATGTAGGTGGGTACGGCGTAGTCGCGGTTGGCCGCCTGGGTCTCGGTCTGGCGGTCGAAGACCACCGGGACCCGGCTCTTCGACCCGACCACTCCGTTGTCGGCACCACCGTTGTCGGGGCCGCCGCCGCCGTTGCCGTTCACGTGGCTGTCGAGGACGGCGTAGACCTTCAGCCCGGAGACGCTGTGCCGCGTACCGATGGGGGAGATCCTGGTGTGCATGACGACCGCGTCGCTGGCCGGGTCGGTGACGTAGCGGGTGGTCAGGGCGTAGCGGTGGCTCCGGCTCACGGCGCGGACGGTGCACTGCATGCCGGTGCGGTCGGCGTGCACGCGGTAGCGCAGGTCGCGGGTCTGCAGATCCGTGAACGACGAGCCGTCGGTGACGGCGTACTGCAAGGAATGCACGTTGGTGTTGTCGATGAAGGGCTCGTAGACGTCCGACAGCACGCCGTCGGCCACCGTGAACCAGACCTTGGACGCGCGGTTGCGGGCAGTTCCAACGCAGTCCTTGCGGCCGAGGTCGAAGCGGCTGAGCGTGCCAGGCCCACCGGTCGCCGGGCCGGGCGCCGCGGCGCCGCTCGACCCAGGGGTGACGACGAGCAGGGCCAGAACCACGGCCCCGGCTCCCGTGAGCGCTGAGGCAGGACGGGGCAGACGCTTGAGCATGAGTGTTTCCCTCCGAGGCACCGAGCTGGACCTCGACGATCGTCACCCGGCCGTGAACAGCGCGTCAACGGCGGGTTACGCAGGGTTCCGGCCAAACTCGTTGACGACCATGCTGTTACCTGTGTACCTTGGTCTCATGGTAGACGGGGTGCAGGTCGACCGCGTACAGCTGGGGGTCCGGATGGAGCGCCGGCTGGTGAAGGTGCTCAAGGGACTCGCGGAGTTCAACGACGAGACGCTGGGGGAGCTGCTCGAGCGGATCGTGCTGCACTCCTTCGAGCCGGTGCCCGGTGACGAGGGGGAGTCGTGCGTCAGCCCACACGGTCGAGCCCAGCTCGAGGCGATCGGCCGGCTGCGCCAGACCTACGGCGTACCCGACGACGTGCACGCAGCCCGGGACTGGACACCGGCTCCCTGAGGCCGACGTCCACATTCGCGGACGCTCTCCTTCCGCAAACTGTGCCATCGTGGTGCGCATGCCCGACGACAGCCCGACCGCGCGGGCGCTGCTCGCCCTGGAGCTGATCTCGAACCGCCCGGGCATCACGGCCGCCCGGCTCGCGGACCGGTTGGGGACGACCGACCGCGCCGTACGCCGCTATGTCGCGATCCTGCGCGAGGCCGAGATCCCGATCGAGTCGAGCACCGGACGGTACGGCGGCTACCGGGTCGGCCGGGGCCTGCGGATCCCGCCCCTGATGTTCACCCCGGAGGAGGCGCTGGACCTGGTGATGGCGGCCGTCGAGGGTCGGGGGAGCACCGACACCACCGCGCCGGTGGGCGAAGCGCTCGCCAAGATCATCCGGGTGCTGCCCGAGCAGGTGGCGGGCCGGGCCCGAGCCGTCGGCGCCGTCGCCTCACCCGGCCGGCAGCCCGACTCCTCGGCACCGGATCCGCGGACGCTGACCGACCTGGTCGCCGCCCGCGGGTCGGGCCACCGGGTCGCCCTGGACTACCGGACGGGATCGGGCCGCGAGACCACATTCGAGGTGGACCCGTGGGCGGTCGTCGTACGGCACGGGCTGTGGTACCTCCTGTGCTGGTCGCACTCCGCCAACGACCGCCGGTCGCTGCGCGTCGACCGGGTGTTAGGGGTCCGGCAGCTGCCCGAGACGTTCACGGCACCCTCGGACATCGACCCGGTGCGCACCCTCGAGGAGCAGCTCTCCCAGGGCTGGGCCTACGACATCGAGGTCGTGATCGACGCTCCCCTGGCCGCCGTACGACGGTGGGTGCCGCGCTCGGTGGCCCGGCTCGAGGTCATCGACGACGAGCACACCCGGCTGGTCGCCAGCACCGACGAGCCCGACTGGTATGCCGCAATGCTCGCCTTCGTCAAGGCGCCCATGCACGTTCTCACGCCACCCGAGCTGCGAGCCGAGCTCGCCGTACTCGGGCAACGCCTCACCGCTGCGGGCCAGCCGCACGGGAGCCGACCACGAAAGGGATCACCATGAAGATGCTCATGAACGCCGAGGTGCGCGAGGCACTCGGGAAACCCGGCCTGGAGGACTGGCGCAAGCTCGCGCGGGCCTTGCACGCGCGCTACCTGACCGGCGACTTCGCGACCGGGCTCAAGTTCGTGACGGCGATCTCCGAGGCGGCGGAGGCCGCCAACCATCACCCGGACCTCACGCTGACCTACCCGCTGGTCGACCTCAAGCTGCTCACGCACGACGCGGTGTACGACGGGGGCGAGACCCAGCGCCAACTGCCCTGGGTGACCCAGAAGGACCTCGACCTGGCGGCCACGATCTCGGGCATCGCCCGCGACCTCGGCATCGAGGCCGATCCGAGTGCGGTCACCGGCCTCGAGCTCGCCCTCGACTCGGCCGAGATGGCCGCCGTCGGAGCCTTCTGGGCGGCGCTGCTGACCGGCAGCACGGAGTCGTTCGCCGACGGCGACGTCGTCGACCCGAGTGACCGGCTGCCGCTGCTGTGGTTCCAGGAGACCGACGCCCACGAGACGCCGCGGCAGCGGTTCCACCTGGACGTCTGGGTGCCGCACGACGTCGCCGACGAGCGCATCGCGGCCGCGGTCGCGGCCGGCGGCACGGTCGTGGACGACTCGGAGGCACCGTCGTTCACGGTGCTGGCCGACGCCGAGGGCAACCGCGCGTGCGTCTGCTCGATCGGGGCCCGCTGAGGGGAGGACCAGCTGCACCCGAAGGGCACGCCTCCACGTGCGCTATAATTCGGTACATGACGACTGTTCCGGTTGCGGAGGCGCGGGCCAACCTCTCGCGGATGATCGATGAGGCGGTGAGCACCCACCAGCGCGTGGAGATCACCCGAAACGGCGTGCGCGCCGCCGTTCTCCTGGGTTCGGATG
The DNA here is from genome assembly GCA_050997635.1 of Nocardioides sp. Taxonomy (GTDB): domain Bacteria; phylum Actinomycetota; class Actinomycetes; order Propionibacteriales; family Nocardioidaceae; genus Nocardioides. The sequence continues at coordinate 23,826 of JBPCQY010000209.1, forward strand.
ACTACGACGGGCTGATGGAGACCCTCGACGTCCTGGCCGACGCCGACCTGGTGCGTGCCATCGGGGCCGGCCGGGCCGAGTCTGCCCGTGGAGACGTCGTCGAGCTGGACGACGTCGCGGAGGAGATGCACGCGGCCGGACGATTGCCGCGGTGACCTACCGGGTCACGTTGTCTCGCCAGGTGAGGAGCGCACTCACGACGCAGCTGCCGGAAAGCGTGGCCGCGGCCTGCTTCGAGTTCATCCGGGGCCCGTTGGCGCAGAATCCGCAACGCGTCGGGAAGGCGCTGAGACCCCCCATGGCGGGGCTGCACTCGGCGCGACGTGGCGACTTCCGGGTCGTCTACGAGATCCACGACCAGGAGATTCGGGTGCACGTGGTGGCGGTCCAACATCGGCGCGACGTCTACCGAGCCTGAGCCGGCAGGTGCCGTTCTCTCGGGCCTATGGTTGCGGGTGCTTGCCTCGCCGGCGTGGTCTGGCCACGGAGGCTGCCGGCGCGGTCCGGGACGCGGCACGCGACGCGGGCATCGCACACCTGGTCGCGATCATCGGTCCTGACAACCTGCCGTCGCAGCGCGTGGCCCAGAAGATCGGGCTCGCGCTCGAGCGGTGCGTGGTCAAGAACGGCGCCGACGCCCTTGACTTCGGAGCGGATCTCGCAGCGGCTCCCCGCTGACCGGTGAACGTGCCCACACCGCCCCAAGGGTCAGGAAGTACGGCGTTCACTCTCGGCCTTGATCTGGTCGAGGGAGCTGCGGACCGTCGCGACCCAGCTGCGTGCGACGACCTCGCCCCACGTCTCGCCGAGCCGGCCCAGGTCGGTGCCGAGCTCGCCGGTGTAGGTCAGCCTGGTGCCGGATCCGGTGGGCTCGAACTCGAAGCTCTCCACGACGGAGGGGACCGGACCCCGCAGGAGGCGGAACCCGATCCGATGCGGCGGCTGGAAGGTCACCGTCTCCACCGTCACGGCGGTCAGCCCGCGGCGCAGTGGTGTGCGGTGTGCCGCGAGGACCATCCCCTCGGAGCGTTCGAGGATCTCGACCTTGTCCCGCAGCGCCCGCGGCCGGCGCTCGGCGTACGGCGCGGCCGCCATCGCGAAGACCGTCTCGGGCGCAGCCGCGATGTCGTAGGTGAGGGGCCCGAGTGGCTGGGTACGCCGCCCGATCCCCAGGTCGAGGGTGAGCCTTCCCGTGACCAGGCAGAGGTAGCTGCCCACTGCGGTCGAGCCCGCGGCCGCGGCCAAACTCGCAGCGACCAGCCAGGGGCTCCTGCCACGGCTCATGGGAGGTCTTCCGCGACCGACCGATGCATCCAGAGATCCTACCGACCGCGTCGCCAGGCGACCGCGGCGATCATGCAGTCGATCATCTTGCAAGGGGTGATGCCGGCTCGCCGGCAGCGCCGGTGGATCGGGTCGCGGCATCGAAGTCGGTGGTCGCGTCGAAGCGCAGCAGATCGAAGCGCAGCATCAACCGACGCAGGTCCTCTTCCCGGGCGTCGGGTCGGGCGGAACCTCGCCAGGAGCGTGCGCGCCCCGCATCGCGAGTGGTACCGCAGGCTGTGCCGCGACAGTCGATTCCTTTCAGTGTTGTTCGACGTACAAATGTCACTTGTGCGTGTTGTACACTCGCGTCATGGATGTCGCGGTGAGCACGTTGCGGGCTGAGCTCGCGGACTGGATCGAGCGGGTGCGCGGAGGCGAGGAGGTCGTGGTGACCGACCGAGGAATGCCTGTGGCCCGACTGGTGGCTGTGGACTCGGCGCCGTTGTTGGAGCAACTGACTCGCGCGGGGGTGCTCAGCCGCCCGCGGCGTGCGGGACGGCCCACTGCGAGCAACAAACCGCGAGCGCACGCTGACCGACCGGTCTCCGAGTTGGTGAGCGAACAGCGCCGATGACGATCGTCTACTTCGACTCGAGCGCCTTCGTCAAGCTCGTGGTGGAGGAGGACTCCAGCGGCATCGCGGCGGCGCTCTGGGACGGCTGTGATGCTGCGGTCTCCAGCCGGCTGGCTTATCCGGAGGTGCGAGCCGCTTTGGCGGCTGCCGGCCGTGATCACCGGCTGGACGCCGACGCGCAACGCCAGGCCGAGGCGGCCTGGAAGGAGTATTGGGCGGCCACTCGGGCGGTGGAACTCACCGAGACGATCACGCTCGGCGCCGGCCAACTGGCGGCAGAGCATGCGTTGCGCGGCGCGGACGCGGTCCATCTGGCCAGCGCGCTTGCCCTGGGCACGCAGGAGCTTCTCTTTGCCTCGTGGGATCACCGGCTGCGGTCGGGAGTTGAGGGGGCTGGCATCCAGCTCGCACCCGCGTCCGCGGTTTGAGCTCGTCGGGGCTGACTGGTGCGAGCGGCGCGTCACGGTGTCGACGTCGTCGACCGCTGCGACGCGCCTACCGGTGATGCGCCAGAGCCGCACGCCGAGAAACCGTTGGCGGCGCGCTCGAACCCGGTGAAAGGCTGGGCGTCGTGACGAGCAGTGAGACGTGGGACGAAGAGACCGCCGCGACGTACGACGACGATGCCGCACCGCAGTTCGCCCCCGAGGTGCTGGAGCCGACGGTGGATCTCCTCGAGAAGCTGGCGGCCGGGGAACCGGCGCTGGAGCTCGCCATCGGAACGGGGCGTGTCGGCATCCCGCTGGCGGCGCGAGGGGTGCCGGTAACGGGCATCGAGCTGTCCGAACCCATGGTGGCCCAGTTGCGTCGCAAGATCGGCGAGGACCAGCTGCCCGTCACGGTGGGCGACATGGCGACCACGGTGGTGTCAGGGGCGGGGGAGTTCTCCCTCGTCTTCCTCGTCTGGAACAGCATCTCGAACCTCCGCACGCAAGCCGAGCAGGTGCAGTGTTTCCAGAACGCAGCCCATCACCTGCGGTTGGGCGGGCGCTTCGTGATCGACCTGTGGGTGCCCCCGATCCAGCGCCTCACGCCGGGACACGACTCGGTCCCGATGAGCGTCGAGGACGGGCACCTGGTCTTCGATACCTACGACCTGGTCACCCAGCAGAGCGCGTCCCACCACTACCGCCGGGACCAGGACGGAAGTGTCCGTTACGCAATGGGTCACTTCCGCTACATCTGGCCGTCCGAATGCGACCTGATGGCGCAGCTGGCCGGGCTCGAGCTGGAGTCACGATTCGAGGACTGGAGCGGAACGCCGTACACAGCACAGAGCGAGAGCCACGTCTCCGTGTGGCGCAAACGCTAGTCCGATCACACCGAACAGAGGGACCCGCGCCTTGACCGAGACCGACCGCGCTGGGACGGATTTTGCCGGGAGACCAGCGACCTGACACAATGGCGACATATTGGCGCTCAAATGTCGCCACCAGGAGCTGTCCATGAACATCGGCGTTCGCGAACTACGTGACGGACTGAGTCGGCACCTTGCGTCAGTGCGTGAGGGACACACGATCACCGTGACCGATCACGGCCGACCGGTGGCACGGATCGTCCCCCTGGATGTTCCGACCAAGCTCGAGCAGCTCATCGCTGAAGGCAAGGTCACGCCTGCCCGGCACCGGAAGCGCCCGCGGCCAGAGCCGATCCAGACGGCGGGCCCGGTCAGCGACCTGGTTGACCAGCAGCGCGGTTGATCCTCTACGTCGACACCTCGGCCCTGGTCCCCCTGGTGGTCCACGAGGCATCTTCGGGCGCGTGTGGAGAACTGTGGGATGCGGCCGAGCGTGTGACCACCACTCGTCTCGCCTACATCGAGGCGGCCGCGGCCTTCGCCCTGGCTCAGAGGCTGGGCCGCATCTCGCCTGGCGATGCCGAAGCGGCGCGGGAGAGCCTGCAGGAGCTGTGGACGGTCTTCGATGTCGTCGAGATCGACGAGCCACTGATGGCCTCTGCCGCGAGACTGGCCCGGACCCACGCACTTCGAGGCTATGACGCCACACATTGCGCCGCAGCGGTCGCGCTCAACGACGACCAGGTGGTGGCGGCAACCGGTGACCTGCGACTGCTGGCAGCCTGGCGCGCCGAGGAGTTGGCTGTTCGGGACACGAACCGCTGAACGGGGAGTTGAAGAGCCGCGGTAGCGCGGCGGCGGCGCTGGTGGACAGGGCGGAACTGAATGCCGATAACTGACATTATGTCAGGTTCTGGTCCCCCGCCCCTTGTCAGTCGTCGTCGGTGGAGAACCGCTCCCACGCCGACTGTCGGGCGATGCCCAGGGTCTCACCGATCCGCGCCCAGGTGACGCGGCGCTCGCGCAGGCGGCGTACGCGGTCGACGACGGCCTCCTCGACCTGGTCGCGCACGGATGTCGGTCATGGCCGACCTCGTGAAGCCAGATCCAAGCCGTCGAACTGGACTGGTGCAACGGGTTCTACGGTCCACGACCGCCGGCACAGCTCGGCGATCCGCGAATCGACACCGGGAGTTAGATAGACGGCTTCCCATCTGGGTGGGACACGGCGCGAACGTCGAGCCCTTCGATCCCGTCGAAATCGCCGGGGTTGCACGTGTAGAGCGGGATGCCCTCGGCGATCGCAGTGGCAGCGATCAGTGCGTCGTACGCACGTGCTGCTGGCTTGCGTCCCGCTGAACGCAACGAGGCTGCCACCTGACCGAAAGCGCGCGCTGCCGCCGAGTGGAATGGCAGGGCGTCGAAGTCCGACTCGGCCTGTTGCAAGTGGGTCTGCCGCGCGGCACGCTCCCGCGCGGTTCGCGCAACGTGCGGGCCCACTGACAGCTCGGCGAGCGTGACCGTGCTGATCACCGAGTCCCGAGGTAGTTGCGTGGGATCCTCGAGACGACCCAGCAGGATGACGGTGGAGGTGTCGAGCATCCCCCGCTCGTCTGCGACGTTCATAGAGTTGGGTCCAGGACCGCGTCGATCTCATGCCGAAGTGCGTCCGGGTCGACCTTCGCGAGGTGGCGTCTGCGAGCGACGAGGTCGGCCGGCGAGGGACTGCGACGGGACCGCGGGTGGAGCTCTGCCACCTCGGAGCCATCGCGAGTAACGACAAGGACCTCCCCGAGTTCGACGCGACTGAGCACCTCTCCCCCATGATTACGCAGTTCGCGAACCGTTACCTTGTTCATGACCACAAGTGTATCACCCGTGATACATCGGGCGCTGGTTCTGGAGACCTTGCCCGCGGCTCGAGCCACTGTCTGGCGAATGCGAGGTGTCGCCGACCATGGGCGCGCAGCGCCGCCTGGTCACGATGCGCCGCCCTCATGCCACGCGCGCCACAGGTCGCGATAGGCGCCGGCGCGAGCGAGCAGCTCGTCGTGCGGACCGATCTCGACGAGCGTCCCGGCCTCGAACACCGCAACCCGATCGGCATCTCGTGCGGTGTGCAGCCGGTGCGCGATGGCGAGAACCGTCCGGCCGGCCAGTACGGCGGCGAGCGCGCGTTCGGTGGCTCGCGCTGTGGTCGGATCGAGCATCGCGGTCGCCTCGTCCAACACGATCGTGTGCGGGTCGGCGAGCACGACGCGGGCCAGCGCGAGCTGTTGCGCCCGCGCGGCGTCGAGCGCCACCGCGCCGGGGCCGACCTCGGTGTCCAGCCCGCCTGGCAGCTCGGCGACCCAGTCCGCGCCGATCGTGGCGAGCGCAGCGAGCAGTGTGTCGTCGGACGCTGCTGGCGCGGCGATCAGCAAGTTCTTGCGCACCGAGTCCGCGAAGATGTGCTGTTCCTGCGTCACCAGCAGGATGTGCTGGCTCAGCTGCTCGGGACGGATGTCCGACACGCGCACACCACCGACGGTGATGACGCCGTGCTGTGGCGCATCAATCCCGGCGACCAGGCGGCCGAGGGTCGACTTGCCTGCTCCGGACGCGCCGACGATGGCGAGGTGCTCGCCCGACTGCACGGTGAGGCTCACGTCGTGCAACACGTCCGGACCGGTGTCATAGGCGTAGCGCACGCGGTCGACCTCGATGCGCTCGTCCGTCGGCGGATCGACGTACGACGTGCGAGCGGACGCGAGCTGACCCACACCCTGCAGGCGCGCGAACGACGCGCCGGCGCTCTGCAGCTGATCGAGCCAGAGCGACAAGGCCTCGGCCGGCCCGGCCAGCTGGCGCACGTACAACGCGGACGCGACGACCGCGCCGAGACTCAGCGCGCCGTGGTCGAACAGTGCGCCGCCGACGACGAGCACGAGGACCAGGGGCAACACGGTCGACACGTCCACGACCGGAAACAGCACGGTGCGCAGCGCAAGGGTGCGCAGGCGCGTCTCGCGGGAGCGTTCGATCGCCCCGATACTGGCGCGCAGTCGGCGCTCCTGCAGGCCGAACGCTTCGACGGTTCGCGCGCCGGCCGCCGAGCTCGTCAGGGTCTCGGCCAGCGCCGAGGTGGCCGCGCCGGCGGCGAGGTAGGCGACCCGGGCGCGGCGCAGGTACCACCGAGCGGCGAACCAGGTGCCGGACGTCCCGGCGATCGCGCACGCCCCGAGCAGCGGGTTCGTGACCAGCACGGCGACGAAGATGAACACCGTCTGGATCGCGGCGATGAGCACGTCCGGGGCAGCGTCACGCAGCGTGGAGGCCACCGTGGTCACATCACCGGCGGCGCGCGCCGCGATGTCTCCGACGCCGACGCGCTCGACGACCGCGGGCGGCACGCGCAGCAGTCGGTGCAGGAACTGCTCGCGGACGCGGGCCGAGGTCCGCTCGCCGAACCGAGCGCCGACGTAGCGGGCGTAGCGCGTGAGCACGAGCCGGATGAGCGCGCTGACCACGATCAGGGCGGCCAGGACGTTGATGTCACCGAGTCCCGCGCCGCG
>JBPCQY010000063.1:0-13787 GCA_050997635.1 Nocardioides sp.
GAGCAGTTCGTGGCGCAGTCGGGCGGCGTGCGCCCGGCCGCCCTGGTTGATCCGGGTCAGGGCCTGGAGCAGGACCGAGAGGTTCCCGGCCAGCAGGGCAGCCCCCATCCAGACGGTGTTGACGGTGGCCGACCCGGACGGCAGGTGCCGCAGGGCGGCGCCGAGCTTGGCCTCGCGGATCCGGTCCTCTATGTCGGTGCGGCGCCGGAACCAGGCCTCCACGTCCACGACGGTCGGGCCGTGGCCGCCGGTGCCGCGGCTGACGTGGTCGGCCTGGCGGTCGGTGTCGTTGGCGGGGATGTTGGTGACGATGAAGGACACCGCGTAGACGTGGGCGGCGTTGCCGGCCAGCGCGAGGGCGAGCTGGTCGGGGTCGATGGTGCGCCGCCGCCGCGAGCGGGCGTCAGCCGAGATCGCCTCGGCCTGCACCCGGACCCGCCGCACGATCGTGTAGGTGTGCTGGGGCCACCCGGCCGGGGCGTAGTCCACGGCGGCGACCTGCGCACCGGGCATGCCCAAGGCGTCGACCCAGGCATGGCCGGCGATGCTGGAGTAGGCCCGCCACATCGCGGTGCTGCGCTCGGTTGCGATCGCGAAGTCACAGCCCGCCTCGACCGCCGCGCGGGCCAGGTCACCGGTGAAGTAGCCGGCGTCGGCCCGCACCCGCGGCACCGATCCCGCCTGGCCCAGCGTGGTCAGCACCGGTTCGGGGACCGAGGCCAGGGCCCGGCCCAGCATGTCCGCGGCGCGGGGGCGGACGTCGGCGTTGCCGGCCAGCAGGTCCGCGGCCACCGTGAGCCCGGCCTCGGCCCAGGTCCCCAGGTGCGGGCGGCCGGCACGCTGCCCGGCGTAGTTGTACGCCACGCCCTGCTTGCGCGAGCCGTAGACCTCCACGTCGGTGGAGTCCATGTCGATCGTCAACCTCGAGGCCAGCTCGCTCTGCCTCGCCTGGCCCAACAGCGCTACCGCGCGGGCGATGACCTCGGCGTTGCCCGACTCGATCCCGGCAAGCTGCACCTCGTCGAACCGACGAGCCAGGCTCGCCGCAGTGGTCGCAGGGATCGGTGGCACCGCACCCAGATCAGCGACACCGACATCGAGGCGTTGACGGTCCAACGCGACCAGAGCATCGCCACCGAGCAGCTGCGACTGCGCGATCGCGACCACCAGCTCACCGGCGCTCGCACCGCGAGCGCGCTGCTTGATCGGACCGATCCCGCGGTCGAGCGTGCCCACGACGTCGAGCTTGTCGCAGAACTCCGCGATCGCCGCGAGTCCAGAAAACCGGGTCAGCCGCGGGTCGGGAGCACCAACCTTGACGCGCTTACCGACACGCTTTCGCGACTGCTTCCGGACCCGCTTGTCACGCCATACGCTCTTCACCGACAGGGTGCTCTTTCCGCTCGGCAATCGTTGGCCTCAAGAACCTCGATTCTCCAAGCAGGCAAGGCACCCTGTCCGCTTCACACGCCGATCACCCAGCCACTACCTGCGGATCCGGGTCTGACTGGGTCGGTCGTTGGAGATGAAGTAGGACCAGGGCGGCGGCGGTGATCGCGCCGATTCGCCAGGGATCGAGGCTGACGCGTTCGAGTGCTTTCCAGATGCGTTTGAGCAGGGCGTTTGGCGGGTTCGGCGGGTGCCCGGAGGGCGCTGGACGGCCACTACTTGCTCGGGGGAGAGGTTCGGAAGCTGCCTGGTCTCCATGAGACCAGTGTGCGACCAACGTCCGACACCACCGGGGTGTCGACCCGCCGCTACCCGGCCGCGTTGGAGCCGGTCGGCCAGCACGTGACCGGGCAGTCGCGGTCGACGGGCAGGTCGGCGGTCTCGCGGAAGTTCGTGGCGATGACCGAGCACGCGTTGGTCGACCTGCTCGCCGCCGATCTGTCCGACCTGGACCTGGTCGCGATCATGATCGACGGGGTCCACTTCGCTGACCACCTGTGTGGTCGCATTTGTATCGACATCAAGGGGTTGGTTCCTGCCGTGTTGCAGAGCACCGGCCAGTACGAGATCAACCGGGTCGAAGGCGACCACGGCCGCCTGAACGCCAGGCTCAGGCCGATGCGGGGGCTCAGGACTGAGCGTACGGCGACGGTAGTGATCCGGGGCCACGCCTTCATTCAGGACCTACGCCGTGGCCACTACGAGCTCGCCGTCGACGCCGGGCTGCTGTTCCGGTTGGCTATCGCATTCGACGAACTCAGACCCGCCATCTGACCAGCACAGGGAGGGGTCAAGTCCCGCCTCGGCATGGCCTGCGATCGACCAACGCAGCAGAGCCGTCGAAAGTCAGCTGGTCGGGACCCACACCCGGTCCTCCTCGACTACCTCGCTGGTGCCGAAGGACTACGTGCGCTCATGCGGAGGTGAAGCCCACCTTGTCCATGTTGAGCTCGAGTGCCTCGGTGACGTCGGAGCCGACGACGTTCTTGTTCATCAGGTAGTTGATCGTCTCGTAGTGGACGAACACGATCGGTGCCTCGTCCTGGACGATCGCCCGGATCTGCGTGTAGAGCGCCTTGCGCTTGGCCTGGTCCGTCATCGCGCCCGCCCGGTCGATCAGCTTGTCGACCTTGGGGTTGGAGTACGCCGTGGTGTTGATCGGCCCACCCGAGCGGATCACCAGCGCGTAGAAGTTGTCGGGGTCGATCGTGCGCTCCTGGTAGGCGCTGGTGATCTGGTAGTCACCCTTGGAGAACGCGTCGAACCAGACCGAGACGTCGACCTGCTTGATCTTCATGTCGATGCCGACGGCCTTGAGCTGGTCGGCGACCGTGACGCCGGTCTTGAGCAGCTCGGGGTACTGCGGCAGGCCCAGGTACTCCACGGTCAGTCCGTTGGGATAACCGGCGGACGCCAGGAGCTGCTTGGCCTTGGCGACGTCGGGGCCGCCCGCGTAGGCGTCCTTGCCGTCATACCACGGGGATCCGGAGGGCACCTCCTCCACACCGACCTCACCGGTGCCGAAGTAGGCGACCTGCCGGATCGCCGTACGATCCAGCGCCCAGGCGACGGCCTGGCGCACCTCGACCTTGTCGAACGGCGCCTTCGCGGTGTTCATGGCCAGGAAGTCCGGGATGCCGGCGACCGGGCTGGTCTTGTAGGTGAACCGCGGGTCCTTGCTCAGGGTGGCGACCTGCTGCAGCGGGATCGCGTCGCACCAGTCGAGCTCACCCGCCGAGAGGGAGTCGATCCGGCTCTGGTCGACGTTCATGAACTTGAACACGATCGTGTCGAGGTAGGGCAGGCCGGCCTTGTGGTAGGAGTCGGCCTTCTTCAGATCGATGTGGTCGCCCTGCACCCACTGCACGAATGCGAACGGTCCGGTGCCGACCGGCTTGCGGGTCGGGTCGGCCGACTCGATCGCCTTCTGGTTCACGATCTCGCCGTTGTTGGCGAGGTTGGTCAGGAACGGGCCGAACGGCGTCTTGAGGTGGAACGTCACCTGTGTGGCCGAGCGGACCTGGACTGAGTCGATGGTCGCGAACAGCCCGGCGTAGGCACTGGCTGTCTTGGGGTCGAGGATCCGCTCGAATGTGTACTTCACGTCCTTGGCGGTGAACTTCTCGCCGTTGTGGAACGCCGCGTCGTCCACCAGGTCGAAGGTCCAGGTCTTGTCGTCCTCGGCCTTCCACTTCGTGGCCAGGTCGCCGACGAAGTCACCGGCGGGGTCGAAGCGGAGCAGCTTGGAGAAGATGCAGTCATAGACCTGGGCCCCGGTATAGACCGACGACGTCGCGGGGTCGAGGGAGTCCGGCTCGCCGGTCAGGGCGGCGCGGAGGTCACCGCCCGTCTGGGCGGCGGCGGCGCTGCCCGACGTATCCGAGGTGCTCGACGACTTCGCGCCGCACGCCTCCAGCAACCAGGGCATGGTCAGCGCGGCGAGCCCGAGGCCACCTCCGCGCAGCACGACGGTACGACGAGACAGGGACCGGTCGGGCGTTTCGAACTGCTCGCTCATTGGCTGTTCTCCTTGATGAAGTCGATGACCGCGTTGTTGAAGGTGTCCGGGTTCTCCCACAGGCATGCGTGACCGCCCGGGACGGTGACCCAGGCAGCTCCCCCTGTGATCAGCTCGTGCAGCCGCAGCGACAACCGGACCGGGATCAGAATGTCCTCCTCACCGGCGAGCACGAGCGTGGGTGTGCTGATCTCCCCCAGACGTTCGGTGGTGTCGTGCTGCTGGATCACGTTGAGCTGCGACAGGTAGGCCTCGACGGGAAGCTCGAGCTCGGCCATCGCGGCCTCGAACTCCCGGACGTCGTCGGTGTGCTCCTCGAAGAACGGCACCGTGAAGGCCCACAGCGTCACGTCGCGCATCACGAACGGGACGCCCATCGTCGGCGCGAGGTCGGCCCAGATGTCGAACATTCGCGAGCAGAACTCGCCGGGCGCGGCATAGGTACAGGCGAACGTGACCGACTTGAGGAGCTCCGGATAGGCCAGCGCGAACTCCTGGCTGATCATCCCGCCCATGGAAACGCCCATCAGGTGGAAGGAGTCGATGCCGAGCTCGTCGACCAGCCCCTTCGCGTCGTCGGCCATCATCCGCGACGTATAGGGGCCTGCGGGCGCGTCGCTTTGGCCGATCCCGCGGTTGTCGAAGCGCAGCACCCGGAAGCCGGCCTCGAGGAAGGCAGGCATCTGGAAGTCCCACGAGATCAAGTCGTCGGCGAGCCCGTTGATCAGCACGAGCGTCTCGGGGCCTTCGCCCTCGAGGAGATAGTTGAGGTTGATTCCGTTGACGTGAACGGTCGGCATCAGCAACGGCCTTTCTGAGTGGCGGTGGGTGCGTCGGCCGCGGCTGCGACGACGGGACAGGCGATGCGTCGTCCGGGTGTGACGACCTCGAGAGCGGGTACGACGGTCTGGCAGGCCGGCTCGGCCAGCGGACAGCGGGGATGGAAGGCGCAGCCCGACGGCGGGTCGATCGGGCTGGGGATCTCCCCGGCCAGCGGCACGTGGCTCAGGCGCCTGGCGGGGTCGGGATGTGGGATCGCCTCGACCAGCGCGCGGGTGTAGGGATGCTGGGGGTCGGCCATCACCTCGGGGGTCGGTCCGCTCTCGACGACCCGGCCCAGGTACATCACCGCGAGGTCGTCGCTGATGTGCTCGACCACCCCGAGATCGTGGGAGATGAAGACGACCGAGACCCCGAGGTCGCGGGTGAGCTTGCGGAACAGGTTGATGATCTGGGCCTGCACGCTGACGTCCAGCGCGCTGACCGGCTCGTCGGCGACGAGCAGCTCGGGCTCGCTGGCGAGCGCAGCCGCGATGCCGACGCGCTGCCGCTGCCCGCCGGACAGGTCACGGGGAAGGCGCTCGGCCAGGTCCGGGTCGAGACCGACTGTCGTGAACAGCTCACGCACTCTTCTGCCCCGGCCGTGCGCCGTACCGATCCGGTGCGCGTCGAGCGACTCCTGGACACTGCGGCCGACGGGCCAGCGGGGGTCGAGACTGCCGTAGGGGTCCTGGAACACCGGCTGCACCCGGCGGCGGAACTCCGAGAGCCGGCTCCCTCGCAGGGCGCTGACGTCCTCACCACCCACGAGGACCCGGCCCTCGTCGGGGCTGAGCAGGGCGAGGATGCAGCGGCCGACTGTGGTCTTGCCGCTGCCGGACTCGCCGACGATCCCGAGCGTCCGGCCGCGACCCAGCTCGAGGTCGACTCCCGCGACCGCGTGGACATGTCGACGCGCCCACGGTGGGCCTCCGGCGGGGAATCGCTTCACCAGCCCCTGAACCTGCAGCAACGAGGTCATCGGCCGACCGCCCCGATCGTCCTGGACCGTGGGTGCCAGCAGGCGACCGCGTGGGCGCCCGGCTCGCCGACGAGGTCGGGTCGCTCACCGCAGACATCGGAGGCGTGGGCGCAGCGCGGTGCGAACCGGCAGCCGGACGGAGGGCTGGCCAGGTTGGGGACCTGTCCCGGGATCACGCGCAGGTCGTCCTTGGCCTCTACCGTGCCGGGGATCGCCCGCAGCAGCGCCTCGGTGTAGGGGTGCGCCGGATCGGCGAAGATCCGTTCGGTGTCGGCCACCTCGACGACGTGACCGGCGTACATCACCGCGACCCGGTCGCAGACCTGGGCGACCACGCCGAGGTCGTGGGTGATCAGGAGTACGGCGGTGCCACGCTCGGTGCGCAGCGTGTCGAGCTGCCGCAGGATCTGGGCCTGGATGGTGACGTCGAGGGCGGTGGTGGGCTCGTCGGCGATCAGTACCGACGGCTCGTTGGCCAGCGCGGCCGCGATCACGATCCGCTGTCGCATGCCGCCGGAGAGGCGGTGGGGCGGGTCGCCGTACCGCGTCTCGGCCGACGGGATGCCGACCTCCTGCATCAGACGTACGGCGCGGCTGCGAGCCTCGCGGCGGCTCACATCTTGGTGGGCGCGGATCGCCTCCGCGACCTGGTCCCCCACCGGCCACACCGGGTCGAGGCTGGTCGCCGGGTCCTGGAAGACCATCGCGATCTCGTTGCCGCGGGCCCGGCGGAGGGCACGCTCGTCGAGCGTCGTCAGGTCGCGGTCGCCGAGCCGGACAGCGCCGGAGATCTGGGCGGCCGGCGGCAGCAGGCCCATCGCGGCGTTGGCCAGCGTGCTCTTGCCGCAGCCGCTCTCCCCGACCAGCCCGAGGATCTCACCGGCCCGGAGCTCGAGGGAGACGCCGGCCACCGCCGAAACGGGTCCCTGCGCCGAGGGGAACGTGACGCGGAGGTCGTCCAGGACCAGCGCCGCGCTCACGAGGCGACCCCGTCGGGGTCGAGGCTGCGGCGGAGCCCGTCGCCGATCAGCATGAAGGAGAGGACGGCCAGCGCGATGGTCGCGCCGGGGGCGATCTCGATCCAGGGCGCGAGGTTGAGCAGGTCGCGGCCCTCGGCGAGCATGCCGCCGAGCGACGGCGTCGGCGGCTGGGTGCCGAGTCCGAGGAAGCTCAGCGCCGCCTCGAGCTGGAGCGCGAAGCCGGTCAGCACCGAGGCCTGCACGGCCACCGGGCCGAGCGAGTTTGGCAGCACGTGGTCGCGCATCGTGATCAGGTGCCCGGCGCCGCGGGCCCGGGCGGCGATGACGTAGTCGTTGCGCGAGGTGACCAGGGTGCTGGCGCGCATCACGCGGGCCAGGATCGGCAGGTAGATCACCGCGATCGCGAGCGCCGCGACCCTGCTGCCCGGCCCGAGGATCGTGATCAGGCTGAGCGCGAGCAGGAGTGCGGGCAGCACCAGCAGCATGTCGAGTGGCCGGGAGACGAGGGTGTCCACCCAGCCGCCGAAGTAGCCGGCGAGGAGCCCCAGTGGTATGGCGACGAGAGTGGCGAGTAGCACGGAGCTGACCGCCACCACCAGGCTCACCCGGAGCGCGAACAGGGTGCGGCTCAGCACGTCGCGCCCGAAGTCGTCCGAGCCGAGCCAGTGGGAGCCGTCCGGACCGGCGAGGACCCGGTTGGGGTCGACCGCGTCCGGGTCGTGGGGGGCGATCAGCGGCGCCAGCAGCGCGATCAGGACGAGCAGTGCGAGGAGCGTCGTACCGATGACGAGGGAGCGGCGGGCGCGTTTCGCGGGAGGCTTGGCCGCCACAGGGGTGACGCCGGGGACCTCGACTAAACTCATCTGCCAACCCCGTCCGCGACGCGCGGGTCGAGCCAGGCCACGAGCAGGTCGACGAGCAGCGAGACCAAGATGAACAGGAACGCGACTGCGAGCACGCCGGCCTGCACCGACGGGTAGTTGCGCTGGTTGATCGAGGTGACGATCAGCCGGCCGACGCCGGGGAGACCGAACAGCGTCTCGACCACGATCGCGCCGCCGAGCAGCACCCCGAACTGGATACCGACCACGGTGACGATGGTCGGCGCGGCGTTGCGCAGGCCGTGGACCGCGACCAGCCGCAACGGCCGGATGCCTTTGGCGCGCAGGAAGGTCATGTGGGGGCGCTTGAGGACGGCCTCCATGGCGCCGCGGGTGGTGCGCAAGATGTACGCCGCCTCCGCGGTGGCCAGCGTCGCCACCGGCAGGACCATGTAGCGCAGGTTGCCGAGCGGATCCTGGCTGAACGGCACGTACCCGGACGGCGGGAGCCAGGCCAGCGTCGCCGCAAACAACAGCACCAACATGATGCCCAGCCAGAAGTCGGGGATGCTGATGCCGAGCACGACCAGGCCGTCGGTCAGCGAGCGGATCCGTCGGCTGCCGGTAGCGGCCCAGGCGCCGAGGGGTACACCGACCGCGACGGCGAGCACCATCGAGAGCACCGTGAGCTCGAGGGTGACCGGGAGCCGCTGGCCGAGCAGCTGCGAGAGGGGCGCGTGGCTGACCAGGTCGGTGCCGAGGTCACCGTGGAGTAGACCACCGAGCCAGTCGAGGTACTGCCGCCAGAGGGGCTGGTCGAGCCCGAGCTGGTGGCGGACCTGGACGACGTTGGCGTCGGTGGCGCGGAAGCCGAGCATCGTGCGTACGGGGTCGCCGGGGATCAGGTGCAGGATCAAGAAGACGAAGAGCGTCATCACCCAGAGCACGGGGACGGTCAGCAGGAGCCGTCGTACGACGAAGGCCAGGCGGCTCACGACGGGGCCTCCTCGACCCGGTCACGGAGCTGGCGGATCAGCCGCTCGGTGATCCGGAAGTGGCTGGCCGCCACGCGGGACGCGAGCTCGGGATCGTGGTCGATGACGGCGCCGGCGAGCTGGGCGTGCTCGATCGCGGCGGCATCGCGGATTGCGGGCGTGTAGGGCTCTCCTCCGAGGTCGAGGCTGACGCTGGCACGGAGCCGGAGCGAGAAGTCGACGAGCAGCGGGTTGTGCGTCGCGGCGGCGATCGCGTGGTGGAGCTGCCCGTCGGCGATCCGCGAGGCGTCGCGGTCCTCGGCCCGCTCGTAGGCCTCGAGGGCGGCCGCGATCGCCTCGGCGTCCGTGTCGTCGCGGCGTTCGGCGGCGGTGGCGGCGATGACCGGCTCGATCAGGTTGCGGGCGTCGAAGAGTGACTCGAACTCCGCCCATCGGGGGGTCAGGTGGCGGCGGACCAGGTCCTCGGAGGACTCGCGCCAGTCCGAGAGCACGAAGTAGCCGCCGTTGCGGCCGCGCCGTGGAGCCAGGTAGCCGGCCTCGGTGAGGCGACCGAGTGCATCGCGGACCGTCGAGCGGGAGACCGACAGCATCTCGGCCAGCTCGCGCTCGCTCGGCAGTCGCTGGCCGGGGACGTAGACCCCGAGCGCGACGGCGGTGGCGAGTCGCTCGACGACCTGGTCGCTGACGTTGATCGCGACGATCGGGCGGTGCAGGTCGCCGGGGGTGCGGCCGTCGATGCTCCGCAGGAGGCTGTCGTGGCCGGTGGTCACGTCGTACCCCCTCCGAAGCGGTGCAGGAGAAGGCGCCCGAGTGTGCGCGCGCCGGCGACGACGCTGTCGAGGTCGACGGACTCGTCGACGCCGTGGATGTTGAAGCTGGTGGTCCCGTAGCAGACCGCGACCGCGCCGAAGTCGTTGACGTAGGTGCGGGCGTCAGTGGTGCTGCCGAGACTGAAGAGGGCGGGGTCGGCCCCGTGGGCGTCGCGGTGGGCGGCGACGAGGTCGCGCACCAGGGGTACGTCGGGGTCCTGGTAGTAGCCGCGGGCCCGCAGCCCGGAGGGTCGTACGACAGGCGGGGTCGGGAACGCGTCGTCTTGCGCGGCGCAGGTCTCGATCACCTTGCGGGCCTTGGCCTCCGCCTGCTCGACGGTCCAGCTTCGGGGGAAGCCGACGCGGACCCGGAAGATAGCGCGGGCGGGGACGCTGGAGTTCCAGTCGCCGGACTGCACGCCGCCGAGGTTGAGGTTGTAGGGGCTGTCGACCTCGGCGAGCACCGGGTCGTCCTGGTTCTTCGACAGCTCCGCGCACCAGTCGCGGAGCCGCTCGACCAGCCGCATGCCCAGGTCAACCGGATTGTGGGAGAGGTGGGCGACCTCGGCGTGGCCGGCCGAGCCAGTCACCTCGATGTCGAGCCAGAGCACGCCGATCCCGCCGAGCAAGATGTCGAGGCCGGTCGGCTCGAGGAGCAGCACCTCGTCGGCGACGATGCCGTCCAGCGCGGCGGCCAGCGCCCCGTTGCCCGAGCACTCCTCCTCGATCACGGCGAGGAATCCGAGTCGATGGCTCTCGAAGATCCCCGGGTCCACATCCCGCACGGCCCGGATCGCCAGACAGCCCAGCGCGAACCCACCCTTCATGTCTCCGGCGCCCCGCCCGTAGAGACGGCGTCCGCGAATCGTCGGCTCGAACGGCGGGTCGGTCCACAGCTCCCGCCCCCCGTCGACCGGTACGACGTCGATGTGGCCGTTGAGCAGCAGCTCGAACGCGCCCTCGTCACCCGTCGTACCCAGGAGCTGGTAGCGGTCCTTCGCTCCGTCGTGGGTCGGGCTCACCCCGGCGCGCGGGTCCTCGATGCTCGTGAACGACGGGCGCTGGATCTCCAGGCCTAGGTCGGCGAACTCCGCCGCCAGCACCTCCAGCGCCACCTGCTCGTGCCCGTGCGTGCTGTCCGCCGCCACGAGCTCACCCAGCAGCCGCTCCGCATTCCCCGCATGCCGGGCGATCGCCTCGTCGAGCACCGCTGCCTCCAAAATGGTCTGGCGAACAAGCCAATGCCCGCATCATGGGGCCCGCGCGGTCACCGCGGCAAGGGCTTGTCCAAAATTGGTGTGTCCGTCAGTCCAATTGCGGCCTGAGCCAGTTTGCATCCATGCGATGCGCGCATGAGTTGACCGCCAGGTTGGTGGGCGCGCCGGCGACGGATGTCGGCTCTGCGCAGTTGGCTTGAGGAATAGGCCCCCCCCCAGCCAGAGGAGTGACATGACCACGAGGACTTAGGTACCCTCGCCCCCACCAGCTCACCCACCAGCCCACCAAATTGAGTTGAAGAAAAGGACCCCCAAGCCCGTGGATCTCAGCAGCCGCCTGCAGCCCGTCTTGTCCATCGCCCGAGAGGCAGCCAGCAACGTTGACTCCTCGGCGGCGTACCCCGCGGACACCGTTGCAGCGCTCCGCGAGTCCGGGCTGCTCGGCCTGACCCTCCCCCAGGACATCGGGGGGCTAGGCGGTGGCCCGAAGGAGCTCGTCGAGGTCGTCAGCTCCTTGGCCAGCGCCTGCGGATCGACGGCGATGATCTACCTGATGCACGTCAGCGCCGCGATGACAGTCGCAGCTGGGCCACCCCCCGCCTGGCCCGACCTGTTGCCGGCCCTGGCCGACGGCCGCAGTCTCGGCACTCTGGCCTTCTCCGAAGCCGGCTCCCGGTCCCATTTCTGGGCGCCGGTCTCGCGAGCCGAACATCGCGGCGACGCCGTGCACGTCGACGCACCCAAGAGCTGGGTCACCTCGGCTGGGGAAGCCGACGTCTACGTCACCACCACCGGGAACGCCGATACCGACGGTGCCGTCGATCTGTTCGCCTTCCCCGCGGACGCCGCCGGCATCAGCATCACCGGCCAGTTTCACGGCCTGGGCCTGCGCGGCAACGCCTCCTGCCCCATGGTCTTTGATATCGACGATGCGGCGAGCTACACCATCGGCGCCCCCGGAGGCGGCTTCGACATCCTTCTTGGAACCGTGATGCCGTGGTTCAACCTCGGCAACGCCGGCGTTTCCATCGGCCTTAGTCAGGCCGTCACCGACGCCGCGGTGCGACACACCAGCGCTGCGAACCTCGAACACCTCAACCACAGCCTCTCTGCGCTCCCGACGATCCGCGCACAACTGGCCAAGATGTCCCTCGACCTCGCCACCACGCGCGCCTACATCGACCAGACCGCAGCCCGCATCGCCGAACCCGCAGAAGACACTGTGCTGCACGTCCTCGGCGTCAAGGCAGCCGCCAACGACGCCGCCCTGCGCATCACCGACACCGCCATGCGCGTGTGCGGCGGTGCCGCGTTCTCCGAACACCTCCAGGTCGAGAGGTACTTCCGTGACGCCCGCGCAGGCCACGTCATGGCCCCCACCGCGGACGTCCTGTACGACTTCTACGGCAAGGCCATCACCGGCCAGCCCCTCTTCTGACCGCCACCTCGCCTCCACCACGAAGGAAGCTCGCATGCCCTCGCCCTTGCTCGTCGGCGCCGTCGCCTACACCCCGAATGTCGTCCTCATCTGGGAAGGCATGCGCGACTACTTCGCCGACACAGACGCCCCCATGGACTTCGTCCTGTTCTCCAACTACGGACGCCAGGTCGACGCACTGATCGCCGGGACTATCGACATCGCGTGGAACACCAACCTGGCTTGGGTCCGCACCGTGGGCCAGACCAGCGGCGAGTGCCGCGCCCTGGCGATGCGCGACACTGACACCGTGTTCCAGACGGTCATGGTGGCTCCAGCCGGCAGCGGCCTCTCGGGCCTGGAGAGCCTGCGCGGGCGGCGACTTGCGCTGGGGTCCCAGGACTCCGCCCAGGCGGCAATCCTGCCCGTGCACTACTTGCGCGAGGCCGGCCTCGGAACCGATGACGTCGAACTTCTCCGCATCAACAGTGACGTCGGCAAGCACGGCGACACCGGCCGCAGCGAGCTGGACGCACTGCGCGCAGTCCTCGACGAACGAGCCGACGCCGCCGCCATCGGCATCAACACCTGGGAGGCCATTGGCCGCGAGGAACTGATGCCGGGCGCCTTCGAAGCCTTCTGGACCTCCCCCACCTACAGCCACTGCAACTTCACGGTCCTCCCCCACCTGGCCCCAGAGCGCAGCGACCCGTGGCTCAAGGCGCTGCTCGCGATGGACTGGGAGAACCCGAGTCACCGCGAGGTGCTCGAGATGGAAGGCCTTCGGCGCTGGGTCCCCCCCGAGCTCGACGGATACCAGTCCCTGTTCGCTGCCGTCGAGGACCAGGGGTTGTCGATGCGATGGTGACCATCCAGCCCGTCACCGCTGCCGCCACTTCGCACCCCACGCCACCCGCCGGGTTCCTGCTCGACGTCATCGAACAGGTGGGCCGGGCACCACGACATGCGCTGGTCGCGGTATCCCTCCCCCCAGGACACGGGCACGACGTGGAGCCAGCGGTTGAAACACTGCGGCGGTGGTGCGAACGCACTGGAAACGAACTGGTGTCCTCCAGTGGCAACGTGGCCCAGGTCCGTTGCGGACGCAGAAGGGATCCGCTGGCAGATCTTGCCCCGGACCTGGTGCCCGGCACCCGGTTGTGGATGTACACCAACTTCGACTGCAACCTCGCCTGCGACTACTGCTGTGTGCGGTCCTCGCCTCAGACCGCCCGCGCCGCGCTCGGCGCCGACCGGGTGCGCCAGCTCGCCAACGAGGCCGTCGGGGCCGGAGTCTCCGAGCTCATCCTCACCGGGGGTGAGCCGTTTCTCCTCCCCGACATCGCGGACCTTGTCGGCTTCTGCACCGATGTCCTCCCGACCACGCTGTTGACCAACGGCATGCTGTTCAAGGGACGTCGTCTCGAGGCACTGCGTCAGATGGACCGCGCTCGCCTCACCCTGCAGATCAGCCTCGACTCCCCCACCGCCGAGATGCACGATGCCCACCGTGGACAGGGGTCCTGGGACCGGGCTGTCACCGGCATCGCCACGGCGAAGGCCGAAGGCTTCCGCGTCAAGGTCGCAGCGACTCTGCCCTATGAGCTCACCCACGTCGTCGGGCCCTTCCATGCCTTTCTGGAGACCTTGGGTATCCCCCAGGGAGACCGCGTCATCCGGGCGCTGGCTCACCGGGGAGTCGCCGAACAAGGGGTCGAGCTCACCGTCGAGACACTCATCCCGGAGGTCACCGTCACCTCGACCGGCGTCTACTGGCACC
>JBPCQY010000123.1:0-24292 GCA_050997635.1 Nocardioides sp.
GCCTGCGGGCGAAGGTGGGCATGGAAGCGTTCACCCTGCACGACTTGCGGCACTACTTCGCGTCGGGCTTGATCGCCGACGGCTGCGACGTCGTGACCGTGCAGTACGCCCTGGGCCACTCCTCGGCGTCAATCACGTTGAACGTGTACAGCCACCTCTGGCCCAGGGCGGAGGACCGGACGCGGGCTGCGGCGGCCAACCTCATTGCGACGACGGCCGCTCCTGCGGACTCTTTGCGGACTGGGACCGGATTGTAAGCGTGAATCAGCGGTAGTTGGTGAACTGCACCGCGAAGTCGTAGTCCTGCCCGCGCATCAGCGCCTGGATGGCCTGCAGGTCGTCGCGCTTCTTGCTCGAGACCCGCAGCTCGGCACCCTGGATCTGCGCCTTGACCCCCTTGGGGCCCTCGTCGCGGATCAGCTTGGTGATCTTCCTCGCGTCCTCGGAGGTGATGCCCTCCTTGAGCGCGATCGAGATCTTCGACTGCTGCCCGGACTGGCGCGGCTCGCCCGCGTCGAGGATCTTCAGGCTCTGCTGGCGCTTGACCAGCTTGCCCTTGAACACGTCGAGCACGGCGCTGGCCCGGTCGTCGGCCGACGCCGAGATCTCGATCGCCTCCTCGCCCTGCCACTCGATGGTCGCGCCGGTGCCCTTGAAGTCGAAGCGGGTGGCGATCTCACGGGCCGTCTGGCCCAGTGCGTTGTCGACCTCCTGGCGGTCGATCTTGCTGACGATGTCGAACGAGCTGTCGGCCATGCGGCCCTCCTGGCGGATTCGCTGCGGTCACTTCTGGCTTGCTATTGTTCCGACTTGCTCGCGACCCGCCAAACGTGGGGAGTGCAGCACCCGGCAGGTTGCCCGAGCGGCCAATGGGAACGGACTGTAAATCCGTCGGTTCATACCTTCGAAGGTTCGAATCCTTCACCTGCCACGCGTGCCCCCTCGCCTCCCGCGTGGGGGCATCGTCGTCTTCGCGTACGACGCTCTTCCGAGCCGTCCGGCCGGGAAGCCGAGACTGCCGCGGTAGGCCATCATGGCCGGGGTGAGCGGCGAGCAGATCCACGACATCGGCCGGCGCCGGGCCCGGGTGATCTGGTTGGTCGGCCTCTCGGTCTACGTGCTGGCCGTCTTCCACCGGAGCTCGCTCGGGGTCGCGGGCCTGCTGGCCACCCAGCGCTTCGGGATCACGGCCACCCAGCTCGCCTTCTTCACCGTCCTCCAGCTCGTCGTGTACGCCGGGCTGCAGATCCCCGTCGGCGTGCTGCTGGACCGCTTCGGCTCCCGGATCATGCTGCTGGGCGGGCTGGTCGTGATGACCGCAGGCCAGGTCGTCTTCGCCTTCGCGACCAGCTTCCCGGTGGCCGTGCTGGCGCGCGCGGTGGTGGGCGCCGGCGACGCGATGGTGTTCGTGAGCGTGATCCGGCTGGTCACGCTGTGGTTCCTGGTGCGCCAGGCGCCGCTGGTCACCCAGCTGACCGGACAGGTCGGCCAGCTCGGCGCGATCCTCGCCGCGGCTCCGATGACCCTGGCCCTGCAGCACCTCGGCTGGACCCGCACCTTCGCACTCGCCTCCTCGCTCGGCGTCGTCCTGATGGTGGTGGTCGCCCTGCTCGTCAAGGACACGCCGTACGCCCGGACCGAGGTGGCGCGGATCAAGATGCGCGCGCTCGGCCGCTCGCTGCTCAGCGTCTGGGGCAACCCCGGCACCCGGCTGGGGATGTGGTCGCACTTCGTCTCCCAGTTCTCGGCCACCGTGTTCTCCCTGCTGTGGGGCTACCCGTTCCTGGTGCGTGGTGAGGGTCTGTCGCCGTCGACCGCGGCCACCCTGTTGATGGTGATGACCGGCTGGGTCGTGGTCAGCGGCCTGGTCCTCGCTGCGGCGGTGGCCCGCTGGCCGTTCTACCGCTCCTACCTGGTGCTGGGGATCGTGGCCGCGATGGCGCTGTCGTGGGGCGCGGTGCTGGCGCGGAGCACGCCGGCGCCGCTGTGGCTGCTCGTCGTGCTGTGCTGCACGATGGCCACCGGCGGGCCGGCGTCGATGGTCGGCTTCGACCTGGCCCGCACGTTCGTGCCGGTCGAGGTGTCGGGCCGGGCCAACGGCTTCGTCAACATCGGCGGCTTCTCCGCCAGTCTGCTGACGATGGGCGCCATCGGCGTGCTGCTCGACTGGCACAGCGCCGGCGCGACGGCGTCGTACGATCTGGGCGACTTCCGGGTCGCCATGGCCGTGCAGTACCTCTTCTGGGGGCTCGGGGCGGTGCAGGTGCTGCGCTACCGGCGCAAGGCCGTGGCCCACCTGCACCGGGTGCACCCCGGCGTGGTCGAGGGGATGAAACGTGGCGAGGCCTTCGCCCATCTCGGCTTCAACGAGCGCGAGGGCGTCTGATCAGACTTCGGGCCCGTCCTTGCCGCGGTTGAAGTCCGAGCTCTTGCGGCTGAACATCTCGCGGCGCTCCTCGGGACTCATCGCCTCGACCAGGGGCGCCACGTCCATGCCGTAGCCGCTGACCTCGGGCGCCTCGGGCACCGGCACGACGGTGTGTACGACGCGGTCGTCGTAGACGTGCAGGACGTTGACCGAGGTGTTGCCGTCGACCGCCGAGATGAAGCGGTCGAGCGGGGCCGGGTCGGCGAGGTAGCAGGTGGCGGCCGCGACCGAGACCGGGATGCCGACGAACGTCGAGTGCGACGTGAAGTGGTAGTGCCCGCCGAGGATCGCGCGCACGTCGGTGCCGCGGAGTACGTCGGCCAGCCGCGGCTGGTCGAGCAGCTCGATGATCTCGGCGGCCGGCAGCAGCGGCGACGGGATCGGCGGGTGGTGCAGCGCCAGGATCGTGCCGTGCTCCGCGGGCTCGGTGAGCACGTCGATCAGCCAGGAGAGCTGGTCGTCGGTCAGCTCGCCGTGGTGCCAGCCGGGGACGCTGGTGTCGACGGCGACGATGCGTAGCCCGCCGACGTCGTAGACCCGATCCTGCGTCGCATCGGCCGCATCGGCCGCCTCGGCCGCCTCGGCCGGCTCGGCGTCGAACAGCGCCCGCGCGTAGGCCGCGCGGTCGTCGTGGTTGCCCATGCACCACACGATCTGGGCGCCCATCTCCGCGGCGGCCTTCTCCACGAGCGAGCGCAGGGTTGCGTACGCCTCCGGCTGGCCTCGGTCGGCGAGGTCGCCGGTGAAGACCAGCGCGTGCGGCGCCGGGTCGATCCGGCCGAGCCGGTCGAGGGCTCGGGTGAGCTGCTCGACGGTGTCGATGGCGTCGTACTGCCGGGCCTGACCGGCCAGCAGATGGGTGTCGCTGAGGTGGGCGACGACGTGGCTGGGCGGAAGTGTCTGGCCGTACTGGATCACGGGGTCGAGGCTACCGATCTACGCCCGAGACCCGGGGCGCGGAGGGTCAGTCGACCCGGTCGACGTACAACCCGAGCCCGTGGGTCGCGGCGTAGAGCCGGGTTCCGGACTTGTCGAGGGCCAACGCGTAGACCGCCACCTGTGGGAGACCGAGCGTGGCCCGCCAGCTGTGGGCGTGGGCCGGCAGCCTCAGCACCCCCCAGTCGGTCGCGGCGTACGTCGTGCCCGTGTGCCAGTCCGTCACTGCTGCGAGGACCGGCTGGTCACCGAGATCGAAGGACCTGTCCCTGGCCGACACTGTCCGGGTTCTGGGGTTGTAGGTCACGTCGTACAGATGGCCGCCGGCGGCGTACGCCGAGTAGCCGCTGTAGGAGACGACCGCGTGGTAGGGGTTGGCCGGGTCGAGGCTGATCCCGCTGATGAACCGGGAAGGCAGCGGGCCGCCCTTGGCCGTCGTGTCCAGCCGGGTGTAGCTCACCGCAGCCGGGTCGGCGGTGTCGGCGTTGGTGGAGATGAATAGCCGGCCGCGGCGGGTGGCCGCCCACAGGATGTTGCTCTTGCGCTGGGCGTGGGTGATGGCCACGACGTAGTTGGCGGTACCGGCGTTGTCGGTGCCGTACGCCATGCCCGACAGGTCGCCCGGCGTGTTCGGGTCCGGCGTGCCGAGCATCGTCTCGTCACCGCAGTTGCCCGAGAAGTCGCCGGTGAACTCGTTGCAGTGCTGGTCGAGGTGGGCCCGGTTGCCGCCGTTGTCGGTGGTGCGCCAGATGTGCTGGAGTCCCACGAAGACGGTGCCCGGAGCGGGCCGGGAACCTGCGAGCGGGACGGCGAAGGACGACGCCTCGCCGCTCGCGACCAGCGGGTCGCCGATCCAGTCCCATCCCCTCGGCTTCGGTCCGTGGAAGCTCACGTCGAGCTGTGCGTGCGCGTACGAGTGGATCCGGATGTCGGTATCGGCCGGGTCGAGGTAGCTGCTGGCACCGTCGCCGCCCACCGACTCCGCGGGACCGGAACGCAGGTCGGACTCCCAGGTGCCGTTGTCCACGGTGCCGCCTTGGTAGACGCGGCCGTGCACCGCGATGGACTGGTACTGCAGGGTCTGCAGGCCGGAGTTGACTTCGCGGTTGCTGGTGGGGATACCCGAGAGCCAGCGCCTGCAGTTGGTGAGGTCCTGCCCGCCCAGACCGCGGCTCTCGCAGTCGGAGGACCGGTCGACGAACGGGCCGGACTCGACTGCCACACCACCGTCGTTGCCGACCACCCACGAGTCGGCACTGCCGGGCAGGAAGGCCAGCGCGTGCTGGTCGGGGTGCAGCCTGTTGTTGTCGACGTCGTTGGTCATGTCGGTGAAGGAGACGCCGGCGTCCGTCGAGCGAACGACCGCTCGGCCGTTGCTCGGCCGGTGGGCGGCAAACACCTCGTCGTAGTTCATCGAGCCCGACAGCACGACCGTGTCGGGCCGGCCCGGGGGTGATGAGACCGCCATGTCGTAGCCGCACTGTTGCTGGCAGAAGTTGTAGCTGTCGTAGCCGGTGCTAGTCCTGTCGGGGCTGCTCAGGTCGTGCCACTTCGGTGTCGCTGCGGTGGCGTCGTCGGTGCGCATCAGCCCGGCCGTGGTCTCACCGAACCGGGTCGCGTCCCCGAGGTAGATTCGGGTTCTGGCGCCCAGCCGGGTGGCCGCGAAGTCGAGGCGGCTCGGCGATGACGTCACGGCGGCACCCGGGAAGTGAACCGAGTAGATGCGCTGGTACCAGGTCTGGCCCGCCTCACGGCGGTAGAGCCCGTAGTCACTGACCGCGGCGTACGACGTCGTCGGGTCGGTCGGGTCGAACACGACCTTCGTGACGCTGCCGCGAAAGAAGTCGTTGCCGTTCGCGCTGCCGGGGTCGATCGGGTACTGCGGCACGTTGATCACCTGCGTCCAGGTGGCCCCGGCGTCGCGGGTCTCGTACAGGCCGAGTGGCGCCGCGCCGGGGGGCGCCATGCCGTCGGCGTACCTCGACGCCCCACCGTGCCGCGCGAGCGTCGTACCGACCAGGAGGTGCTGCGGGTCGATCGGGTCGACAGCGACGGAGTCGACGCTGCGGTCCTGGGCGTACTGGTGGAAGCCCCTCACCTCCGAGTAGGTGTGGCCGCCATCGGTGCTCCTGAACAGGCCGACGCCCGCCTCGGAGTCCGCGGAGCCGTTGGGCTCTCCGGTGCCGACGTACAGCACGCCGCCCGACAGGGCCCGGGTGCCGATGGCCCGGGAGGGCAACCCCTCGGAGAGCGGGGACCAGGTCGGCTTGGCGGCCGTGATGTCGTGGGTCTTCCACACGCCGCCGCCTGCGGTGCCGACATAGGTGGTCCGCCCGTTGGGCGCGACGCTGATCGCCGTCGTCTGGCCCGCCACGTGGCTGGGGCGGCCGGTGTAGGTCACCTGCGCTGGTACGGCGCCGTGCGCGTGGGGCATCGGCGCCCAGAAACCGATGCCCGTCGCGCCCGCGCGCATGGTGGCGGCGACGAACGCCCGCCGCGAGGCGCGGGCCTGCGCGCTGCCGATGACGCTGCGGGGGAAGGCGGAGTTCTCGTAGTTCATCTGGTTGGGTCCATAGACGAGGTCGTCGCCCGCCCGGTCGAGGCTCGCCATGACCGAGACGATCGGGTGCGAGTGCCGGTCGAGGCTGGCGTGCTCGCGGGCAAAGTCGGCGACCGACTGGGGCGGCGCATCCTGTCCCTGCTCGCCCGCACGCCTCGCGTGGTGCTGGACCGCGACGGCGCCGCAGACGGCGAGCGCGACCAAGGCGCCCGCGGCTGTCGCGGTTTGGCGACCCCCGGCGCCTCTGGCCAGCCTCTCCATGTGATCCCTCCGAACTGACCGGATCCCGGTCCGGGCCCTCGAATCGGGAGTGTGGTGCTCTTTCTACCCCGCGGTCGGCGAATCCGTCATGCCCGTCTCTGGGGAGATCAGGGGTGAGGCGCATCATCGGGCGGCCGCTGCAGGTCGAGACCGGCCTCGGTCAGGCGGCGCACCCGGCGCGACCACGAGGCGGCGCGCAGGCAGGCCAGGCCCACGACGACGGCGATGATCCCGACGACGCGGGGGCCGCCATCGGTGGTGAGCGCGAGCAGGAACCCCCCGACCACGAGCACGAGACCGGCCACGACCAGCGCGGCCAGCACCGTCGTACGCCGGGTGGTCACGGCCGCGCCGGGACGATCCTCCCGGTGACCTCGCCGAGGGTGATCCGGCCGCCCGCCGTACCGGGTGCGGAGTAGCGCAGGGTCACCTCGTCGCCATCCTCGAGGAAGGTGCGGCCACCGGCCATCGGCTCCTGGCCGCCCCAGCTGAGCTCGAGGAACGAGCCGCGCTCGGCGGGCACCGGTCCGCTGATGGTGCCGGAGGCGAACAGGTCGCCGGGCCGGGTCGAGGCGCCGTTCACGGTCAGGTGGGCGAGCATCTGGGCCGGTGACCAGTACATCGTGCGGTACGGCGGGCGGCTGACGACGTCGCCGTTGAGGACGACCTCGGCCTCGAGGTCGATCGCGTGGCCGCCGGTGAGGTAGGGGAGCGGCTGGGGGTCCTGGGTGGGCAGCGGCACCCGCGCCGCCGCGAGTGCGGCCAGCGGCGTCACCCAGGCCGAGACTGAGGTGGCGAAGGACTTGCCGAGGAACGGGCCCAGCGGGACGTACTCCCAGGCCTGGATGTCGCGCGCGGACCAGTCGTTGAGGCCCACGACCCCGAAGACGTGGTCGGCGAAGTCGCCCACGCCGATCCGCTCGCCGAGCTCGGTGCCGACGCCGACGACGAAGCCGAGCTCCGCCTCGATGTCGAGTCGTTGGCTCGGCCCGTACGTCGGCGCGTCGTCGCTGGGCGTCTTCCGTTGACCGCACGGGCGGATCACGTCGGTGCCGGAGACGACGACGGTGCCGCCGCGCCCGTGGTAGCCGACGGGGAGGTGCTTCCAGTTGGGCAGTAGCGGCTCCTGATCGGGGCGGAAGATCCGCCCGACGTTGGAGGCGTGGTCGAGTGAGGCGTAGAAGTCGACGTAGTCGCCGACCGTGAACGGCAGGTACAGGCGGGCGTCGGCCAGCGCGGTCTCGGGCAGGCCGCCCGCCTCGGCCAGCTGCGCGATCTCGGCTCGGGTATCGGCCCAGGCGTCGGGGCCGAGTGCCATGAAGTCGTTGAGGCTCGGGCGATCCAGCTCGGGTCGCACCTTCGCGACGTCGAGCACGGTGTCGGCGTACCGCACGCCGACGCGGGGGGCACCGGCGGCGACCGAGTAGACGCCGTACGGGAGGTGGTCGAGGCCGAAGCCGTCAGTCATCAGCATGCTCTTTCGGTGGTCGAGCCTGTCGAGACTCCAGCAGGCCGAGGGCGGTCAGGTCGTCGAGAGGGTCGCGCACGCTGCAGGAGCCGAACGAGATGAACCAGCGCCGGGCGCCGGCCAGGTCGCTGGTGCGGGCCAGGGCCACCAGGTCGTTGGCGTAGGAGTCGTCGAGCAGCCGGGCCACGTCGGTGACCGTGGCACCGTCGAAGGCGGCCCGGGTGGCGAGCAGGACGTTGAGGAAGCCGAGGTGCTCGAAGCCGGTCGCGTGGTCGCGGTGGCGGAGGGCGTGGTGCAGCCCCGCCGTGCACTTGTACGACGTCTCGCGGTCGAGCGCGGCGTCGATCCAGGCCGCGAGGGTGGCCGGCGGCGGGAAGAGGTGTGCCTCGACGCCCCCGGTGCGGAACTTCAGCCGAGCCTCGGACTCGGCCACGACATCGGCCGCGGCCAGCCAGGCGTGGTCGGGCTCGGCCTGCGGCAGCTCGACGTACACCTGGGTGTCGGTGAGCAGTCCGTCGGCGCGCGCGGCGTCGACGGCGGCCACCACGCGCCGGGCGTTCCCGGGCAGGTCGTCGAGGTCGCGCAGGGCGGCCTCGAGGCCG
The DNA here is from genome assembly GCA_050997635.1 of Nocardioides sp. GTDB lineage: Bacteria > Actinomycetota > Actinomycetes > Propionibacteriales > Nocardioidaceae > Nocardioides. The sequence continues at coordinate 8,256 of JBPCQY010000123.1, forward strand.
ACGACCTGCATCCCGCGGCGCTCGGCCAGCCGGGCCACGCCGTCGACGGCGCCGGCACCGCCGGTCAGGACTACGGAGACGGGGATTTCTGCGGGCACGTCCGGCAGCTTGGCGTCGGTGACGACGAACGAGCCGACCAGGTCGGCGTACCACTCGTCCGGACGGCGGCTGTAGGCGGCGACCGCGTCGGGGAGCGCGGCGTCGCCGGGCGGGAAGATGGCGGCGTCGTCGACGAACCCGCGCCAGGCCTCAGGCAAACTCACGCTGCCCACATTAGTGTGGAGCGGTGACCGGTCCCGCCCCCCTCGACCTCGAGCTCGTCCGGCTCGCGGCAGCGCCGTTCGGAGAGTGCCGGATGCTGCCCGCGGCGGCGTACCTCGAGCCCGAGGTGCTGGCCTGGGAGCGGGAGCACCTCTTCGCCGGCTGGCGCTGCGTGGGGCGGGGCGAGGACGTCGCGGCCGGCTCGATGACGGCCCGGGACCTCGGCGGCCACGGCATGCTGCTCGTGCGCGACGAGGGCGGTGAGCTGCGGGCGTTCCACAACGCCTGCCGACACCGCGGCCACGAGCTGCTGCCGTGCGGCCAGACGGCCGAGGCGGGCCGCGCCATCACCTGCCCCTACCACGCCTGGTCCTACCGGCCGGACGGCTCGCTCGTCGCGGCGCCGGGCTTCACCGACCTCGACCGGGCCGCCTTCGGGCTGCGGCCGCTGCGGGTCGCGGAGTGGCACGGGTGGGCCTTCGTCGACGCCTCGGGGGACGCGCCCGGCTTCGACGAGCACGTCGGCGACCTCGCGTCGTACGTCGAGGCGTACGACGCGGGCAGCCTGGTCACCGTCGTACGCCACGCGTACGACGTCGCGGCCAACTGGAAGGTCGTGATCGAGAACTACCAGGAGTGCTACCACTGCCCGATGATCCACCCCGAGCTGTGCGAGGTGACCCCGCCCGACAGCGGCGACAACGTGCAGCCGGAGGGTGCGTGGATGGGCGGGCTGATGGACCTGCGCGAGAACGCCGAGACGATGTCGCTCGACGGCCGCAGCGGTGGGGTGATGCTGACCCGGCTCGACGAGCAGCAGCAGCGCAGCGTGATGTACAACGTCGTGCTGCCCAACCTGCTGATCAGCCTGCACCCCGACTACGTCATGAGCCACCTGATGACCCCGCTCACCCCGGACCTGACCCGGATCGAGTGCTCGTGGGCGTTCTCGCGCGAGGCCGTCGAGCGCTGTGGCTTCGACCCGGCGTACGCCGTGGACTTCTGGGACCTCACCAACCGGCAGGACTGGGCAGCCTGCGAGTCGGTGCAGCGCGGCATGCACACCCCCGGCTACGAGCCCGGCCCGATCGCCCCGCGCGAGGACGGCGTGCACCAGTTCGTCTCGCGGATCGCCCGCGCCTACCTCGGCTGACCTGTCACTTGTTGACGCGTATTTGCGCCGACCTGTCACTTGTTGACGCGTGGATGCGCCGACCTGTCGGTTGTTGACGCGTGGATGCGCGGACCTGTCGTGAACAAGTGACAGCTCGGCGTCGTACGGCGTTAACAAGTGACAGGTCGGCGTCGTACGGCGTGAACAAGTGACAGGTCGGCGTCAGGAAGTCCAGGCGGTCCAGAGCGCGGCGTACTCACCGTCGTGCTCGACCAGCTCGTCGTGCGAGCCGAGCTCGACGATCACGCCGTCGATGACCACCGCGATCCGGTCGGCGTCGTGGGCGGTATGCAGGCGGTGCGCGATCGCGACCACGGTGCGTCCGTCGAGCAGCGAGTTCATCGAGCCCTCGAGCGTGCGCGCGGTCCGCGGGTCGATCAACGACGTCGCCTCGTCGAGCACCAGGGTGTGCGGGTCGGCGATGATCAGCCGCGCCAGCGCGACCTGCTGCGCCTGGGCCGGCGTGAGCGCCTGGTTGCCCGAGCCGATCACCGTGTCCAGCCCGCCGGGCAGCCGCTCGACCCAGTCGCGCGAACCGACGGCCGCGAGCGCGTCCCAGACCGCGGAGTCGGGGGAGTCCTCGCGGGCCAGCACGATGTTGTCGCGCACGGTGCCGACGAAGACGTGGTGCTCCTGGGTCACCAGCGCGACCTCGGTGCGCAGCACCTCCAGCGGCAGCGCGACCAGGTCGACCCCGCCGACGGTGACCGACCCCGTGCGCGGGCCGTTGATGCCCGACAGCAGCCGCCCGAGCGTGGACTTGCCCGAGCCCGACGGCCCCACGATGGCGAGTCGCTCGCCCACGGCCAGGTCGAGCGAGATCCCGTGCAGTACGTCGTGCCCCTCGCGGTAGGCGAAGCGCAGGTCCTTGCCGACCAGGTGCGCGCCGTCGGGCCGCTCCGTGCCGGGCGTGCGGTCCTCCGGCACCTGGGCGATGCCGAGCAGTCGGCTGGTGGAGGCGACACCGACCTGGAGCCGGTCCATCTCGCCGACCAGCCGGTCGAGCGGGCCGCTCAGCGACTCGACGTACAACAGGGCGGCGGTGATCTGGCCGAGCGAGACCCCCCAGCCGCGCGAGTAGGCCCACGCGCCGACCAGCACCGTGACCACCCGCGGGGTGTTGAAGGTGATGTCGATGACGCTGAACAGCAGGTTGCGCAGGGTCATCGTGTAACGCTCGGCCTGCGCCGAGACCGCGATGTCGTCGTCACCGGCGTCCAGCCGCAGCGCCGACAGACCCAGCGCCTCGACGGTGCGCGCGCCCTCGGCGGTCTCGGTGAGCGTGGTGTTGATCCGGGAGTACGTCGACCCCTCGGTGATGTAGCCCTTCGGCGCGCGTTGCAAATAGCGGCGTACCTGAAACGTCGAGGCACCGATCAACAGCAGCGACGGCACCGCCAGCACCACCGAGTTGAGCAGCATCGCGACTACCGACAGCACGACGGTCAGGCCCGAGATGATCGCCTGCGGTACGCCGAACTGCACCGAACGGCTCATTGTGCCGACGTCGCGGGTCACGCGGGTGACCAGGTCGCCCGTGCTGGCGCCCTCGACCCGGCCGAGCGGCAGACGCAGCACGGTCGCGACGATGAACTGCCGCGCCGAGGAGAGCAGGTCCTGGCCGAAGATCGTGGAGATCCGTTGGGCCAGGAACGTCAGCAGCGCCTGCGCGCACACCACACCGATGAGCAGCAGGGCCAGGGAGTTGAGCTCGCTGAGCTGGGTGGCCCGCGTGCCGCTGCCGATGGTCCGGTCGACCAGGTTGCCGAGCAGGCGGGGTACGACGAGGGCCGCGCCGGCCGCGAGCGCGTTGAGCAGCACCAGCCAGACCACGATCCGCCGGCGTTCGCGCAACAGGCCACGGAAGAACCCCAGCACGGCGTGGTTGTCGGCCACCGGCCAGCCGCGCACCGGGTTGCGCGACTCGGCGTACGTCGCCCGGGCGCGCTGCTCGCGCAGCAGGTGCCGTCGGCGCAACGCGGCTGCCCGTTCGCGCCGCGAGACGCCGGTCGGTGGCAGCAGCTCGGGCGGGATCGCCGGCTCGGCCGCGGAGTGCTCGCGCCAGGTCTCGCGCGAGCTGACGAGCGGGTCAGACACCACTGGTCCCATGGCCGGCCACCTCCTCCACTGGGGCGTCCATCGCGCGGAGCACGACCCGGCGGTACGCCGCACTGTCGCGCAGCAGATCGTCGTGCGTGCCCGACTCGGCAGCCCGCCCGTCCTCGATGAGTACGACGCGGTCCGCGTGGTGCAGCCACAGCGGCGAGACCGTGGTGACCACGGTGGTGCGGCCGCGGCGTACCTGCGCGACCCGCTCGGCGATCCGGGCCTCGGTGTGCGCGTCGACGGCCGAGGTCGGCTCGACGAGCACCAGGATCGGCGCGTCGAACCCCAGTGCCCTGGCGAGTACGACGCGCTGGCGCTGGCCGCCGGACAACCCGCGGCCGCGCTCGTCGAGCAGGCCCTGCCAGCCACCCGGCAGGGCGTCGTACACGTCCCCGGCGTTGGCGACGCGCAACGCCTCCTCGGCCTGCTCGCGGGTCAGCCGGCCGTGCGGGTCGATGGCGTCCTGGAGGGTCCCGGCGAACAGCTGGCTGCCGGTGTCGCTGACCAGGATCTGCCGGCGTACGTCGTCCAGCGCGGCCTCGCCCAGGTCGACCCCGCCGAGCCTGACCCCCCAGGCGCTGCGCGCGAGCTGCTCGTCCAGCGCCGCCAGCCGGGCGCGTTCCGCGAGCCGCTCGGCCCGTGCGCGCCGCGCGGCCCGGCCCTTGACGCCCTCGCCGAGGTCCTGGCTCACGGGCTCGGTGTCGGCGGGCAGGTAGCGGCCCAGCCGGTCACACAGCGCGGCGGTGTCCTCGGGCACCGCGCAGACGACGACGGTGAGCCGGCCGTCGTACGCCGTGAAGCCGCTGGCCTCGTCGACGAGATCCGCGCGCGACGGCAGGGATGTCGTGTGTTCGAGGTCGGGCCAGGGCGGCCGCTCCTCGAAGATCGCGATCGCTTTGCGCGCCGAGACCGTGGCCCGGGTGATCTTCTGGGCCAGCTCGAAGAACGTCTGGATCGGGTAGATCATGAACAGGGCGTAGCCCAGGAAACTGATCAGCTGGCCGATTTTGAGGTCGCCCGAGATCACCTGACGGGTGCCGAGCCAGACCAGGAGCACGATGAAGACGCCGGAGAACAGCACCCCGACCGCCTCGATGGCGGCCTGCCAGATGCCGGCCGAGACGCCGGCCTCGCGGGCGAGCTGCGACTGACGGTCGTAGTTGCGCCCGAAGGTCCGCTCGCCGCCGATCCCGCGCAGGATGCGCAGGCCGGCCACGATGTCGGTGGCCATCGAGGTGAGCTCGGAGTTGCGGCCGCGCTCGAGCTGCTGACGTCGGTGCAGCGGTCGCAGCAGCGGCAGCGCGGCGCCGACCAGCACCGGCGCGGCGACCAGCATGAGTACGCCGAGCCCCGGCGAGGTGGTCAGAACGATGGTCGCGACGATGAGGTAGGCGACCAGCTGCGAGGCCGAGCGGCTGATGATCTCGGTCAGGGCTCCGAACTCGTCGGAGTCGCTCGAGGCCACGCTGAGCACCTCACCGGTCGGCGTACGACGCGGCAGCACGTGGCCCATCTGGACGACCTTGCGGGTCACCATCTTGGTCGTGCCGTACAGGCCGATCAGCCAGCTCCGCACGATCAGCGTGTGCATCACGATGCCGAACGTGGCCCCGACCAGCGTCACCAGGAGCAGCAGGCCAGCCCAGAAGAGTGTGCCGTTCACGGATCCGGTCAGGATCCCGTGGTCGACCGCCTTGCCGAACAGCCACGGGCCGATCGTCAGGGGCAGCTGCCACAACACACCGACCGCCGCCGCGAGCGCGATGACCTGCCACTGGAGCCGGAGCAGCCAGATCAGGAACCGGGCCGGGCTGCGCGTGTCCGGCGCGGGACCGGGCTCCCGGCCCGCCGCGCTGTAGAACGTGGAGATCTCCGGGGGAAAGTCGCGCATGACCCCGAAATCGTAACGACTGAAGCCCCCGACGGCGACTCGATTACCGGGCTCGGGGGACGTCGACGCGGCCGGGGGGCCGGTGAAGCGCCGCTCGCCTCGGTTGGCGACGGTGAGCGAGACCAGGCCTTGTCTGCGTGGCTCGTGGCCCTACGGCCAGGTCTCGACCACCCATACCCTCTGGTGGGACGTCCCAGGAGCTGGGAGTGGAGAGTCGCACCGGCGACTTACGCATCGGGTACGAGATTCGGGACGACGAACTCCTCGCCCTGGTGCTACGCGTGGGGCGAGCGGCCGACACCACGCCATAGTCTGGCGACATGGCCTACTACCGCTCGGTCGGGACGGTGCCCCGGCAGCGGCACACCCAGCACCGCGATGCCGATGGCAACCTCTACCGCGAGGAGCTGATGGGTGAGGAGGGCTTCTCCTCCGACTCCTCGCTGCTCTACCACCGCGGGGTGCCATCGGCGATCGTCGACAGCCAGGTCTGGGACCTGCCCGACCAGACCCGCACGCCGAACCATCCGCTCAAGCCGCGGCACCTGAGGCTGCACACGCTCTTCCCTGAGCCGGGTTTCGAGACGGGCGCCAGGGCGCCCTCCTCAACCAGCGTCGTACCCCCGTCGGACGTGGAGGTTGCGCAGCAACCGTCTCGAGACCCGGTCGAGGGGCGACGCTTGGTGCTCGGCAACAACGACGTACGCATCAGCTATGTGGTGACGGCCATCGACCCGTCACCGCTCTACCGCAACGCCATCGGCGACGAGTGCGTCTACGTCCAAGAGGGCAGCGGCACGGTCGAGAGCGTCTTCGGCGTGATCGGCTACCGCACCGGCGACTACGTGCTGGTGCCGCGCAGCACCGACCACCGCTGGGTGCCGGCCGAGTCGAGCCGGCTCTACGCGATCGAGGCGAACAGTCACATCGCCCCGCCCAAGCGCTACCTCAGCCGCTACGGGCAGCTGCTCGAGCACGCGCCGTACTGCGAGCGCGACCTGCACGGCCCGAGCGAGCCCCACCTCGTGGACAGGACCGACGTCGAGGTGCTGGTCAAGCACCGCGCCGGTGGCCAGGTTCTCGGCAGCCGGCTGACCTACGCCACCCACCCCTTCGACGTGGTCGGCTGGGACGGATGCCTCTATCCGCACACGTTCAACGTCGAGGACTACATGCCGATCACCGGCAAGGTGCACCAGCCACCGCCGGTGCACCAGGTCTTCGAGGGCCACAACTTCGTGATCTGCAACTTCGTGCCCCGCAAGGTCGACTACCACCCGCTGTCGATCCCGGTGCCCTACTACCACTCCAACGTCGACAGCGACGAGGTGATGTTCTACGTCGGCGGCGACTACGAGGCGCGCAAGGGCTCGGGTATCAACATCGGCTCCATCTCGCTGCACCCGGGCGGCCACGCCCACGGCCCGCAGCCGAGCGCGATCGAGGCGTCGCTGGGCGCCGAGGCGTTCGACGAGCTCGCGGTCATGATCGACACCTTCGCGCCGCTCGAGCTCGGCGAGGGCGGGGTCGCGGCCGAGGACCCGGCGTACGCCTGGACCTGGGCCGGTCGCGGCCCGAATGGCGCCGCGGGTGACAATGACGCCTCCGACGGCGGGCCAGCCGTCTATTCCAACTCCTGAAACGGGAGGCCGGCATGACCGTCGACGTGCTCATCCCGCGGGACGTCCCGCTCGGTGGTCTACGGGACATGCGGGTACGACGCACTCTGCCGCAGCGCGGCCGGTCGCTGATCGGCCCGTGGTGCTTCCTGGACCACTACGGCCCCGACGACGTCGCCGAGACCGGCGGCATGCTCGTGCCGCCGCACCCGCACATCGGCCTGCAGACGGTGAGCTGGCTGTTCACCGGCGAGATCGAGCACCGCGACAGCCTCGGCACCCAGATGGTGGTACGTCCCGGTGAGCTCAACCTGATGACCGCGGGCCGCGGGGTCAGCCACTCGGAGGTCTCCACCGGTGACACCAGCACCCTCCACGGCGTCCAGCTGTGGCTGGCGCTGCCCGCGGACGCGACGTCCAACCGGCCGGCCTTCCAGCACCACGCGCCCCGCGGGTCGGTGGCGCCGGCTGGGAGGCCCGGGTCTTCATAGGCACCGCCTTCGACAGCGAGTCGCCCGTGCCGACGTACTCGCCGACGGTCGGCGCGGAGGCGGTCCTGGAGGCCGGTACGACGATCCGCCCCGAGCTGCGCGGGGGCTACGAGGGCGGGGTGCTCGTCGACTTCGGCCTGGTCGCGGTCAACGGCCAGGAGGTCAAGCCGCATGAGCTCGCCTTCGTCGACTCGGCCGACGGCCTCGAGATCACGGCGTACGACGGCTCGCGGGTGCTGATCCTCGGCGGAGCGCCGTTCGACGAGGAGATCATCATGTGGTGGAACTTCGTGGGCCGCACCCACGAGGACATCGAGGAGGCGCGCGGCGCCTGGCAGGCCCAGCTCGCCGCCGACGGCCGCGGCATCAGGGACGGCCGTTTCGGCATCGTGGAGGGTGACCGCGGCCCGATCCCCGCGCCCGAGCTGCCCAGGCTGCGGCTCAAGCCCCGGCGCTGACCGCTGACCTGCGCCCGTCGATCTTGACCCGACCTGTGGGGCGACATACCGAACGTTTCGGCTGCTGGGCTCGCCCGCCGACGACTGAAACGTTCGGAATGTCGGCCGGGGGAGGGGCCCAGACCGAACCCGGCAACCGGGCCGCTGAGCACCGCCCGCCTGCCCCGGGTGTCGGAGCCCGTCTGTCAGGATCGGCCCGTGTCGGGACCGATCGTGGGAGAGGACGGGGTGCCGCGCTGTCCCTGGGGCGGCGTCGCGGGCTCGATGCGCGACTACCACGACACCGAGTGGGGGCTGCCGGTCGAGGGCGAGGCCGCCCACCTCGAGCGGCTGACCTTGGAGGCCTTCCAGTCCGGGCTCTCGTGGGCGACGATCCTGGCCAAGCGCCCCGCCTTCCGCGAGGTGTTCGCCGGCTTCGACGCCGACGCCATCGCGGCGTACGACGAGGGCGACGTCGAGCGGCTGATGGCCGACGTCCGCATCGTGCGCAACCGCCGCAAGGTCGAGGCGACGCTGGTCAACGCGCGCGCGACGGTGGCGCTGCGCGAGGGGGGCGGGCTCGTGGCCTTCCTGCACGACTTCGCACCCGAAGCGCACCGGTCACCCGAGACGACCGAGCAGCTGGCCAGCACGTCTACCGAGTCGGTGGCCCTGTCGAAGGCACTGAAGAAGCAGGGGTTCGTCTTCGTCGGCCCCACCACGATGTATGCGCTGATGGAGGCACTCGGCCTGGTCGACGACCACCTGAGGGGGTGTCACCGGCACGGCGCCGGTGCGCCCTGAGACGCTCAGGTCGCGCGAGCCCCGATCCACAGCACTCGGGTCACGGCGCGCGCCGATGCCTCCTGGACTCGATCTCGGCCAAGACCGACTCGGCCTCGGCCAACCGCAGTCCCGGCGGTCGTTCGTGCTCCACGTGGGGGTCGATGGGCTGCGTCCGGCCCAGGTTGTTGGTTACGCGGAACCGCCGTGTGGCTGCTCGCTCCGTGAGCCGGACGTCGCCGTCGATCCGGAGCACCGGCATCCGGAAGAGCCGTGCGACCAGGTGGATCGTGATCAGCACGGCCCACCTCACCGGCCGCCGAGGGTGATGTCGTGGTCATCCCAGAGGGGGCGGGTCCGGTGGCGGACCGCTTGCACCTGGTCGTTGCGCGACTCCCTGAGTCGCTGCCGGGCCTCCGATCCCAGGGCGAGGGCGGCCTGCTTGATCTGGTCGTAGCGCTCGCGGCCCGCCCGCGTGCCCACGACGTACCCGGCGCCGAAGACGAGCGAACGTCCCACGGTCTTGCTACCGAGCATGACTCGACCTCGCGCTTCTCGCACGTGCTGCGGAAACGGCGGCGCTCAGGACCGTCATGCCCAAGGCTCCACCGAGGGTCGCGACCAGCCCGGCGGGCGGACGGGGCGCCCGCGCCGATGCGCCGCGCGCGGTGTCGAGGGCTCTCTCTGCCAGTGTCTTCTTGCTGAACATCTCGTGCTCCCTCCCTAGCTCCTGCTTAGGACCGTGACCGCCGGATCGCGGTCACGAGCTCTTTCTTCAGCTGGTGGGAGTTGACCTCCAGGCCCATTCCTCCAGCCAGCTCGACCAGCTCGGCCTTGGACATGTCGTCCAGCTCGAGGGGACCGGCGTCGGCCTGCTGCGCGAGCTGGGCACTCTCGGAGCCGACGGCGGCGGTACGGCGCTCTGCCTCGGCCACCCGGCGTTCGGCCTCGTCTGCCTCGGCGGAGGCATGGTCGGACAGCCGGTCAGCTCGCTCGCGTGCTTGGTCGGCGGCCTCGCGGGCCGCGTCGGCGGCCTCGTCCGCCATCCGTCGGGCGTCGACCATCTGGGCCCGTGCTCGGGCCACCGACTCCTCGGCCTCGTCGCGGGCCCGGTCGGCCCGAGCGGTCGCGCGGTCCACCTCGGCACGACCCTCCTGCTCCGCGTCCGCGACCTCGGCGTCGGCGTGCTCCTCGGCGCGAGCCTGCTTGGCTGCGACGTAGTCGTCCGCCTCTCGTCGGGCCTCGGCGACCACCTGGGCGACGTGGTCGTCGGCCTCCTTGCGGGCCCGCTTCACCCGGTCCCCGGCTTCAGTCTCCGCCGCATCCACGGCGTCCGACGCCTCCTGCGCCCGCGACGTCCTCTCGGCGGCCTCGGCCTCCAGCTCCCGGGACCGCTCCAGAGCGGCGTCGGCCTTGCGGAGCCTTTCCTCCACCCCGTCCCCGAAAGGCGAGGCGTCGGCCACCGCGACGGACGCCTGTCGTGCGGCGCCGCGGATTCCTCGCCCTGCGGCGGCGGTGGGGCTGCCCAGCGTCTGGTCGACGACCCACGCGACGTTCGTCGGCAGCTCGTTGACTCCGCGCCGAGTCTGTCGGGCAAGCCAGGTCAATGGTCCTGTCGTGGTCATGCGCGTCCTCCCTGGAAGCTGTGACTGTGATGTGCCTCACTTTCACCGTACGCAAGCGGGGCGTGGGGGCGACCACGCCGATGGGTATCACTTGTGGCTCTCGGCCGGAACGCTCAGGCGGTGCGCTCGTCGTCCTGCTCGAGCGCCAGCAGGTACGCCGCGAAACCGTCTGCTGTGCGCCCGTGCCGGCGCCCCGAGGCGGTGACGCAGGTCGTGTGCGTGGCCGACCACCGCCAGTCGCGTGCCCGGACTTCGGCCACCAGCCGTACGTCCTCGTGGACGGTGAGCGGGGGAAATCCGCCGACCGAGCGGTACGCCGCGAGCAAGAGCCCGAGGTTGGCGCCGTGCATATGAGGGTGTCCCTCGACCAGATCGTGCCGCCCGTGCCAGCGCGACCCGAGCGCCGGCGTCAGGTCGGCAGGTGCCGGCACGACCGTGCCAACAACCATCGCGAAGCCCGCGGCGGCAAGCTCCAACTGGGCGAGCAGCCAGTGGTCGGGTACGACGCAGTCGGCGTCGGTGTTGGCCAGCCAGACCCGCCGGTCGTCGAGGCCGCCCCCGACCGTGGCGTGCTCGACGCCCAGCCGACGGGCCGCACCCACGTTGCGCAGGTCGGCGACCACCACGTGGGCGCCGTACGCCGCGGCCGTGGCGGCCGTGGCGTCGCCACAGGCGTCGGCCACGACCGTGGTCGACACGGACACCGACGAGTCGGCCGCGAGGAGCCGGTCGGCCGCGCGGGCCACCGAGGCGAGGGCGTCGGGTAGCAGTGCCTCCTCGTCGCGCGCAGGGATCACGACGTGAACCTGCTCGATGCCGGAGCGCAGGGCCGGGACGCTCATGCGCGCGGGTTCGGCCACTGGTCGTCGGCACACTGCACGACGATCTCGACGTCGCGGTCGCTGTAGCGCGCCTGAACCGGGGGCAGTCGCGGGTCCGCGAAGTGGTCGTGCACGTCGCCACCGTCGAGCACCCAGCCCGCGACAGGATGTCGCCAGTGGCACAGCATGACGACCCCATCGGGGGCCAGCGAGTCCGAGACCCGGGTCACCAGGCCGTCCAGGGCTGCCGGACTGAGGAAGTACCCGATCTCGGAGGCCACCACCAGGTCCAGGTCGCCGTCGGGCCAGTGGGTCGGCACGTCCATGGCCTCGACGCGCACGTGCGGGTGACCCGCCAAGCGGGCGCGTGCCGACGTCAGCGCGCGTTCGCTGCGGTCCACGGCGAGCAGACTCGAGCAGCGTGGCGCGAGGTCGGCCGCGAGGGCCCCGAGGGAGCAGCCGATCTCGAGCCCGCTTCGGAACCGGCGGCGCGGCAGGGCCGCGAGGGTCAGGTCACGCTTGCGCCGTTCGTACCACCGCTCGTCCACCCCCCAGGGATCGGGCTGCTCGCGGTGCAGCAGATCGAGCGCGTCGTCGGTGCGGTCGGTGCCGATGACGAAGTGCTCGCGGTCTCCGAGGAAGTGTTCGAGCACGGCCGGTCCGAGCAGCACCTCGTCCCCCGGATGCTCGGAGAGCGGTGCGACCTGGCTCGCATGGGCGCGGATCGCCGCCTGCTTGCGCTCGACCCGGCCGCCCTCCAGGGTGTCTCGCCTCAGCATCGACCACGGCAGGTCGTCGAGGGGGAGGTGGCGCCACGCCCAGAGGGGGTACTCCACGAGTCTCGCCCCGGTACGCCGCGCGGCGACGGCCGCTGCCCGGCCGGCGGCCTCGTGGTCGGGGTGGCCGTCACGGCGCCAAGGGGCCACGACCAGGGTGCTTCGCCCGTCCCCGACCAGGTCGACCAGGCTGCCGGTGACCGCGGCCTCGGCCGCGGCGACCTGCCCGTCGGGAACGCCCAGGAAGACCAGGGGGGAGCTGGGCGCCAGCAGGTCGAGCGCGTGCTCGACCTCTGCGAGTCGTCGGGTCGCCAAGTCGCGGCGTGCGAGGGTCGTCGAGGTCGGGTGGGAGCCCTCGCCGGCGGTGAGCAGCACGACGTACACCGGGAGCCCGAGGTCGTGGGCACGCGCCATCAGCCCGCCCGCGCCGAGTGTCTCGTCGTCGGGATGAGCGGCGACGACCACCATACGGGTGCATCGGGTCTCCTGGCTCTCGAGGTCGAACGGAGGCACCGACTCCCACAAGGGATGGGCCGCCCAGTCGGCAGCGGCGTGCCCCGGGCCGTCGTGGGTGAACTCGACGCTCATGCCCACTGCCCCGACCCCTCGAGGAGCAGGTCGCCGAGGGCGGCCGCATCGCGTTCGGCGTGGTGTTGTCGCAGGTAGAGGGCGAGGTCGGCAGCGCGCCCGGCGACGACCGGGTCGAGAGCCAGGGGAGCCGGGCCGAGCGCGTGGCCGACGTCCACGAGGGTCTGCTCGGCGGCTCCGGCCACGACCTGACGGACCCGGGCCGCCAGCAGGTTCCCGGCGTCACCGGGCGCCCGGCCGGCGTCGATCTCGGCGGCGGCCTCGAGGAGCGACGAACGGGCGGCGTGCAGGCGCGCGTCGACAGCGCCGAGGTGCATCAGGGCGATCTGGTCCGGCGCTCTCCGGGCGGCGGCAGCGGTGAGCAACCGCGCGAGACCGACGGCGCCGCCGTACCAGACCGCGGCGACGCCGAGCCCGCCCCAGGCGAAACCGTCTCGTCGCAGGTACCACCCGGACTCGCCGACGGGCCGGGCCGGCGCGCGCTCGAACGTGACGGGTCCACTCGCGATGTCGCGCAGACCTCGCGCGTGCCAGGTCGCGGGCTCCACCCGGACACCGGGCTGCTCCAGAGACACCTCGAAGAGCCGACGATCCTGGGGGCCGGTCCAGGCCGTCACCAGGGCATGGCTGAGGTCGCCGGCCAGCGAGCACCAGGGCTTGGTGCCGTGCAGCGTCCAGCTGCCGCCGTCCTCGACGGCCTCGAGACGGACCCCGGGGCCTTCGGCCGCGAACACGCCCCACGTCGTACCGTCGGGAGCCGAGCCGCCGGACTCCGCGAGGATGGCGAGCGCGTCGACGTGCGGCTCGAGGGTCCGGGCCACCGAGAGATCGACGGCGGCGACGGTCGCGAGCGCCTCCCACAGCAGACGGGTCTGACCCTGGCCCGGCAGCGGGAGCCTTGGCCCCCAGGTGCGCGCCAACTCCAGGGCCGAGCCGGGAACACTGCGTGAGGCCCCGAGTGCGGCCTCGGCCACGGCGGTCGCTGGTGCGTCCCCCGGAGGGGGGTCGATCCGAAGCCTCACGGGCGAGGGCGGTGCGTCTGGCACGCGACTCCTCGAATGATCGGCTCCCGCTGAACGGGTTCCCATCAACGTAGGTTCCACGCTCGGTCGGCCGCTTCATCCCGCCGGGTGAATACTGACACCGCGAGCAGCCCGAAGATCCGCGTGGCGATCGTCAACGACTACGAGATCGTCGTGGCGGGCGTCGCCGGCATGCTGGCTCCTCATCACGAACGCATCGACGTGGTGGAGCTGGACTCCGGCCGTCCGGTCCTGAGCCAGATCGACGTCATTCTCTATGACACGTTCGGTCAGGTTCGGGGTGACGGGGTCGACCTCCACGACCTGCTCCGCGGATCCGATGTACGCGTCGCCATCTTCACCTGGAACCGCGACCCGGCCCTGGTCAGGCGCGCCGTCGACCACGGCGTCCCCGGCTACCTGCCCAAGGGGCTGTCGGCCGAGGAGGTTGTCATGGCGCTCGAGGCCGTCGCGGCGGGGGAGCGGGTGGTCCCGGTTGAACGAGGACCCCGAAGGTGAGGCCCAGGGGGCCCGGCCCGGTCGCGAGCTCGGCCTGAGTGAGCGCGAGGCCGAGGTGCGGGCCCTGATCACGCAGGGGCTGAGCAACCAGGAGATCGCCGAGCGCACCTATCTCTCCATCAACTCGGTCAAGACCTACATCCGCAGCCTCTACCGCAAGATCGAGGTGAGCCGTCGTTGCCAGGCAGTGCTGTGGGGCGTCAGGAACGGGCTCGAGCCCGACCGGGTACGGAGAATCATCGACGACACTGTGACCTCCTGACGGGCAGCGGTCAGCGACGCGTCACGAGCAGCGCCTGCGCCGACCGGGCCACCAGCCCCTGCTCGTCGTACACGCGAGAGGTGGCGATGCCGACCGCGCCCGGCCCGAGGGTGGTCTCGGCATCGAGGCACACCCACTCGCCGACCGGCTCACGGAGCACGTGCACGGTCAGCTCGGTGTTGAGGAAGCCCCACTCGCGGACGTCGAGCATCGCGCTGGCCCCGCTCGCGGAGTCGACGCAGGCCAGCAGCCGCTGCGTCGGGCTGGTCTCCTCGCCAGCGACCAGCGTGGGCGGGCGCATCCACACCACCCCGGCGCCGGGTTGGTCCACCCCGCCGGTGATCCAGCGCCACTCGACAGCGTCGAGGTAGCCGGCGCCCCAGTCGCCGGGCCGATCCCGGGCGACGCCGTCGGCGGGGGAGTGGCCGGGCGGCTGCGGCGGCTCAGCCGGCCCGTCGTCGGTGCGCGGGAACAACCAGGCGTTGGCTCGCGCGACCACCCGGCCGCGCGACGCGTCGTACAGCTCGGCCTCGACCAGCTGCACCGACCGGCCGGGGCGTACGACGCGGGCGCCGACCTCCAGCCTGCCCACCGGCACCGGACCCAGCAGCTCCATGGTGAACCGGCCGACGACCCCGAGGCCGCGCCGCTCGATCGAGCGTGCCAGCAGGGCCGCGGGCGGTCCGCCATGCTGGGCCTGCGAGCTCCACGGCCCGGCCGTCGTGGGCAGTGACTCGACGGCCTCGCGACCCGCCTCCGATGACCTCGGCAGACGGTAGAACGAGGGAGGTCCAGACGATTTCTCGATCACGTGCGGCCCTGTGTATTCTTCACGGTCGTTGCCCCTTTAGCTCAGTCGGCAGAGCGTCTCCATGGTAAGGAGAAGGTCTACGGTTCGATTCCGTAAAGGGGCTCTGGGTGGGGTCAGCGCCCCGTGCCCTTGGCGGGGTAGCTCAGGTGGTTAGAGCACACGGCTCATAATCGTGGTGTCGCGGGTTCGAGTCCCGCCCCCGCTACCCAGATTCGCCCCGACGCACCACACCGACGAAGAAGGACACTCCCGTGGCCAGCAAGAGCTCCGACGTTCGCCCCAAGATCACGCTCGCCTGCACCGAGTGCAAGGAGCGCAACTACATCACCAAGAAGAACCGTCGCAACGACCCCGACCGGATGGAGCTGGCGAAGTTCTGCCCGCGCTGCCGCAAGCACACCCCGCACCGCGAGACCCGCTGACGCCTGGCTCCTCGTACTGGCCCACCCGGGTGTTCCCGGCGGGCCGGTAGCGCGTCCCGCTAGGGTCGGCGCATGCCGATCGACCAGTCCCTCGTCGGCCGGGAGTTCCCCCCGACGAGCCCTCACCTCGTGACCGCCGAGGAGGTCCGGGCCTTTGCGGAGGCCGTCGGCGACTCCTACGACGACGCGGGTGCCCCGGCGACGTACCCGATCGTGGTGGCGTTCGCCGCGATGAACGCGTTCCTCGCAGCCGAGCAGGTCGACCTGTTCCGGATCGTGCACGGCGATCAGAGGTTCCGCTACGAGCGGGCCGTCGTACCCGGTGACCGGCTCAGCGCCCTCCCGACCGTGGTGAGCCTGCGCCAGATCGGTGGCGCCGACATCATCGGCACCTCCAGTGAGATCACCGACGCCGACGGCATCCTGGTC
>JBPCQY010000124.1:0-5151 GCA_050997635.1 Nocardioides sp.
TTCCGCAGGCTCGACGCCTGATCGCTTCGGCGTGGACAGCAACAGTCGGCTGCGACGGGGCGACGTACCTTCGGGCAGGGTGTCGGATCGGAAGCGACCCGTTCGTTGAACAGGTGAGACGGCGGCCAGAGAAGGGCGCCGAGACAAGGAGTCAGACGATGGCGCATCCACGGTCTGCTCCCCACACCAGCCCGTCGCACCCGATGGGGGAGTCGTCGTGAAGCTCCTCCTCACGTCCGGAGGCGTCACGAACCCGAGCATCCGAGATGCGCTGGTCGACCTGCTGGGCAAGCCGATCTCCGACTCCCGTGCGCTCTGCATCCCGACGGCGCAGTGGGGGCACCCAATGTGTGGGCCCGCCTCGGTGCGGCGCTTCGTCGTCGGCGAGCCCCCGGGGGACATGTCCAGCCTGGGTTGGAAGTCGGTGGGCGTCCTCGAGCTCACCGCGCTGCCCAGCATCGGCGAGGAGCGCTGGGGGCCGTGGGTTCGCGAGGCCGACGTGCTGCTGGTGGACGGTGGCGACGCGACTTATCTGTGCCACTGGATGCGGCAGTCAGGGCTGGCGGACCTCTTGCCGTCGCTGACCGAGACGGTCTGGGTGGGGGTGAGTGCCGGAAGCATGGTGATGACGCCGCGGATCGGTGACGACTTCGTCAACTGGAGGCCGCCCACTGGGAACGACCACACCCTGGGGTTCGTCGACTTCTCGATCTTCCCGCACGTGGGTCACGAGCTCATGCCGGACAACACCCTGGCCGAGGCCGAGAGATGGGCCGCCGACATCGCCGGTCCGGCGTACGCCATCGACGACCAGACGGCCATCAAGGTGACCGACGGCACCGTCGAGGTCGTCTCCGAAGGGCAGTGGAAGCTCTTCCCCGCCTAGTCGGGCGGGTCGCCGGCGACCTCGCGCGCCCAGGCCGGGTGCTGGCGCCGCGCCCACCGCAGCGGCACCTTCCCGGTGCGGAGACCGGTCATCGCGTTCGGATCCTGCAGGGCCTTAAAGGTGTGGCCGACGACGAGCAGGCCGACGCCGAGGGCGAACCAGTCGTGCACGAACGTCGCGCCGCTGCGCCAGGGGAGCGGGGCGAGGTTGGTGAAGTACATCGTGCAGCCGGACAGCAGCAGCACCCCGATCGACCCGGCCGACAGGGCACCGTTGAGCTTCTGGCCGGCGTTGAACTTGCCGACCTCGAGGGTGCCGTCGCGGCGGCTCCGTGACCGGAGCCAGGCCCAGTCGCGGGACGTGAAACGGTTCAGTCGTCGTACGTCGTCGCGGTAGACGCGGCTGCCCAGGCCGACGATCAGAGGCACCGGCAGCGCGAACCCGGCGTACACGTGGACCTGCTCGACGACGTACCGGTGACCGACCAGCACGGCGAGGGACCCGTTGTAGAGGACCGCCGCGGTGAGGATGCACACGATCATGAAGGCGCCGGTCAGGCCGTGCACCCAGCGGGAGCTGAGACCGAAGCGCTCCACGGTCTCAGGTGCGCTCATCGATGCCCCGCCCGTTGGAAGAGCCGACGAACGCGTCGATGTCGTAGCCGCGCGGCTCCCAAAAGCCCTCGATCACCTTGTCGGTGACCTCGATGCCGGAGAGCCACTTGAGGCTCTTGTAGCCGTACATCGGCGCGACGTAGAGCCGCACCGGGCCGCCGTGGTCATGGGTGACGTCGCCGCCGAGCATCCGGAGCGCGACGATGACGTCGGGCAGCCGCGCCTGGTCGAGGGTCAGGCTCTCGGTGTAGGTGCCGTCGAACGAGATCAGCCGGATCGCGCGGCCCGCTGACTGCACGCCCGCTTGGTCGAGCAGGTCCGAGAGGCGTACGCCGCTCCAGTGCACCTGCGGCACCCGCCAGCCGGTGACGCACTGGAAGTCGCGGACGAGGTCGGTCTGCGGCATCGCCTTCAGGTCGGTCAGCGTCAGCGTGGTCGGGTGGTCGACGAGGCCCTTGATGTCGAGGCGGTACGACGTCGCGTCGCGGGTCGGCACGCTGCCGGTCACGGAGTAGAAGCGGAACGTGTCGCCCACCGGCAGCAGCGAGGTGAGACCGGTCGGGTCATGGAGCTGGATCGGCGCGAGCGCCGTCGTGACGGCGCTCTGGACGCGGGTGCCGCTGGCGATCCCCAGCGCCCCGAGCCCGAGCAGCCCGAGTGCCACCCGTCGTCCGACGGGCTTCCCGTCATCGGGCGTGGCTGCGGCCTCCGCCGAGCGGCGTGCCCACCATCGGCTCATGGTTGAACGGTAGCCCGCTGGGTGAACCGGGTACGTTCGACGCCATGTCCCGAACCATTCGACTGGTCGTCGGCGCCGTCCTGATCCTGCTCGGTGTCGTCTGGATCCTGCAGGGGCTCAATGTCATCGGCGGCTCCGGCATGAGCGGTCATGCCGTCTGGGCCGTCATCGGCGTGATCGTCGCGGTCGTCGGGCTGTTCCTCGTCGTCCGAGCCCGCAGAACCCCTGCCTGAGACGGTGCGAGTTCGCCGCGGAGTGCGCGGAGGAGGATACTGAAGGTTATGTCACCATCCTCCGGCAGCAAGCGGCGCCATCTCGCGAGCAGCCCCTTCCCGCCCGCCCCCGAGCCGATCATCGAGGTGTACGCCCTCGGCGACCTGGTTTCGCACGACGCGTACGGCGTGGGTCGAGTCGTGGGCATGGACGCGGGTGCGGTGACCGTCGACTTCGGCGCGAAGACGGTCCGCATCAAGAGTCCGTTCGAGAGGATGGGCAAGCTGTAGTCGGCCTCCGGCCTCGCGACGGTCACAGATCCCCGAGCAGTCGTCGCAGGCCGCGCCCAGGACCAGCACGAGGCCCGCGAGCGTGAACGGGTGCTACGGGTCCGGCTGGTCGGACGCCCGGCTGCTGGCTAGGTTCGGGACATGTCCCTCGTCCACCGTGCGACCCTCACCCCCACCAAGCAGGAGCTCGTCGAGGCCTGGCTGCCCGCGCAGTGGTGGGCGGCCGGCCGCAGGATCGACGACAAGCTCGCGGAGTACCGCTTCGAGGACCCCGCAGGCGAAGTGGGCGTCGAGACGATCCTGTGGAGCTGCGACGACGGGTCGGTCATCCAGACCCCGTTGACCTACCGCGCCGCACCGCTGGCGGGCGCCGAGGACCACCTCGTCGGTACGTCGGAGCACAGCGTGCTCGGGGCGCGCTACGTGTACGACGGCTGCACGGACCCGGTCTGGGCCCAGACTCTCGCGACCGCGATCGCGACCGGCGGGACCCAGTCCCAGATGTACTTCGAGGAGGACGGCCGGCGCACCGACGTACCGCCCCGGATGCAGGTTGTCGGGACTGGTGGCGTTGAGGTGCGGGAGATCACCTCCGTCGACAGCACGTCCACCGACGGTGACGTGACCGTCGTCCGGGCGGGTGGGGTCGAGCTCGCTCTCGCCCGCACTGTCGGTACGCCGCTCGACGGCACCGCCGCCCTCACCGGTCAGTGGGGCGACGGCCGGCCCGTCGTGGTGGCCGTCCTGCGCTGAGTGGCTCTCAGGACCCGAGCGCGGCCGAGACCACGTCGCGGGCGGCCGCCTGCACCTGCGCCAGGTGGTCGGGGCCGTGGAACGACTCGGCGTAGATCTTGTAGACGTCCTCGGTGCCGCTGGGCCGCGCGGCGAACCACGCGCTCTCGGTCGTCACCTTGAGCCCGCCGATCCGCGCACCGTTGCCGGGCGCCTCGGTGAGCTTCGCGGTGATCTCCTCACCCGCGAGCTCGGTGGCGGTGACGTCGTCCGGCGACAGCGCCGCGAGCTTGGCCTTCTGGTCGCGGGTGGCCGCTGCGTCGACGCGGGCGTACGCCGGGTCGCCGTGTCTCGCGACCAGCTCGGCGTACCTCTGACTCGGGGTCTGGCCGGTCCTGGCCAGGATCTCGGAGGCCAGCAGGCACAGCAGGATCCCGTCCTTGTCGGTGGTCCAGGTCGAGCCGTCGCGGCGCAGAAAGGACGCGCCGGCCGACTCCTCGCCGCCGAAGCCGAAAGACCCGTCGAGCAGCCCGGGCACGAACCACTTGAAGCCGACCGGCACCTCGACCAGCTCCTTACCGAGGTCGGCGCCGACCCGGTCGATCATCGAGGAGGAGACCAGGGTCTTGCCGATCCGCGCGCCGGCCGGCCAGTCGGCGCGGTGGCCTCCGAACAGATAGCCGATGGCGACGGCCAGGAAGTGGTTGGGGTTCATCAGCCCCGCGTCCGGGGTGACGATGCCGTGCCGGTCGGCGTCCGCGTCGTTGCCGGTGGCGATGTGGTACTCGTCCTTGCGGACGATCAGCGACGCCATCGCGCTGGGCGAGGAGCAGTCCATCCGGATCTTGCCGTCCCAGTCCAGGGTCATGAAGCGCCAGGTCGGGTCGACCAGCGGGTTCACGACGATGAGATCCAGGCCATGCCGCTCGCCGATCTCGCCCCAGTAGGCCACGCTCGCGCCGCCGAGCGGGTCGGCCCCGATCCGCACTCCCGCCCGCTTGACCGCCTCGAGGTCGACCACGTTCGGCAGGTCGTCGACGTAGGTCCCGAGGAAGTCGTACGCCGAGCACGCGGCGCGGGCGCGGGCGAACGCGATCCGTCGTACGCCCTCGAGGTTGGCCCGGATCAGCTCGTTGGCCCGCGCCGCGATCACGCTCGTGGCGTCGGTCTCGGCGGGGCCGCCGTGGGGCGGGTTGTACTTGAAGCCGCCGTCGCTGGGCGGGTTGTGCGAGGGGGTCACGACGATGCCGTCGGCGAGGCCGGGGCTGCTTCTCTCGTTGGTCGAGCGAAGTCGAGACCGGTTCGCGCGGATGATCGCGTGCGAGACCGCCGGCGTCGGCGTGTAGCCGTCCCGGTCGTCGACGAGGACCATGACGTCGTTGGCGACCAGCACCTCGATCGCGGTCACCCATGCGGGCTCCGACAGGGCGTGGGTGTCGCGGCCCAGGAACAGCGGCCCGTCGTACCCCTGCTCGGTGCGGTAGTCGCAGATCGCCTGCGTCGTCGCGGCGATGTGCGCCTCGTTGAACGACGTGCTCAGGCTGGTGCCACGGTGCCCGCTGGTGCCGAACGCGACCTGCTGGTCGACGTTGTCGGGATCGGGCACCTCCGAGAAGTACGCCGTCACGAGGTGCGCGACGTCGACGAGATCGGACGGCTGGGCGAGGGTTCCTGCAC
>JBPCQY010000196.1:0-3201 GCA_050997635.1 Nocardioides sp.
AGTGGCTTGCCGGCCAGCCTCCCGAGCAGGTTGCGGTCTCGGACTGGGTGATCACTGAGGTGTCGTCAGCGCTGTCGATCAAGCAGCGGACGGGAGATCTGGACGACGCGGCACGGCGGCGCGCGCAGAGGACGTTCGACGTCCTCGTACGCGACTCGTCGACCGTGCTCGACGTCCCGCGCGAGTGCTTCGCACAGGCCGCCGAGATGGCCGGGCGGCCGGGGCTCGGACTCCGGAGCGGTGACGCGCTCCACCTGGCGGTCGCCCAGCATCACCGCGCACAGCTGTGCACACGCGACGAGCGGCAGGCAGATGCGGGCCGCGCCCTGGGCATCGACGTGTTCTTCCTGGCGCCGACCACATGAGCGGCGGCGGGATCACCGAGGGCGTCGTGGAGCAGGCCGCCCTCGACTGGTTCCGCTCGCTGGGCTACGCCACCCTGCCCGGCGTGGTCCTCGCGCCCGGCGGCCTTGCCCCCGAGCGTTCCTCGTACGACCAGGTGGTCTTGACCGGACGGCTCCGCGACGCGGCGCTCCGCATCAACCCCGACCTGCCTGCGGGCGTAGTCGATCAGGCCGTCATCCGCCTGCTGCGGGCGGAGTCGCAGAACGCCCTCGCCGAGAACGAGCGCGTCCACGGGCTCCTCACCGGCGGCGTGCCGGTCGAGCACCGCATCGCAGCGGGCGAGGTCCGTACCGCGCTGGTCTGGCTCGTCGACTGGGAGCAGCCGGCGATCAACGACTGGCTCGTCGTGCACCAGCTCACCGTCGTCGAGGCCGGCAAGAACCGCCGCGCGGACGTCGTGGTGTTCCTCAACGGTCTGCCGGTCGGGCTGCTGGAGCTGAAGAACCCCGGCGACGCCCACGCCACGCTGCGCGGCGCGTGGAACCAGGTGCAGACCTACCGGCGCGACATCCCCGCGCTGTTCACCCCCAACGCCCTCGTCGTCATCTCGGACGGGACGTCGGCGGCGATAGGCTCGTTCACCGCCGGCTGGGAGCACTACGCGCCGTGGAAGACCATCGACGGTCGCGAGGTCGTCACCGACCGGCCGGCGCTCGAGGTGCTGCTGCGCGGCGTGTTCGACCAGCGCCGGTTCCTGGACCTGCTGCGCTCGTTCATCGTCTACTCCGACGAGCCGGCCGGGCTGGTCAAGCGGGTCGCGAAGTACCACCAGTACTGGGCGGTCAACGCCGCGGTCGAGTCGACGATCGAGGCGGCCAGCCCGGACGGCGACCGGCGCGGCGGCGTCGTTTGGCACACCCAGGGCTCGGGCAAGTCGATCGAGATGCTGCTCTACGCCGCCAAGATCATGCGGTCGACGCGGATGGGCAACCCGACGCTGGTCTTCATCACCGACCGCAACGACCTCGACGACCAGCTGTTCGGCGAGGTGTTCGCCGTGGCGCGGATCCTGCCCGAGCAGCCACGCAAGGCCGCGTCGCGCGCCGACGTACGCCAGGTGCTGTCCCGGGCGGCAGGCGGCATCGTCTTCGCGACCATCCAGAAGTTCGCCCCCGAGGCGAACGGCGACCTCCACCCGGTGCTGACCGACCGGCGCAACGTCGTGGTCGTCGCCGACGAGGCGCACCGCTCGCAGTACGGCTTCGCCGACGGCTACGCCAAGCACCTGCGCGACGCCCTGCCCAATGCGACCTACCTCGGCTTCACCGGCACGCCGATCGAGTCGACCGACCGCTCGACCCGCAGCGTGTTCGGCGACTACATCGATGTCTACGACCTGACCCGCGCGGTCGAGGACGGCGCCACCGTGCGCATCTACTACGAGTCGCGGCTGGCGAAGGTCTCGCTGCCGACGGAGGCGTACGACGCGCTCGACGCGCTGGCGGACGAGATCACCGAAGGGGCGGAGGAGAGCGAGGCCACCCGGGCCAAGACCAAGTGGGCCCGGCTGGAGGCGATCGTCGGCGCCGGCGACCGGCTTGACATGGTCGCGGCCGACCTGGTCGAGCACTGGTCGCACCGGCCGCAACCGGGCAAGGCGATGATCGTCACGATGAGTCGGCGGATCGCCGTCGAGCTCTACGACCGGCTCGTTGCGCTGCGCCCGGACTGGCACGACGACGACCCGTCCCGGGGCGTCGTGAAGGTCGTGATGACCGGCTCGGCCGCCGATCCGCCCCGCTACCAGCCGCACCTGCACTCGGGCGAGGTCCGCAGGGCGCTGAAGGCGCGGGCCAAGGACCCGGACGACCCGCTGGAGATCGTCATCGTCCGGGACATGTGGCTCACCGGCTTCGACGCCCCCGCGATGCACACCATGTACGTCGACAAGCCCATGCGGGGCGCCGGACTCATGCAGGCCATCGCTCGGGTCAACCGCACGTTCCGCGACAAGCCCGGTGGCCTGATCGTGGACTACCTCGGCATCGCGACCCACCTGCGCCAGGCCCTCGCGGAATACTCGCCCACCGACCGTGAGCAGGCCGGCATGCCCATCGAGCAGATGGTGGCCGCGATGCTCGAGAAGCACGACATCGTCCGCAGCCTGCTGCACGGGACCGCGTACGACGCGGACCCGCAGCTGCCCGCGGCGCAGCGGATGGCGGCGCACGCGACCGTCCTCGACGTCGTCATGAGCGACCCGGACCGCAAGACCCGCTACCTGGACCAGGTCCTGGCGTTGACCAAGGCCTTCGCACTGTGCGCGAGCCGGGACGAGGCACTCGCTATCCGCCACGATGTGCGGCTGTTCGCCGATGTGCGCGCGGCCATCCTGAAGATCGAGAACCCGGACTCCGGTCGCGCCGGCAGCAAGGCCGGCGTCGAGCTGGAGACTGCCATCGGTCAGCTCGTCGACGAGGCGGTGGTCGCCGACGCCGTCATCGACGTCTACGCCCTGGCCGGGATCGAGACCCCCGAGCTGTCGATCCTGTCGGATGATTTCCTCGACGGCATCGCCCACAAGGACAAGCCGAACCTTCAGATGGGCATGCTGCGCAAGCTGCTGTCGGACGAGATCCGGACCTTGCAGCGCACCAATCTGGTGCAGGCCCGGCGCTTCTCCGAGCAGCTCGACGACGCCATCAACCGCTACACCAACCGGGCTTTGTCGACCGCCGAGATCATCGCCGAGCTGGTGAAGCTGGCCAAGCAGATGCGCGACGCCGCCCAGCGGCACACCCAGCTCGGGCTGTCGGTCGCCGAGGCGGCGCTCTACGACGCGATCGCGGCCAACGA
>JBPCQY010000202.1:0-6535 GCA_050997635.1 Nocardioides sp.
CGTGCGCTCCAGGCTGACGACACGGGCGCCGCCGACGCCAGCGACGTAGTTGATCCAGTCATAGGGACCGGTCGCAGCCGTCAGAAGGCCCGCGAATCGCCGACCGACGACCGCCGGGACACGGGAAAAGCCCCCAGCCACAGGCAGGATGACACGGGCGATGCGCTGTCCGAACCACATGTGGAACAGCAGTTCGCGGTTTGTCCATCTAGTGCCCAGGGTCGACGCCTGGAGGTCGGCAGGTCCGGCGCTGCGGACAAGCAGGTCGTAGTCATCGCGTACCCAGACCATCGCGGCTCGTGTCTCCGGGTTGATGCCCACCAGCCCATCGTGCCAGCAGAACCTCAAGTCGCACCAGCGCGACCGCCGACGCCGCAGACAGCGCGTTCCGGCCGGGGGATCCCTCTGTGGCGACTCAGGTTGGTCTGCGGACCACCAGGGCAGCGGGTCAGGAAAGGCTTGCGCTCGTGAGCCGGGGTCGGCTCGTCGGCGTAAACTGACGGCATGTCGCGAGCGCATCGGAGTTCTACGAGGCGGGGATGTCCCTGCCCCTTGCGGTGCGCAAGGACGTAGCGCTGAGGCTCCTCGAATCGGTCAAGTCGGATGAGGCTTTCGATAGGGTGGCCGGGGAGTGGCTGCACACTGAGGCCGCGGCGGCGTACGACGCGCTGAAGCCCGACCCGTCGCGGGCGATCCCGGCCGAAACCGTGCGGGCTCGTTTCGAGGCCAAGTGTGCCGCCCGTCCATGACGGGCCGGATCAACTAAACGCCCGAAGCGCAGCAGAAGCTCCACGAACTCGACGACTGGATTGCCAAGGCAGCGTCGGCCGAGATCGCCCAGCAGTTCGTGTCGGCGATCATCGGCCACATCGACCGCATCCTGGTGTTCCCGCTCGTCGGCCGAGCGCGCGACGACGTCCAACCGGGCCTGCGGCCGAGCACCTTAAACTAGAAGACCCTCGTCGCCTAACGAGGTGGATGAGTCGTCAGGTGACCTCGTAGTCAACATCCTCGGCGCCACGGAGCCGGGACTGGAAGGCCGCGCTCGGCGAAGACCATGGCGATCCGGAGGCGGGCCGATGACGCGCGCGTGCTTGGCAAAGGCGTGGCAGGAGGGCCAACGGCGACCGTCCGGGACCAACGATGGCCAACGCGTTTGTGCAGGTCAGCCCTACCATGCCAACGATGACCGTCAGCAGCCGCTGAGCGTGCCGCGCTTCCCCTGGAACTGCTGAGCGATAAATCCCACCCCGATGTTCAGGAGCGCCGAGATGCCTCCGGTCGGCATTCCGGTGTCTCAGGCTCCAGCACCGCCCGAGCGCGTGTCCCCCCGACGGCCCCCCAGATCGAAGAACGTGTGGGGGATACCTACGTTCCCAACCGTCGTCGACGCTCACCAACAGGTCCAACTGGCAAGTGCCGGCCGCTCGTAATGAGAAGGTCGTCGGTTCGACTCCGACAGGCGGCTCCGCGCGTTCTCGCAGGTCGGCCGGGGCTTCGGACAACCGTCGGTACACCCGTCCCCGGTGGGCGGGCTCCCCTAACCCTTGACATATCGCAATAGAAACGAGACCATTGAACCGCGAGATCAAGGACTGGGCCGAGTGGGCCCGGTCCCAAGGCTGGACCGTGAAGGACGACGCCAAGGGATACGCGCACTTCTACGATCCCGAGGGACGCCACATCGGCCGCTACCCGGCCACGCCGAGCAACCCCGCCGGCGTATGGCTGACCTCAAGGTGGCGCTCAAGAAGGCCGGTCTACCGATCCCGCCGCCCAGCAAGAAGGAGCAACGAGCGCAGCGCAGAAAGGACAGGTGAGTGGCATGTGGGTGACCACGCTCACGTACGACCTTGACCTCACCGAGGACGAGCATGATCGCCTCGCCGACCAGCTGGACGAGCTCGATGCCGGGCTGGCGAACATTCCCGACCACGGGCTCGACGTGACCTACTGGACAGATGCGGCGGGCCCGCTGGAAGCTGCGCGCGTTGCCCGCGACCATGTCAGTGGCGTCATGGACGGCGAGCCCGTCGGCGTCGAGGTGGTTGACGCGAGCACCCACGAGCGTCGAGCCGATGCTCCGACCCTGCCGCGGCTGGTCTCCGCTCCAGAGGTGGCCGAGATGCTAGGCGGTGTGTCGCGGCAACGCGTGCACCAGCTGCGGGCGCACAAGTCATTTCCCGCGCCTGTGTTCGAGCTGAAGACCGGACCCATCTGGGATGCCCGAGCGATCGAGCGATTCGCGCGCGACTGGGCGAGGAAGCCAGGCCGGCCTGCCAAGACGGCCGGTTGACCCAACGGCCGACGAGCCGAGTCGGTGGTCGCTGCGTGTCTTGCCCATCTGGACTACACACTCGCTCGACAGGTGGCGTTGACGAGTATGTGGTCACGGACGAGGCGTACCCGGACCGCGACCCGAACGCACACTCGGCCCGACCGCGACGTGTTGACCGGGGGGTCGTCGCGTGCCGGGCCGAGTTCGTGAGGGCCCCGCCTGACCCGACCGGGGGATTGATCACGGGACGGGCGGAGCGATCAAGGTCACCGGGGTAAGAACCTGGTCGGAAGCGGGCCTCGACGGGGGTCCGAGGTCCTGCGTCCGAGGTCAGCGCGCCCCGGAGTGACGCGGCCAAGTCTGGTCGATGTCGCGCCGCGGAGCCATGACCCCGATGCGCACACTTGTCTAGTGCACATCTACTAGCTAGCTGGACGGGCGTCCTCACAGATCGGGCAGCAGGCCCTGGCGCAGAGCGATGGAGAGCGCCTCGAGCTTGGAGTGCGCGCCGAGCTTGGACGACAGGTTCGCGATGTGGTTGCGCACCGTGTGCACGCTGACGGTGAGCGAGTCGGCGATGGCTGCGTTCGAGAGGCCGTCTGCGACCAGGCTCAGCACTTCCCGCTCGCGCTCGGTGAGCTCGGTCGCGCCGGCGCTGCCACCGCGCTGCAACCGCGGCAGCAGGCGGGCCAGCAGCTCGGGGGAGATCACCGACTCCCCCGCCGAGGCGGCCCGGACCGCGGCGGTCACCTCGGAGATGCTGCGGGTCTTGGACACGAACCCGGTGGCTCCCGCCTCGATGGCGTTCACCCGCACGTGCTCGGCGGCACTCGCGGTGAGGACGACCACCTTGACCGAGGGGCGCAGGGCCAGCAGGTCGGGGATGGCGTCGACACCATCGCCGTCTGGCATCCGGTGGTCGAGGAGGAGTACGTCGGGTCCGGCCGTGGAGAGCAGCTCGCGGGCTTGGGCGAGCGTGTTCGCGACCCCCACGGTCACCAGGTCCGGCTCCTGGTCGAGCACGAGCGCCAGGCTGGAGGCCAGGACGTCGTGGTCGTCGACGATGAGCACGCGCACCGGCTCCGAGCCGGTGGTGGCGCCTTCGGCGTCCATTCCGAAATCTGAGATGGCGAACCTCCCTCGTGGGGTGTGCGCAGCGTATCTAGTGCATTGGCACCAGTCACCCATGGGACACGACGCTCATGGACGCGGTGGCGTGGTGGAGGCACCATAGGCCCCGGCAAGGGGGAACAACCGCGACTGTCCGCGGTGGGGGATGGAGCGGGGGGTGGCAGCGCAGTGAGCGAGATCAAGGTCGTCGTCGCCGACGACGACGACGCCATGCGCCAAGCGATGGTGGACGTCCTGGAGGCCCACGGCGGCTTCGACGTGGTGGGAGTACTGGTCGACGGGCGCACGCTGGGCCAGGTGGTCGAGGAGACCGGACCCGACGTCGTCCTGGTCGACGTGCGCATGGACCACGG
This sequence comes from Nocardioides sp., assembly GCA_050997635.1. Classification (GTDB taxonomy): domain Bacteria; phylum Actinomycetota; class Actinomycetes; order Propionibacteriales; family Nocardioidaceae; genus Nocardioides. Next base: position 3,763 of record JBPCQY010000202.1, read on the forward strand.
CGGCGTCACGGCCGTCACCGAGCTCCTCGGGCTCTCGTCCGCTCCCGTCGCGGTCGCGGTGTCCGCGACGACCGACACGGCCACCGTGGCCGCCCTGCTGCGGGCCGGAGCCTCCAGCTACCTCGCCAAGGGACACCTGGGCCGGACCTTCCCCGACGACGTCCTGCGCTGCACCGAGGGACAGGTCGTCCTGGCCGTCCCGATGGCGGCCCAGGTGCTGCGCCTCCTGGCCGGGTCGGCGCCGGAGGGGCGGGACCCTCTGCCGCGACCCCAGGGCCGTGCCGGAGCCTAGGCTGGACCCCATGAGCGCGGACTCGCCCCTGGACCGGGTGCTCGACGCGCAGGACCAGGTCCGGATTTTCCTCGACTCGGCGCACAGTTGCGTCGTGGCGGTGGACGGGGACGAGCTGATCACCTATGTCAACGCCCGAGCCGTCGAGACCTTCGGGTACGAGCCGACCGAGCTGATCGGCCGACCGGTCGAGCAGCTCATCCCCGTGAACCTGACCGACGAGGAGCGCGCGCAGCGCGAGCAGCTGCGCCTCAGCCTCAACCCGCGCCGCGTGGACCTGAAGTTCGCCGCCGACGTGTACGTGCTCGCCAAGGACGGCCGCAAGATCCCCGTGGAGATCCGGCTGACCCCGCTACGCCTCGCGGACGGCGGGGTCTGGACGGTGGCCGGCATCACCGACCTGTCCGCCCGCGTGGTGGCCCAGGAGCGAAGCCGCACGATGGGGCGCGCCTACCGGACGCTGGCGCAGCTCAACCAGGCCATCGTGCGCGCACCCGACGCGCGGACGCTGTACGACGAAACCTGCCGCATCGCCGTCGAGGTGGGCGGCTACCTGGGCGCCTGGGTCGGCACGGTGCGGCCCGATGGGGCGGTCCGCCCGGTGGCCTGTTCGCCCGGGGTCAGGGGGTACGTCGACGCCCTCGACATCACCGTGGACCCCCACGACCCGCGTGGGCTCGGCCCGAGTGCGGTCGCGTTGCGCGAGGGCCGGGCGTGCTTCAGCCCCGACTTCGTCCACGATCCCCGTACGGCGCCCTGGCACGCGCTCGCCGTCGAGCACGGCGTCCACGCCTCGGCGAGTCTGCCGCTGCGCGAGGCCGGCGCGCCGGTCGCCGTACTCAATCTCTACGCGGGCGTCGACGGGACCTTCGCCGACGGCGTCGGCGAGCTCTACGAGCAGGTGGCCGACAACGTCTCCTACGCCCTCGACGGCTTCGCCGCCGCCGAGCGCCTGGCCGAGGTGGCGGCCCAACGCAGTCATCTGCTCCAGCGACTGGCGACCGCGGAGGAAACCGAACGGGCCCGGATCGCCGGTGACATCCACGACGACTCCGTCCAGGCGCTCGCCGCGATCGAGCTCCGCCTGGGACTGGTACGCCGCAAGCTGGCCGAGCGCGGGTCGACCGCCGACCTGGTGGCGCTGCTCGACCCCATCCAGGAGGGGCTGGTCGCCACGACCAGGGGACTGCGCAGCCTGCTGTTCGAGCTGGAGCCACCGGCCCACGCCGAGAGCTGTGCCTCGGCGGTCCGCAGTGCGGCCGAGCACGTCTTCGAGGACCACCCGATCCAGTGGCAGGTCGACGGCGACGACGACGTCCGGCTCCCCGACATCGAGACCGCGCAGGCGCTGCGGATCGTCAAGGAGGCCCTGATCAACGTGCGCACGCACGCCCAGGCCTCGCGGGTCGACGTCCGCGTGCGCAACGCCGAGACCGGGGTCGAGGTCGAGGTGACCGATGACGGCGTGGGCCCCGCCCCTGGGGTCGACCCCGACGAGCTGAGGTCGCGGCCCGGCCACCGGGGCATGTCGACGATGCGCGACCGCGCCGCGCTCACCGGCGGATGGCTGCGGCTCGAACGTGCCCCGAGCGGGGGCACGACCCTGCGTTTCTTCATTCCGCGCGACCCGTCCGCCTGAGCCGGTCGCACCTCGCCGCGACCCGCGCCGTGGCAGGCTAGGGGCATGATGCGGACCCACGGCACTGAGCTCGGGGACCGCTTCGAGATCGAGATCGACGGCGCGCCGGCCGGGGTGGCGCAGTTCCTCGACCAGGAAGGCCGGCGGATCTTCTTCCACACCCAGATCGACGACGCGTACGCGTGCCACGGGCTCGCCGGCCAGCTGGTGGCCGAGGCGCTCGACGCCACCCGCGCCACCGGCCTGCGCGTCGTACCGGTGTGCCCCTACGTCAAGCGGTTCCTCGCCAAGCACGAGGAGTACGCCGACCTCGCGGACCCGGTCACTCCCGAGGCGATCCGGCTCGTCGAGCAGCTCACGTCCTGACGCTGGTCACCAGGGTCGTCACCGACGGTTGGGGCGGCGTCGAGCCGAAGCCGAAGCGCGGTTCGGGCCAGACCGGGGCGAGTGCGCCCAGGGGTTGACCCCGCCAGGTGCCCTCGAGCGAGGTGACCGCGTGCAGGTCGGTCGCGCCGTACGTCTCGATCCGCCCGCGACCCGACGTGCCTCGGGTGCGGACGCCGCGCAGGCCGACGCGGGCGACGGCGTCGGTGACGCGGGTCCAGCCGGGTGCAGTGGCCAGCGGTCTCGGGACCGCGCGGAGCAGCCGGCCGATCGGCAGGCGACGCCCGATCCGGAAGCTCAGCTGCAGGTCGCCGGCCCCGATCCGCCACGCCGTGTCGGTCGCCTCGCACTCGACCGGCAGGGTCTCGAGCCGGTCGAAGAGATAGGTGCTGGTGATGAAGTCGGCCACCTGAGCGTCGGGGGCGAGGAGCACGCGGCGGCCGTCGGGCTCACACAGC
>JBPCQY010000216.1:0-11845 GCA_050997635.1 Nocardioides sp.
AAGGCCCTGGAGGACTTCGACTACGACCACGCCCGCGGCCTGCGCCGGGAGGTCATCGCCCACCTGGGCACGCTGGACTTCGTCACCGCGCGCGACAACGTGGTCTTCCTGGGCCCGCCCGGGACCGGCAAGACGCACCTGGCCACCGGGCTGGCGATCCGGGCCTGCCAGGCCGGGCACCGGGTCGCCTTCGCCACCGCCGCGCAGTGGGTGGCCCGCCTGGCCGAGGCGCACACCGCCGGCCGGCTGCAGGCCGAGCTGGGCCGGCTCGGTCGCTACCCGCTGGCCGTGGTCGACGAGGTCGGCTATATCCCGTTCGAGGCCGAGGCGGCCAACCTGTTCTTCCAGCTGGTGTCCTCCCGCTACGAGCGGGCCTCGCTGATCGTCACCTCCAACAAGCCGTTCGGCCGCTGGGGCGAGGTCTTTGGCGACGACGTCGTGGCGGCGGCGATGATCGACCGGCTGGTGCACCACGCCGAGGTGGTCGCCCTCAAGGGCGACAGCTATCGGCTCAAGGACCGCGACCTCGGCCGCGTCCCGGCGGCCACCAGCACCGAGGAATGACCGATCATGACCACCAGGGGGTCAGTTTTCAGGTGCCGCCAGGGGGTCAGTTTTCAGCTGCCGTTGACATGATCGTCATCCGACGGCGCGGAACTCGACGTCGCCCTCCCCGAGCCGGTCGCGGTCGCATGTGCGTCGTGCGGATTGAAAGTGCCGCGCCGAGAGCGGCTTCCAGGTTCCGGCCGGTACGACTAGCGGAATGGAGCACTCCCGGGGAACTTAGAACGGTTGATAATCGCGCGAGGTGACCGCCCCAACGGGCGAGCCGTCGACGAGTCGCGTTATAGGGGCGAAGGCGCCCATATCATACCGTCACGGTCGCCGCGGAAGATCGACGCTCGCTGACGGGGTGGCGTGGGTTGCGGACAGCACAGTGCGGTCAATACGGCTCTTCGGAGTTGAGGGTGGGCGGTACGACGCGCCGGGGGGGTAGCGCCGGTTAGTGGTCGAGGTCCCTCAGGATCGGGGGCGACCAAGCACCCTTCTGAAGGACCTCGACGATGGCCGAGCCTACGGTGTGTTGCCTGGCGCCAGGGAGCTACTGCGCGCGGGTCGATGCCATGTTTCACCTGCCTGGAATTCACGTGATCGATGTGGGCTGGCGGGGCGGCCGGCTGTGCTTGACGGTAGAGACCGCCGCGACGGTGGTCGGGTGCCGGCGCTGCGGAGTGGTCGCGGACAGCCATGGCCGGCGTGATCGGCTGTTGCATGACATTCCGGCGTTCGGTGCGCCGGTGGCGCTGATCTGGCGGGTGCGTCGGTTTCGATGCGTCGAGCCGGCATGCCCGGGCCGGGTGTTCACCGAGGAGCACGAGTTGGCATCCCCGCGGGGACGATGCTCGGCTCCTGTCGGCCGCCGGTCACGTCGGACTGGGCGGGACCATCGACGCGCTGCCGCATGGTCTGGACACCCACCTCAGCCGAATGTTCATGGAGACGGCCGACGAAAGCGACGACCAAGGTGACGAGCAGCAGGCGCCAAGCACCCCTCGCGAGGGCACCTACCTGTCCGGCGGTCAGTGGCAGCGACTGGCTATCGCGCGGATGATGATGCGCTCGGACCGCGACCTGCTGATCCTCGACGAGCCCAGCTCCGGTCTGGATCCGCAAGCGGAGCACGACCTGCACCGGGTCGTCGACAGCCTCACCGTAGGCCGAGCGCGGGTGCTCGTCTCGCACCGGCTCAACACGGTCCGCATGGCTGACCGGATCGTGGTGCTCGACCGCGGTGTCGTCATCGAGGAGGGGCGCCATGACCTCCTCATGGACTCCGGCGGTTCATACGCCCACCTCTTCGACCTCCAGCGCGCGGGCTATCTGGGCTGACGCACCCTCCCCTCACCTGGCGACATCATCGGTCGCGTTGCCGCGAGGGTCACGGTCCCCACAGTCGGGCGTTCACCACCGCCACGATCTCCGACTGCGCCACCGGCCCGAAGTGCCGCGAGTCGTAGCTACCCTTCCCGTCGCCTTCGATCCACACCTGGCCGGCATCAAGCACCGCCCCGGGCGATCCGGGAATGCGCTCCCCAGCCAAAGCGGCGACGCGCTTGACCACGTGCCCGAGGGCGCCGGGCCCACCACGATGACGGACCACGACGACGTCACCGACTTGCAACGGCCCGGTGAGTGGTCGGCGAACGGCCAACACACGCTGCCCGGATCGCAGTGTGGGCTCCATGCTCGCCCCTTGCACGGGCACGAACAATAGGACTCGGCGGGCCAAGCCAACCGCAGCGGCGGCCACCGTGACAGCGGCAATCAGCTTCACCATCGACATCCGGCCAGCAACGAGGCGGATGCTAGCGGTGAGGCTACTCACATGCTATCGCTTCGGCTATGACGGTCGGCACCACCCAGGTCAATGTGCGCCTTACCGTGGAAGAGCTTGATCTGTTGGACACGTTACGGCGTTCGGCCGATGGCGACGTGTCAAGGGCGGAAGTTCTCCGTTCCCTGCTCCGGGAGAAGCGCCGGGCGGCGCTGGACGTGCGAATCGCGGAGACCTATGACGCCGCGGCGCCGGGCGACGATGGCATGGGGGAGGCGAGCGCCAAGGCCGCCGGTGAGGCGCTGGAGGAGTTGTGAGGCGGGGCGAGGTCTGGGACGTCGACTTCCCGGCACCAGCCGGACGGCGTCCCGCTGTGCTGTTGACGCGAGACGTGATTCTGGACCGGGTCCGCAACGTCACGGTGGCACCGGTCACGTCGACGACTCGCGGCATCCCCACCGAAGTGCAGATCGACCAACGGGCTGGTCTGGATCACCTGTCGGCCGTCAGCTGCGACAACGTGACCACGGTGCCCAAGCGGCTGTGTGTCCGTCGTCGCGGCTCCGTGGACCCCGCCACGGAGCGCAAGATCGCTGTGACGGTTGGTCTCGCCCTTGATCTCGACTGACGGCCCTGGCAGGCATCCTTGACCAGTGCTGGTCAGGCGGCGAACGGCGCCCGCGTCACACCGAACGGTGCAGCGACCAGCGGACCGGCACGACGTCCGCGGCCGGGTCGACGCCGTACGCCTCCAGGTCATCGGCAGGCTCGGGCGGGTCGAGACGTAGGCCCACGATCGTCGCCCCGCCGTCGCAAGGCTCATCGAGCTCGCTGCCCACGGCGATCTCACCCCGGAGCAGCGACATGCCGAGCCGGTTGAGGAAGGCACCGAGGTCGTTCATCGACAGGTGCCAGTCGCTACCGCCGGGGTCGTCGCCGTGCGTCGGCCGGCTCCGCAGGTGCAGCTCCGGCCGACCCAGCCCGTGCAACCCGATCGTGTAGGCGAAGTCGCGGCCGAGGTCGTGCTCGTCGAAGACGCCCTGGACCATGAACGGAACCGTGTAGGTCGACATGCCCGCCATGCTGCTGTGCGGGTACGACGGTTTGTGCGCCTCCGGCCCGTTGTCCACACCGCCGGCTGATGGCCTTGTCTGCGAGCGCCGTACGTCGTCACTTTCCTCATGTGAGCCGACGCAAGCGGAGCAGGCAGCGACGGGGTCCGGGACCGGCGCCAAGAGTCCGTGAGCTGATGGACCGTGGGTGGAACCGTCGCGACGCCGACCACCTCTGCGTCGTCGAGATGGCGCTGGTCGGCACGAAGGCCGCACCATCGGCGACGAGGACCTTCACGCCGTGACCGCGGCCCGGCTGGCGGAGGACGCGGGTGACTTCGACCGTGCGATCAGCCTGCTCAAGGACGTCCCGCGGCCCCTTGACGATGGCTGGGTCGCTGCCCTCAAGGAGGTTCGGTCACTGCCAGGATGCTCCTAGCGACGTTTGGCTGCGCTGGCTCTTGAGCGCCGCGACCCGATTCGTCCTCGAACGACGGGCGCTCCACGTCGCCTGCGAGTACGCCGTCGTTCGGCTGCAGACCATGGGCGCTGACGCGACCCAGACCCGTGACCACACCCTCCCCCGGGGCGATTCGGGACGTCACCGCGCACGACGCATGCCTCTTCGACGAGGGTGGCCTGGCAAGCTACTTCGAGTATTGGGCGGCGCCGCACATCGTCGAACGTGCCGGCGCCGTACGCGATTGGCCCCGCGTGCCGCCATCGGCATTCGATTCGTTGGGTAGCGACGACGGCGTCGACACCGTCCTCGACCTCTCCGCCAACCGGCAGCGCGGGGTCAAGGACACCAACGTCTTCCGCGGACTACCACCCGGCTCCGTGGCGTACGGGCGGGTCGGCCCGATCTCCGAGCAGGCGTCAGCCGGTCAATCTGGACCGGCTGCAGCCCGAAGGCCTCTCCCGGTCCTGGGCGAGATGATCGCCGCTCGGCAGGGCGGCGGCAGCGGCAGCGGCAGCGTGACCTGACGCTCCCTCCTGGCCCAGGCAGGTCACTCGAGGCCTCGCGCTCGGACGGCGGGGAGGCTGCGGTATTGCCACGGGACATACCGGAGCGGAGACTACGGCCATGGCGAAGGTCATGGTCTCGCTTCCCGACGAGTTGTTGGGCCAGCTCGACGCCGAGGCGAAGCGTCGCGGTACGACGCGTAGCGGTCTGCTTGCGGATGTGGTGCGTCGGGAGCTCGCCTTCCCCACGCCCGACGCCGTACGCCACGCCGTCGCCTTCCTCGAGGAATGCTTCGCGGGGTCACCGCCGTTCGAGGCCGCCGACATGGTTCGTCTCGACCGGGACGAGCGTGACCTGCGGGACCGCAAGAGCAGGACTTAATGCTGATCGACACGTCCGTCCTCGTGAAGTGGTTCCATTCAGAAGGCGAGGGCGAGCTCGGATCTGCCCGTCTGCTGCGGGCGGCACATCTCTCGGGCCAGGCGCCGGCCCGGGTGCTCGATCTCGCGCAGTACGAGTTTGGCAACGTCCTGCTGCGCCGGCTCCAGCTCCCGGCCGAACGAGTCGGTGAAGGTTTGGCGGCGCTGCGGATGACAGTCGGCGAGCCGATCTCGTTCCACCATACGTGGGCGAAGCTCGCGGCGCGGTTTGGCGAAGCGCACGCGCTGACCTTCTATGACGCGTGTTGGGCGGCCGCTGCCCGCCACCTCGGCGTCCCGCTCGTCAGCGCCGACCGGCAGCTGCTGGACGCCGGGCTGGCCGAGTCGCCGACAGCTGCGGCCACTCGGCTCGGGCTGCTGAGGTGATCGAGTCCCGGGGCGAGCTCGCATTGAGCGGTGGCCTCCGGACCGGCCACGGCCGATGGCCTCCGGCCACGCCGCCGCCGCCATCGCTACGGTCACAGGTTGTGAGGCCCAAGAGCCGCGGACCGGTCGACCGCCACCACCGTTCAGGCCGTCGCCGCTGGCTTCTCCCAGATCGAGACGTGCTTGACGCTGTCGCTCGTGAACGGCTCCCGCTGCCACCCGCTCCAGCGCTCGCGCAACCTCATCCCGGCAAGCTGTGCCATCAGGTCGAGCTCAGACGGCCACACATACCGGAAGGGAATCGACAGGCGCTGCAGTTTTCCATCGACGATTTCGAAGTGATGCGAGGTGAGGCCTTGCTTCGCGACGTCGTACTCGTCCAAACCCCATCGGGTCTCGCTCACGTACAACGGGCGGAGGGTCTCCCCGGGTGGCAGCCGTTGGAGTTCCGGGACGACCACCTCGACGACGAAGCAGCCGCCCGGCTCGAGGTGCTCCGCGACGTTGCGGAAGCAGGCGACCTGGGCTGCCTGCGTCGTCAGGTTCCCGATGGTGTTGAAGAGCAGGTACGCCACAGCGAACTGCCCATCGACGGTCGTCGTCGCGAAGTCGCCGATCGTCACCCCGATCTCCTCCGCGCCGGGCTTCGTCCGGAGCCTGGCCACCATCGCCTTCGACATCTCGATCCCGTGCACCGGCACTCCGCGGTGCGCTAGCGGGAGCGCGATCCGGCCCGTCCCGATGCCGAGCTCGAGCGTTCGACCGCCCCCGGCGAGCTGGACCAAGAGGTCGACGGCGGGGTCGACGACCGCCGGATCGAACATGTCGGCAACGCCCTCGTCGTACCGCGCGGCGACGGGCTCGTCGAAGTAGCCGTCGTCGGGGTCCACCGTCGGAATGTATCGGGGCAAGGTCTTTGGTGGGGCTCTCGCTAGCCGCCGGCCATCGCTCCAACGACGAGTAACGGCTCCGTGCCCTTCGCCACCGCGTCGGGCAGCGGCGCGTCCGGCGGCTCGTGGGACAGGTCCTGTTCGCAGGCGAAGAACCGGACGAAGGCCCGGCGCTGCTGCGTCCGTTGGTCGCGGATCGTCCCGCGCAGCATCGGGTAGCGGGCCTCGAGCGCGTCGAGGACCAGGCGCTGCGTCGGTTGGTCCCCGACCTCCAGCTGCACCTCGCCGTCGACGTGCCCGAGCGTCCGCAGATGTGCCGGCAGCACGACCCGAATCACGGCAGCGTCTGGACTTCGACCGACAGCACGGCCGGCAGGTCCCGGACGATGGGCGCCCAGCTGTCCCCGGCGTCCGCCGAGGCGTACACCTGCCCGCCCGTCGTACCGAAGTAAACCCCGCACTTATCGAGAGAGTCGACGGCCATCGCGTCACGCAGCACGTTGACGTAGCAGTCGCTCTGTGGCAGGCCCGCCGTTAGCGCCTCCCACTCGTTCCCGCCGGTCCGGCTCCGGTAGACCCGCAGCTTGCCCTCCGGCGGGAAGTGCTCCGAGTCGCTCTTGATCGGTACGACGTAGACGGTGTCCGGCTCGTGCGCGTGCACGTCGATCGGGAAGCCGAAGTCGGTCGGCAGGTTGCCGCTCACCTCGTGCCAGGACTCACCGGCGTCGTCGCTGCGCATGACGTCCCAGTGCTTCTGCATGAACAGCACGTCCGGCCGGGAGGGGTGCATCCCGATCCGGTGGACGCAGTGGCCGACCTCGGCGTCCTCGTCGGGGATGCCGCCCGACCGCAGGCCGCGGTTGATCGGCCGCCAGGTCTGGCCGGCGTCGTCGCTGCGGAAGGCCCCCGCCGCCGAGATGGCGACGAAGATCCGCTGGGGGTCGATCGGATCCAGGAGAATCGTGTGCAGGCACATTCCGCCGGCGCCCGGCTGCCAGGAAGGCCCGGAGCCGTGGCCCCGCAGCCCGGACAGCTCCTGCCACTCCCGCCCGCCGTCGGTCGAGCGGAACAGGGCGGCGTCCTCGACCCCGGCGTAGACGGTGTCCGGGTCTGTCAGCGACGGTTCCAGGTGCCACACGCGGGCGAACTCCCACGGGTGCGGCGTGCCGTCGTACCACTGATGGGTGCCCGGTACGCCGTCGTACTCGAACTTGTTGCCCATCGGCTCCCACGTCGTGCCGCCGTCGTCGGAGCGCTGGATCAGCTGCCCGAACCAGCCGCTGGACTGCGACGCATACAGCCGGTTCGGCTCAGCCGGAGACCCCTTGACGTGGTAGATCTCCCAGCCGGCGAAGTGCGGCCCGCTGACCTCCCAGCTCTCACGCTTACCGTCCGCCGTGAGCACGAACGCGCCCTTGCGCGTCCCGACCAGCACCCGTACGCCGCTCATCGGTAACCCCCTTCGAACCTCGGCTCAGACCTCACCACGTGGTGACGGCCGGCGGCCAGCAAACTCATCGCTCACTCGTTCGGCGCCTCCGGTTTGAGCAGGCAGAACTCGTTGGCTTCGGGATCGCGGAGCACCTGCCAACCGGTCCCGACGTAGACGTCGTCAGCCTTTGTTGCGCCGAGGGCGAGAGCCTGGTCGACCGCTACGGCGAAATCCGTGGTGTTGAGGTCGAGGTGCAGCCGGTTCTTGACCGTCTTGGCGTCCGGGACCCGCAGGAAGTCGAGCACCGGTCCGGCCGGCGGGCGTAGCCGCGCATCGCCGTCTGGGAAGCGCTCCACCTCGCCATCCAGCAGCGCTGCCCAGAAGTCGGCCAGCGCTGGCGGGTCGGCGCAGTCGATGGCGAGGAGGCCGATGCCGGCGACGGCCGGTGCCCGCGTGCTCATGCTGGGCCCCCGCTCGTCGTTACTTGGACGGCTGCGGCACCCGGCATTTCACCTTGGCGTTGACGCCGGCGTAGTTGAGCGGTCCGGCGCCGATCGTGGCGGCCACCGTTCCGGCCTTGGCGCAACTGGTGTTGGAGCCGCTGAGGTAGTGGCGCTGGCCCGCAGCGACCAGTCCGATGACCAACCAGAGGACGACGAGCACACCGACGATTCGCATCGCCAACAGCCTAGCCCGCGGAGCCGCGCGGCCCGCTATCAGTGGGGGTCGACGTGTTGAACTCGTCCAGATCCGGAGCCAGCTCCCGAGCGCGCTCGTGCAGCTTCTCGCCCTCCACTCGCTCTCGCTCGGCGGCGGCGGCCCTCTCCACCGCCTCCCGCTCCTCGCGTGCGGCCCGTTCGTCCGCCTCGGCGCGGGTCCGACGGGCGGTGGCAGCCTGCTCCTCCGCGGCGGCGCGTTCGCTCTCTGCCCGGGCCGTCCGTGTCTGGGCCTCTTCTAGGTGCTCGCGAGCCTGCATCTGCGCTCGCTCCGCTTTGGCGCGACGCAGGCGCGGTGCGACGAGGAGAAGTACCAGGATGACGATGGCGATAACGACGATCGCGACGATCAGGACGGTTTTCACTCTGCGCTCCTTCCGTGAACCAACGCTGTCGGCGCACGGGACGGCCGCCTGAAGCGAATACCGTCACGCGCGGGCTCGCGGGTCTAGGCGACGGACCAGGTGTCTCCGCTGTGCAGCAGCGCCGCGATGTCGGCCGGGCCGGAGGTGGCTGCCGCCAGCTCCAGCTGCTCGCGCATCAGGTCGTCGTACACCGGCCTCTGTACGGCGCGGAAGACGCCGACCGGAGTGTAGCCGCCGGTGGCGTCGGCCAGCCTCGACAGCGCGAAGGCGAGCATCGGCTCCTCGGCGTGCGCGTCGAAGACCACGACGTCCTCGGCCGGTGCCGCCGTCGCGGCCACCACTTCGACGCCACCGCCGGCGGTCCGGCGGACCACCTTCTCGGCGCCGTCGCCGCCGAAGCGGATCGGCTGCCCGTGCTCGAGCCGGATGGTGGCGTCGTCGCGGGTCTCCGGATCCTTCATGGCGTCGAAGGTGCCGTCGTTGAAGATGTTGCAGTTCTGGTAGATCTCGACGAACGCCGTACCACGGTGTGCGGCCGCTGCCCGCAGCACCGACGTGAGGTGCTTGCGGTCGGAGTCGATCGTCCGGGCGACGAAGGTGGCTTCGGCGCCCAGCGCCAGCGACACCGGGTTGAACGGGTAGTCCAGCGAACCCAGCGGGGTGGACTTGGTGATCTTCCCCAGCTCGGAGGTCGGGCTGTACTGACCCTTGGTCAACCCGTAGATCCGGTTGTTGAACAGCAAAATCTTGAGGTTGACGTTGCGGCGCAGCGCGTGGATGAGGTGGTTTCCCCCGATCGAGAGGCCGTCACCGTCGCCGGTGACCACCCAGACCGAGAGGTCGGGCCGGCTCGCGGCCAGGCCGGTTGCGATCGCCGGTGCCCGGCCGTGGATGGAGTGCATCCCGTAGGTGTCCATGTAGTACGGGAACCGCGACGAGCAGCCGATGCCGGAGACGAAGACGATGTTCTCCCGGCGCAGCCCGAGTTCGGGCATGAAGCCCTGTACGGCGGCCAGGATCGCGTAGTCGCCGCACCCAGGGCACCAGCGGACCTCCTGGTCGGTCTTGAAGTCCTTGGCGGTCTGCTTCGCCGACGTCGTCGGCACCAGTTCCGGGCCGGGGGAGAACGGCAGGCCACCCCACCCGTTCGCGAGGTCAGTCATGAGTCGATCACGTCCCGGATCACGCCGGCGAGCTCCTCCGCCGCGAACGGCATGCCGCGGACCTTGTTGTAGGTGATGGCGTCGACCAGGTAGCGGGCCCGGACGAGCAGCGCCAGCTGGCCCAGGTTCATCTCCGGGACCAGCACCTTGTCGTAGCGCCGGAGCACCTCGCCGGTGTTGGCCGGGAACGGGTTGAGGTGCCGCAGGTGCGCCTGTGCGACCTGCCCCCCGGCGGCCCGCACCCGGCGTACGCCGGCCCCGATCGGCCCGTAGGTCGAACCCCAGCCGAGCACCAGCACGCGCGCGGCGCCGGAGGGGTCGTCGACCTCTAGCGGTGGTACGTCGTTCGCGATGCCGTCGACCTTCGCCTGCCGCAGCCGCACCATCAGGTCGTGGTTGGCCGGGTCGTAGGAGATGTTGCCCGACCCGTCGGCCTTCTCCAGGCCGCCAATCCGGTGCTCGAGGCCGGGCGTACCGGGGATCGCCCACGGCCGGGCCAGGGTCGATGGGTCCCGCAGGTAGGGCCAGAACGCGCCGTCGTGGTTGGGCTCGGTGGCGAACTCGACGGCGAGGTCGGGCAGCGAGGCCGGCTCGGGCAGCCGCCAGGGCTCCGAGCCGTTGGCGAGGTAGCCGTCGGAGAGAAGGAAGACCGGGGTGCGGTACTTCGTCGCGATCCGCACCGCCTCGATCGCGGCGTCGAAGCAGTCCGACGGGCTGCGGGGCGCCACGATCGGCACCGGCGCCTCGCCGTTGCGGCCGAACATCGCCTGCAGCAGGTCGGCCTGCTCGGTCTTGGTGGGCAGCCCGGTCGACGGGCCGCCCCGCTGGATGTCGCAGATCACCAGCGGCAGCTCGAGGGAGACGGCGAGGCCGATCGTCTCGGTCTTGAGCGCCACGCCGGGGCCGCTGGTCGTGGTCACGCCGAGCGCGCCGCCGAAGGACGCGCCGAGCGCGGCGCCGATCCCGGCGATCTCGTCCTCGGCCTGGAAGGTTCGTACGCCGAACCGCTTGTGCCGGGACAGCTCGTGCAGGATGTCCGAGGCCGGAGTGATCGGGTACGCGCCGAGGAAGAGCGGCAGCTTGGCCAGCGAGGACGCCGCGATCAGCCCATAGGACAGCGCCAGGTTGCCGGTGATGTTGCGGTAGGTGCCCGCCGGCATCGGCGCCGGCTTGATCTCATAAGAGACCGAGAACGACTCGGTCGTCTCGCCAAAGCTCCAGCCGGCCTGGAACGCGGCCACGTTGGCGCGGGCGATCTCCGGCTTCTTGGCGAACTTGCGCTCCAAGAAGGTGAGCGTGCCCTCGGTGGGCCGGTTGTAGAGCCAGCTCATCAGGCCGAGCGCAAACATGTTCTTCGCCCGCTCGGCCTCCTTCTTGCCGAGATCGAACTCGGCCAGCGCGTCGACCGTCATCGAGGTCAGCGCCACCGGATGGACCTGGTACTCGGCCAGCGAGCCGTCCTCGAGCGGGTTGGCGGCGTACCCGACCTTGGCCAGGTTGCGCGGCGTGAACTCGTCGGTGTTGACGATGATGTCCGCGCCCTTTGGGACGTCGGCGACGTTGGCCTTCAGCGCGGCTGGGTTCATCGCCACCAGGACGTTCGGCGCGTCGCCCGGGGTCATGATGTCGTGGTCGGAGAAGTGCACCTGGAAGCCGGAGACGCCGGCCAGCGTGCCCGCCGGCGCTCGGATCTCGGCCGGGAAGTCCGGGAGCGTGGAAAGGTCATTGCCGAACGCCGCCGTCTCGGAGGTGAAGCGGTCCCCGGTCAACTGCATTCCGTCGCCGGAGTCGCCGGCGAACCGGACCACCACCCGGTCGAGCTGCCGGACCGCCTTGGTCACCTGAAAGAGCCTCCTTGGAACGACCATCCTACGCTGCCCCGCGGTCGCTGCAGGCGCTGCGGCCGGTCGGCGCAGTGCATCTTCAGGCGATCGTTGTTGCCTCGGCCTGAGCAATTTCGCCAACCACTCGGGCGGAAGTCACAATGATCGCCATCTGGACGGCGAGGACGGCGACCTCATGCCCCGAGGCCGGCTTCGCCGGCCTGCTCCGCGCCGTCGTCGTCCCCGCTGAACACCCGGCTGGCCAGGAAGTCCGCCGGCTCCAGGGTCTGCAGCTG
>JBPCQY010000221.1:0-3755 GCA_050997635.1 Nocardioides sp.
AAGGGGGCGTCGTTTTTTTTTTTTCGTTTTTTTTTGGTGGGGGGTTTTTTCGGCTTTTTTTTTCGGGTCCCCCCCCCCCCCCCCCGAGCAGGGCACCGATCCGACGCAGGCCGTCGACATCGTGCACGTCTCCCGCGAGCGCGGGTACGACGGTCGTCGCCACCCGCGGGTGCGCCGCGGCGAAGCGTCGGCGTAGCTGTCCCTCGCGTTCGACGCGGCGCAGCTGGTCGGCGTGCAGCCGCAGCAGGCCCGCGGTGAGCGATCCGGAACGCGACCGCCGTAGCCGCGCCGCGGCCACCAGCGCCTCCTCGGCGCTGACCTCGCCCGCGGGCGCCGTACCGGCCCGGTTGACCACCAGGCCCGCCAGCGGCATCCCGTCGTCACTGAGCCGCTCGACGAAGTACGCCGCCTCGCGCATCGCGTCCGGTTCGGGCGCGGCGACGACGAGGAACGCCGTACCGTCGGCCTGGAGCAGCTCGAAGGTCTGCTGAGCCCGCTGGCGGAACCCCCCGAACAGCGTGTCGAACGCCGCCACGAACGTCTGCATGTCGCGCAGCACCTGGGCGCCGAGGACCTTGGTCAGAGCGTTGGTGACCAGCGAGAGGCCGGCGGTCATCAGCCGCGCCGGGCCCCGCGCCGGCGCCAGCAGCAGCCGGATGAACCGGCCGTCGAGGAAGCTGGACAGGCGCTCGGGCGCATCGAGGAAGTCGAGTGCCGAGCGGGACGGTGGCGTGTCCACCACGATCAGGTCGTAGTGGGCGTCGCGGTGGATCTGGCCCAGCTTCTCCATCGCCATGTACTCCTGGGTGCCCGCGAACGAGCTCGACAGCGCGACGTAGAAGGGGTTCTGCAGGATCTGCCGAGCCTTCTCCGGGCTGGCCTGGCTCTCGACCACCTCGTCGAACGTGCGCTTCATGTCCAGCGTCATCGCGTCGAGGCGGCCCGCGCCGGTCGAGCTCGTCGAGACCACACCCGCCACCGGGCGGGGCGTGTTGTCGAGCGCCTCGATCCCCATCGACTGCGCCAGCCGACGCGCGGGGTCGATGGTCAGCACCACAACCGTGCGCCCGCGCTCGGCGGCGCGCAGGGCCAGGGCGGCCGAGGTGGTGGTCTTGCCGACCCCACCGGAGCCGCAGCACACGATGATCCCCGTGCGCCGGTCGTCGAGCAGGGCGTCGACGTCGAGGCAACTCATGCCAGCCCCTGCTCACGCAGCGCCGCGGCCAGCTCGTAGAGCGCCCCCGGGTCGATCCCGCCGGCGAGGCCGGGGAGCTCGACCACCGGCACCCCGAGACCGTCGACGATCACCCGCTGGTCGTCCTCGAGCGCTCGCCGCTCCGCGTGGTCGGCTGCCTCGGCCACGAGCGCGGTGACGAGGGAGCCCGCGTCGAGCCCCGCCTGGCTGAGGTCGCTCGCGATCCGGCTGGTGTCCAGCCGTCCGGCGCGCGCTGCCTTCAGGTTGGCAGCCGACAGCTCGCGCGGCCGGACCAGGTTCACCACCACCGCCCCGGCCGGCAGTCCGTGCGCACGCAGCTCGCCGAGGCCGTCGGCGGTCTCCTGCACCGGCATCTCCTCCAGCACGGTCACCAGGTGTACGACGGTCCGGCGCGAGCGGAACAGTCCCATCACGTTGTCCGACTGGGTCTTGATGGGTCCGACCTTGGCCAGCCCGGCGAGCTCGTCGGTCACCCCGAGGAACTGCGCGATCCGGCCGGTGGGCGGAGCGTCGAGGACCACGGCGTCGTACCGGATGGCCCCCTTGTTGCGCGCGTTGCGCTGCACCGCCTCGTAGACCTTGCCGGTCAGGAGTACGTCGCGCACGCCCGGCGCGATCGTGGTGGCGAACTCGACGACCCCGAACCGGTCGAGCGCCCGGCCGGCACGGCCGAGCTTGTAGTACATGGCGAGGTACTCCAGCAGCGCGGACTCGGGGTCGATGTGCAGCGCGTGCACGTGGCCGCCGGGGCTGCCGTCGGCCCCCACCAGGCCCGTGGCGATCCGGCGCTCCTCGTAGGGCAGCGGGTCGACGTCGAACATCCGGGCGACGCCCTGGCGCCCCTCGACCTCACAGAGCAGCACGTGGCGTCCTGCCGAGGCCAGCGCCAGCGCGAGCGCGGCCGCGACGGTCGACTTCCCGGTGCCGCCCTTGCCGGTGACGACGTGCAGTCGCGCCTGGGGGAAGTCGGCCACCCGCCCACTCTAGTGCCGTGGTCAGTCGCCGCTCCGCCGTCGCCGACAGGCCCAGGTGGTCGCCAGCAGGCACGGCGCCTCGGGCGAGCGGGGACCGCCACCAGTGGCGGCACCACCCCTATAGCGATCCCGATGAGTCGTGGCAGGATCGCAGCGACTGCTGCATCAACTGGTGGGGGATCAAGGAGGGAACCGCGTGGACAAGGTCGTGGAGAGTGCGGTGGCCGCGGTGGCCGACATCCCGGACGGCGCGACGCTGGCGGTCGGCGGCTTCGGGCTGTGCGGCATCCCGTCGGTGCTGATCGAGGCGTTGCTGGAGGCCGGCACGACCGACCTCGAGGCGGTCTCGAACAACTGCGGGGTCGACGGCTGGGGCCTCGGCCTCCTGCTGGGTGAGAAGCGGCTGCGTCGGATGATCTCCTCCTACGTCGGGGAGAACAAGGAGTTCGCCCGGCAGTACCTCTCCGGTGAGCTCGAGGTCGAGCTGACCCCGCAGGGCACCCTCGCCGAGCGGATGCGCTCCGGCGGCTCCGGCATCCCGGCGTTCTTCACCGCGACCGGCGGCGGCACCCAGGTCGCCGAGGGCGGTCTGCCGTGGCGCTACGACGACGCCGGCAATGTGGTCGTCTCGAGCCCGGCCAAGGAGACCCGCGACTTCGGCGGACGGGAGTACGTCCTCGAGGAGGCGATCGTGGCCGACTTCGGACTGGTGCGCGCCTGGAAGGGCGACCGGCACGGCAACCTCGTCTACCGCGAGTCCGCGCGCAACTTCAACCCGCTCGCCGCGATGTGCGGGCGACTCACCATCGCCGAGGTCGAGCAGCTCGTCGACCCGGGCGAGATCAAGCCGGAGGACGTGCACACGCCGGGCGTCTACATCCAGCGGGTGGTCGCCCTGACCCCGGAGCAAGCCGCCGACAAGCGGATCGAGAAGCGGACCGTGAGGGAGCGCCCTGACCCCTCGGTGGTCGAGCGAAGTCGAGACCACCAGGCGGAGGAGAGCTGAGATGAGCTGGACGCGTGAGGAGATGGCTGCGCGCGCGGCCTCGGAGTTGACCGACGGGTCCTACGTCAACCTCGGCATCGGGCTGCCGACGCTCGTGCCCAACTACGTCGACGACGACGTCGAGCTGGTGCTGCAGAGCGAGAACGGCATCCTCGGCGTCGGCGCCTACCCGTACGACGAGGAGGTGGATCCCGACCTGATCAACGCTGGCAAAGAGACGGTGACGCTGCGCCCGGGTGCATCGTTCTTCGACTCCGCGACCAGCTTCGCGATGATCCGGGGCGGCAAGATCGACGCGGCGATCCTGGGCGCGATGCAGGTCTCGGCCGCCGGTGACATCGCGAACTGGATGATCCCCGGCAAGATGGTCAAGGGGATGGGCGGGGCGATGGACCTCGTCAACGGCGCCCGTAGGGTCGTCGTGCTGATGGAGCACGTCGCCCGCGACGGGTCGTACAAGATCGTCGAGGAGTGCTCGCTGCCCTACACCGGCCGCGGCGTGGTCCAGCGGATCATCACCGACCTCTGCGTGCTCGACGTGACCCCCGAGGGCCTGCGG
>JBPCQY010000120.1:0-4944 GCA_050997635.1 Nocardioides sp.
CCGCTGGACCGACGAGCAGGTCGAGCAGTACGCCGCCGACTACGACGTGCTGGTCAACCCGCTCGGGTACGGCGGCTACCCGTCAATCGGCTGCGCCCCGTGCACCCGCTGGGTGGCTCCCGGCGACGACCCCCGCAGCGGCCGCTGGGCCGGCACCGGCAAGACCGAGTGTGGGATCCACCGATGACCTCCACCACGGCGACAATGACGTCGCTCCCACCCCGCAACAACGAGAGGAGGCCGTGATGGCCGCTCCCGCTCTGGTGGCCCTGGCTCACGGAAGTCGTGACCCACGGTCCGCCGCCACCGTCAAGGCGCTCGTCCAGGAGGTCCGCGCGATGCGCCCGGACCTGCGCATCGAGGCCGGGTTCCTCGAGTTGTCGAAGCCGTCGTTCGGCACCGTCGTCGACCGCCTCGTCAAGGCCGGGTACGACGAGATCGTCGTCGTACCCCTGCTCCTGACCGAGGCCCACCACGCCAGGGTCGACGTTCCCTCCGCGATCGCCGAGGCGACCACGCGCCACGACAGCGTCCAGATCCGGGCCACCTCGGTGCTCGGGCTCGAGGCCTGCTTCCTCGAGGTGCTCGACGAGCGGATGCGTGAGGCCCTCAAGGCCTCTCGCGTGCGCGAGCTCGACGCGCTCGTGCTCGCCGCCGCCGGCTCCAGTGACATCCTGGCCAACCAGGCCGTCGCGCGACTCGCGCGGCTGTGGGCCTCCCACCACAAGCTGCCGGTGACCGCGGCGTACGCCTCGAGCGCGCCGCCCGCCACCGGCGAGGCCGTGCGGGCGTTCCGCCGCGAGGGTCGCCGGCACATCGCCGTCGCCTCGCTGTTCCTCGCTCCGGGCTTCCTGCCCGACCGGGCCGCCGAGCTCGCGCTCGAGGCGGGAGCCGTCGCGGTCAGCGAGCCGCTCGGCGTACATCCGGCCGTCGCACGGACGATCCTGGCGCGGTACGCCGTCGGCGCCGTGGAGCTCGTGCCGGTCTGACCCTCAGGCCAGGGTGACGCAGAGGTTCTCGATGGTGCCGTGCCCATAGGTCAGGGTGCGGTGGCCGTCGGCGTCGATGCGGACCGACCAGCCCTTGCCTCCGACGACGTAGTAGCCGGGGGCGGGGTCGTCGCCCGGGTGCAGGCCGACGCCGAAGTGCCCCCCGACATCGGTCAGCGTGAAGCTGCCGTCGGGGAAGTACTCGAAGTCACCGCGTCCCGTGAGGTTGCGGGTCACCGACGCTCCGGTGTCGAGGTTGGTGTACT
The DNA here is from genome assembly GCA_050997635.1 of Nocardioides sp. Classification (GTDB taxonomy): domain Bacteria; phylum Actinomycetota; class Actinomycetes; order Propionibacteriales; family Nocardioidaceae; genus Nocardioides. Next base: position 1,256 of record JBPCQY010000120.1, read on the forward strand.
CGATCACAAGCCGACCGGTGAACTCCTGGAGCCGAGGACTGCCATCGGGGAACGTCTCGACGGTGCGGTAGCGCTCCTGGTCGGCGACGACGTGGCCGGCCAGCTCGAAGCTGCACGACTCACCGGCCGGGATCGTGAAGTCCTCCGAGTGGTACGCCGTCCACGGCGACGCATGGGCGGGGGTCGCCATGAGTACTGCTCCGGCGACGGCGGTGGCGGCGAGGGCGGCGAGCGAGGTGTGCATGGAAACTCCCGAGGGTTGGCCTACCCACCCAGCCGAGCACGGCGGTTCGGCGCCGGGCAAGGTCCGTGACGCTATCGAGACCGTCCCGTGGCCCAGGCTCAACCGACCAGGCTCACCCGACCAGGCGCTCCAGCAGGTGCTCTAGCTGGCGCGCCGGGTCGGTGGTGACCCCGCCGTGCACCGGTCCGGGTTGCAGCACCGTGCTGCGCGGGGCCTTGAGGAAGCCGAACCGGGTGCCGATCGGGGCGCTCGCCGCCGCTCCGCCGCCCAGGTCACCGGCACACACGCTCTCGACGAACGCGAGCGCGTCGCACACGGCATCGAGGTCGAGGCCGGCGTGCAGTGCGGTGAGCCGGTCGCGGTCGACGTGCCAGGCGGCCTGGAGGAAGGCCGCCGCCTCGCAGTAGAGCAGCACCCCGACGTTGAGGAACTCCTCGCGGTCGACGCGAGGCACGCAGCGCAGCGCGACGTACTGGTAGGAGAGGCGGCTCATGCCGCGCTCTCCGCGGGGAGCCAGCCGCGAGTGCCCAGGCGGGCGGCCAGGAACCCGACGTACGCCGCGCGGAGCTCGTCGGGCGTCGCGGCCCCCGGCACCGGCTCGAGCCAGACGTCGGGGACCTCGGCCAGGGTCTCGCGCAGGTCGTCCTCGGTGAGCACGATCGTGGCGTCGACGTGGGCGAGCCGGGCCGCGCGGGCGGCGAAGATATGGTCGCGGGCGTCCCACGGCTGGGCGGCGAAGCGGGCCGGGTCGCCCACCCCGCCGGACCAGCCATGGTGGAAGTAGAGGCTCGCCCCGTGGTCGATCACCCACAGGACGTCGTGCCAGAGCAGCAGGTTGGGGTTGCGCCACGAACGGTCGACGTTGGCCGTGAAGGCGTCGAGCCACAGCACCCGGGCGGCCGTCTCGTCGTCGGTGGTCGCGTCGCCGTCGTACCCGAAGGCGCCGGGCAGGAAGTCGACTCCCAGGTTGAGCCCCGGGCTGGCATTGAGCAGGTCCTGGACCTCCTCGTCGGCCTCGTAGCGGGCGATCTCGGGATCGAGATCGAGGGCCACCAGCCGGGGCGTGGACAGGCCGAGTCGGCGCGCCAGCCCGGCCACGACCACCTCGGCGACGAGCACCCGGACGCCCTGGCCGCCGCCGCGAAACTTGCATACGTAGGTGCCCAGGTCGTCGGCCTCCACGAGCCCGGGCAGACTGCCGCCTTCGCGCAGTGGGGTGACATAGCGGGTGACCGAGACAGTGTCGATCACTCGACCGGCACCTCGTCGCGCAGTCGCTTGCGCTCCTTCTTGACGTCAAAGTCGGCCGGTGGCCAGCGCAGCTCCATGCCGCGCAACGAGTCGAGCAGCAGCTGACCGATCACCAGGTTGCGGTACCACTTGCGGTCGGACGGTACGACGTACCACGGGGCGAGCTCGGTGTTGGTGTGCCCGAGCGCCAACTCGTACGCCGTGCGGTACTCGGGCCAGCGGATCCGCTCGTCGGTGTCGCCCGGGTTGAACTTCCAGTACTTGTCCTCGCTGTCGAGCCGGGCCAGCAACCGGGCCTTCTGCTCGTCGGCCGAGAGGTGCAGCATGCACTTGAGGATCAGGACGCCGTCTGCGGCGAGCTCGGCCTCGAACTGGTTGATCTGGTCGTAGCGGCTCTCGATCGTCTCGGGCTCGGCCAGGCCGTGCACCCGCGCGATCAGGACGTCCTCATAGTGCGAGCGGTCGAAGACCCCGATGTGACCCGGCTCGGGCAGCACGTTGCGGATCCGCCAGAGGAAGCGGTGCTTGCGCTCCTCGGCGGTCGGGGCCTTGAAGCTGGTGATCGAGACGCCCTGCGGGTCGACCAGTCCGACCGTGTGGCGCAGCACGCCGCCCTTGCCGGAGGTGTCCATGCCCTGGAGCACGAGCAGCACCCGACGCCGCGACCCGGTGGTGCGCTCGGCGAACAACCGTTCCTGGAGGTCGGAGAGCTCGTCGCCCAGCCTGTCGAGCGCGGCCTTGCCCTTGGTCTTGCCCTTGCCGAAGCCGGGGGTGTCGTCGGTCGGGATCGTGGTCAGGTCGACCGGACCCGGAGGCAGCCGGTGCAGGTGGGCGTGCATGACGCCCACCCTAGCTAGGGCGTCTCGAGCCCGTCGGCGTCGAGGTCGAGCTCGTCGCGGACCACCACGTAGGCCAGCCCGGACGGGTAGCCCTTACGGGCCAGCATCCCGACCAGCCGGCGGGTCGCCGACCCGCGATCGACGCCAGCCAGGCTGCGTAGCTTCTTGCGTACGAGCGCCCGGGCCGAGGCCTCCTCGTCGTCGGGGTCCACGTCGGCCAGGGCCCGCTTGGCCACGTCGTCGTCGACGCCCTTGCGGCGCAGCTCTAGCGCGATCGCGCGGGTGGCCAGGCCCTTGCTGTGGCGGCGGCCCTCGACCCAGCTGCGGGCGAACGCCGCGTCGTCGACCAGGCCGACCTCCTCGAACCGGTCGAGCAGGCGGGTCGCAACCTCCTCCGGGACGTCCTTCTTGGCCAGCCTGACCCGCAGCTCCTCCCGGCTGCGGGCCCGACCGGTCAGCTGGTCGAGCAGGATCGTGCGCGCCACCGACTCGGCGTCGGCGTCGGGCCCGTCCGCCACGGGGTCAGAAGTCATCGACCCCGACCGGTTCGGCGAGCGCGTCGGCCGGCTCGGCGGCCGGCTCGTCGACCTGCGGGCCGACACCGAGCTTCTCGAGGATCCGCTTCTCGAGCTCGTTGGCGAGATCGGGGTTGTCGCGCAAGAAGCTCCGCGCGTTTTCCTTGCCCTGGCCGAGCTGGTCGCCCTCGTAGGTGAACCAGGCGCCGGCCTTGCGGACCAGACCTGCCTCGACACCGACATCGATCAGGCCACCCTCGCGGCTGATGCCCTTGCCGTACATGATGTCGAACTCGGCCTGACGGAACGGCGGGGCGACCTTGTTCTTCACGACCTTCACCCTCGTGCGGTTGCCGACCACCTCGGCGCCGTCCTTCAACGACTCGATGCGGCGGATGTCGAGGCGGATCGACGAGTAGAACTTCAGCGCCCGGCCCCCGGGAGTGGTCTCCGGCGAGTTGTGGACCATGACGCCATCGACGAAGTAGTTGTGCGTGCCGCCGACTTCGAGGTCGAACTTGTGCATGCTCCGTGTCGGCGGCTTGACGGTGATGTTTCTGACACGCATCGGTGTCAGCACCTGACGTGGCTCGGTGAACACCGGCTCGACGGCGAAGCGTCCCCGGAATCGAGCCAACAGCTTGTACTCCATCGACGGATGTACGAACGGCGCGACCAGCGCCTGGAACTTGGCCGTCTCGGCGGTCGGGAAGATCAGGAATGGAACACCACGCAGGCCCTTGGGTGCCAACCGGGCGCCGATGCCCCAGGTGTCTTGGAGATACGCCCTCAGACGCTCTTGTGAAGTCGCAGCAAATGCCGCAACACAGATCTCTATAC
>JBPCQY010000180.1:0-11350 GCA_050997635.1 Nocardioides sp.
TCCCGGCCATCGCCGAGCACTCGATGTGCCAGCCGGGACGACCCAGACCGTACGGCGAGGGCCAGGCCGCCGTGACCGGCTCGGTCTCCTTTTTGAAACCCTTCCAGAGCGCGAAGTCGCGCGGGTCGCGCTTGCCGCGAGGGTCCGCGTCGCCCGCCGGCTCCATGTCGTCGACCTTCTGCCGGGTCAGCTCGCCGTACGCCGGCCACGAGCGGACGCCGAAGTAGACGTCACCCGACCCGTCGTCGGCGGCGTAGGCGTGGCCGCGGGTGACCAGCTCGCCGATCAGCTCGAGGATCTCCGGCACGTGGCCGGTGGCCGCCGGCTGGTAGGTCGGCGGCAGCACGTTGATCGCCTCGAGGGCGCGGTCGAGCTCGCGGCCCATCAGGTAGGCGATCTCGAACCACGGCCGGCCCTGCCCGACCGCCTTGGCCAGGATCTTGTCGTCGATGTCGGTGATGTTGCGGATGAAGGTGACGTCGTACCCCGACACGGTCAGCCAGCGCCGCAGCACGTCGAAGTTGACCGCCGAGCGCACGTGCCCGACGTGAGGCTCGCTCTGCACGGTGAGCCCGCACACGTAGACGCCCGCCTTGCCCGACTCGAGCGGGACGAAGTCGCGGGTCTCGCGCGTCGCGGTGTCGTGGAGCCGGAGAGTCACCCGCCGAGTCTAGGGCGGCCGCGCGGAGCCGAAGAATCGCACTAGGGTTCGTCCATGCCGCGCCGTATCGCCTTCACTCGCTGGGAGTCGGTCGACGACTGGGCCGCCGGCACCGGTGACGGCGCGTTCGCGACCCACCGTGGCCTGGCGATCGCCGATCCGGTCGGCACCCGCGAACTCGACGGCGTCACCTACGAGCACGCCGCGTGGACCTCGCCGTGGCAGCAGCCGGGGTTCGTCGTGGCCGACGTGGTGACGTCGTGGTCCGCCCTGACCATCCCCGGAGGCTGGCTCGAGATCTCGGCCCAGGCTGACGGCTCGGACACCTGGGGCGTGCTCGGCCGGTGGGCCGGCGACCACCGGCCGTCGTACCGCACGAGCGTGAGCGGCCAGCCCGACGTCGACACCGATGTCTGGCGACCGCGAGGAGCGCGCGCGTGGCGGCTGCGGCTCACCCTGCTGCGTACGCCGGGTGGCCCCGGGCCTACGGTCCGGATGGCTGCGGCGGTCAGCTCCGACGGCGCAGACAACGAGCCCTCCACCTCCGCGCGCGGCTCGTCGGTCGGCAGCGTGCTCGACGTGCCCTGCTTCTCCCAGATGGCGCATCGCGATCACGGCGGCGGCGGCTGGTGCTCCCCCACGGCGGTGGCGATGGTGCTCGCCCGCTACCGCGCCCTGCCGAGGCTACGCGGCAGCGAGCACCAGGACCCCTGCGTCGACCACGTGGCCAAGGAGGTCTTCGACGCGGCCTACGACGGCGCGGGGAACTGGTCGTTCAACGCTGCGTACGCCGCCGGACAGGCGGGAGACGCGTTCGTCACCCGGCTCCACGACCTGCGCGACGCGGAGGCCTTCGTCACGGCGGGCATCCCGCTCGTCGCCGCCGTCAAGTACGCCGACGGCGCCCTGGCCGGCGCCCCGGTGCCGGCCACCGAGGGTCATCTCCTGGTGATCTGCGGGTTCACCGAGGGCGGCGACGTGGTCGTCAACGACCCGGCCGGCGCCACCAACGGTGAGGTCCGGCGAACCTATGACCGCGGCGAGCTCGAGCGGGCCTGGCTCGGCGGGTCGGGCGGCATCGTCTACGTGATCCGCGACGACGCCCACCCGCTGCCACCGCGGACGGAGCACTCGACCTGGTGAGCAGGGCGCAACGTCATACGAAACGTCGCCTATAGCGCGCGCAGCGTATGACGTTGCGCCCCAGGCCGCCGGCGGCGACAGCTCAGGCCATGACCGCCTTGAACTGCACCGTGTGCCATCCGGACGCGCCGTTGGGCGCGACCTCGGCAGGCACCCCGGTCTGCACCCGACCGGTGTCGTCGATGGCCCGCACCCGCACGATGTGGTCACCGGGCCCGACGTCGAGGTCGATGCGCCACTGGGCCCACGAGTCGATGTGGTCGTGCTGGCCCAGGGTCGCCTCCTGCCATGGGCCCCCGTCGAGGGAGACCTCGACCGCCTTGATGCCGACGTGCTGCTCCCAGGCGAAGCCGCCGACCTTGATGGTCCCGGCCATCACCTGGTCGTCGTACTGCGGGGTGTCGATCCGCGACGCCAGCTTGACCGGCGCCTGCTCCGACCACCCGCGGACGGTCCAGAACGCCGAGAAGTTGCTGAACCGGGTGACCTCGAAGTCGGTGACCCACTTGCAGGCCGAGACGAAGCCGTAGAGACCGGGCACGACCGTGCGCACCGGGTAGCCGTGCTCGATCGGCAGCGGCTCGCCGTTCATCGCGATGGCGAGCATCGCCTGGCGACCCGGGTCGGTCATCGCAGAGATCGGGGTGCCGCAGGTCCAGCCGTCCTGCGAGGACTGCTTGATCGCGTCGGCGCCGGGCTGGATGCCGACCTCGTCGAGGATGTCCCTGAGCAGGACGCCGCCCCAGTAGGCGTTGCCGACCAGCGAGCCGCCCACCGGGTTGGACACGCAGTTGAGCGTCATCCAGTTGCGTACGAGCGGGCGGTTCAGGAGGTCCTGGTAGGTCAGGGTGACCGGGTTGTCGACCAGGCCGTGGATGCGCAGCGACCACGAGTCCGGCGTGATCGCCGGCGCGACGATCGCCGTGTCGATGCGGTAGAAGTCGTGGTTGGAGGTCTGCCAGTCGGCCAGCCCCTCGGGCCAGACCGCCACGTCGGCCGCCGCCGGCGGCGGCGGCGGCGGCGGCTCGGTGGCGGCATGGGGGAGCTTGATGCTGCGGCGCGCCTGCTCCACCTTCTGCCGACCGGCGCCCATGGCCTGCCCGGCGACGGCCACCGCCGACGACGCGACCAGCATCACGCCGGCGCCGAGGAGGAAGCCGCGGCGGTTCTTGCGCTCGGGCGTATGACGGTCGCGCAGGCGGGACGCCAGCCACGCCAGCGCCAGCACCCACACGACGTACCCGGCCACGAGCGGCAACACGTTGTGCAGGGTGAAGGAGTACGCCGAGACGATGGCGGCGAGCCCGACCCCGGCCAGGATCAGGAACCCGGCCACGCCGTAGCCCACGTTGCGGCGCGCGACCTTGCCGATCACGACGAACAGCCCGACCAGGCCCGCGAGCACGATCCCCACCAGGACCGGCTTGTCGTGCTTGCCGAGGATCTGCACGCCCTGCTCGGCCAGGGAGCCGGGCAGGATCTTGATGACGGACTGGGCCACGGCGGTGACCGGGTTGTTGCCGACCGCCACGACCATGGCCACGCCGTAGCTCACGGCGAGGCCGGCCAGGCCCGCCACGAGCCCGGCCCCCGGCCACACGTAACGGGAGTTCCTCATGTTCACGATTGTTACTCGGGCATGATCGTCTCCGTGGCGGAAAAACCTTACGGTTCGAGGATTGGTGTCGGCACCGATGTGCATCGGGTCACACCGGGGCGTCCGATGCGCCTCGCGGGGCTCGAGTGGCCCGACGAGGACGCCGGCCTGGAGGGACACTCCGACGCCGACGTGTGTGCACACGCGATGTGCGACGCGCTGCTGTCCGCAGCCGGCCTCGGCGACCTCGGCAGCACCTATGGCACCGACGACCCTGCCTGGGCCGGCGCGTCCGGTGTGGCGCTGCTGACCGAGACCGCCGCGCGGGTGCGCGACGCCGGCTTCACCATCGGCAACGTCGCGGTGCAGGTGATCGGCAACCGGCCCCGGCTGGGCCCGCGCCGCGACGAGGCGACCGCCGTGCTGAGCGGCGCCGTGGGCGCGCCGGTGTCGCTGTCGGCCACGACGACCGACGGGTTGGGCCTGACCGGCCGCGGCGAAGGCGTGGCGGCCATCGCGACCGCGTTGCTGCACTGATACGCGCTACCCGGCCTCGGGGTCGACGAGCGCGGCCAACGTCGCGGCGACCGCCGGGATCGCCGTGACTCCCTCTCGGTGCACCACGGCCAGGCGCCGCGGCACCACGCCGCCCACGCGTCGTACGACGACGCCGGCGTGGCGGAACGCCTGCAGCGAAGTTTCTGGCAGGAGGGCGACGCCGAGCCCGTGGGCGACCAGGTTCTGCACGACGACGTAGTCGTCGGTGATGTGGCGCACCCGAGGCTCGAACCCGGCGTCGCGGCTGGCCCGCACGAGGTAGGCGCGACACCGCTCGCAGCCCGCGACCCAGGTCTCGTCGCGCAGCTGGGTCAGCCGCAGGCCGCGCGCGGTCGCGCTCCGGTGGCCGTCGGGCAGCACCAGCAGCAGATCGTCGGTGCCCAGCTCGTGGGTGACCAGGCCGGGCTCCGCGAGCTCCTGGCCCTCGTGGGCGAAGACGAGGGCGAGCTCGGCCTCGCCCTCGCGCACCATCGCCAGCGCCTCGGGCGGCTCGGCCTCGGTGAGATGGACGTCGAGCCCGGGGTGCCGCGAGCGCAGCGTCGCCAGGGCGGCAGGGACCCGCGTCGCCGCGCCCGAGGGGTACGCCGCCAGTCGCACCGTCCCGCGTCGTGCCTGGGCCAGGTCCTCGATCTCCGAGCCGGCTACGTGCAGCAGGCTCGCGAGCGAGTCGGCGTGCCTGAGCAGCACCCGGCCTGCCTCGGTCGTGCGTACGCCGCGGGGGCCGCGCTCGAGAAGCGGCGACCCGGCCGACCGCTCCAGCACCCGCAGGTGCTGGCTGACCGCCGGCTGGGTCCAGCCGAGCTCGCGGGCGCCGGCGCTGATCGAGCCGGCCCGGACGACGGTGCGGAAGATGAGCAGGCGGCGGGGGTCCATTGGCTCAAAGTATGGCTTATGGCTCGTCCAAGAAAGTCGCATCTAGCTTTCAGCCATTCCGGAGCCGATCATGGAGCCATGCGGAAGATCGGACTGATCGGCGGGATGAGCTGGCACTCCACCGTGGGGTACTACCGGGTCGTCAACGAGCTCGTGAGCGAGCGGCTGGGCGGCCAGCACAGCGCGGAGCTGGTGCTGGAGTCGCTGGACTTCGACGAGGTGCGCACCCTCCAGCTCGCCGAGGACTGGGACGCCGCAGGACGGTTGCTCGCCGCGGCGGGTCGTCGTACGACGCAGGCGGGGGCCGAGGCCGTCCTGATCTGCACCAACCTCATGCACAAGGTGGCGCCGGCGGTCGAGGCGGCCCTCGACGTACCCCTGCTCCACATTGCCGATGCCGTCGCGGCCTCGGCTCGGGCAGCCGGCTGCGACACCGTCGGGCTGCTCGGCTCGAAGTGGGTGATGGCCGAGACGTTCTACGCCGACCGGCTGGCCGCCCAGGGGATCGGCACCATCGTGCCCGGCGAGGCCGACCGCGCGCTGGTCGACCGGGTCGTCTTCGACGAGCTGACCCAGGGGATCGTCCGGGAGGCCTCCCGGGCGGCGTACGTCGCGATCATCGAGGACCTCGCCCAGCGTGGTGCCGGCGCGGTGGTGTTGGCCTGCACCGAGATCGAATCCCTCGTGCGGGCCGACGACTCCCCGATCCCGGTCATCGACTCCATGCGCGCGCACGCGAGTGCCGCAGGGGAGTTCGCCCTCGGCGCCGACCGGTCCCTGGCCGCGCACTGAGCAGAGCAGACCCAGACCGACCCCGACAGACGACGAGGCCCCCGGAACACCCGGGGGCCTCGCCTGTTGTCTGGGATCGCGTCAGGAAGCGAGCACCTCGTCGAGGATCGCCTCGGCCTTGTCCTCGTTGGTGTGCTCGGCGCGCGCCAGCTCGGAGACCAGGATCTGACGCGCCTTGGCCAGCATCCGCTTCTCGCCGGCCGACAGGCCGCGGTCACGCTCACGGCGCCACAGGTCGCGCACGACCTCCGAGACCTTCATCACGTCGCCGCTGTGCAGCTTCTCGAGGTTGGCCTTGTAGCGGCGCGACCAGTTGGTCGGCTCCTCGACGTGCGCGGCGCGCAGGATGTCGAAGACCCGGTCGAGGCCCTCCTTGTCGACCACGTCACGCACCCCGACCAGGTCGAGGTTGCATGCGGGGACCCGGACCACGAGGTCCTGCTGGGCCACGATCCGTAGGACGAGGTACTGCCGGTCCTCCCCCTTCATCTTCCGCATCTCGATGTCCTCGATGACTGCGGCCCCGTGATTCGGGTAGACAACCGTTTCGCCCACGGTGAAAGTCATATGTTCTGTTCCCCTTACCTTAGGTGAGCCATTCTAACAGACGTTCGGACCAGCTCCGTCCGCGTTTGCGCAGGTCAGGACGGCTGTCTGGGCTTGACAGAACGGGTGTCGGTGTGGTGGCGGGGCCGGTACGACGCGCCGTCGCGGCGCCCGTGCGGCTCCCCGGCCGACGGGCGTGCCGCGCCGTACCGGTCAGGATCTGCCCGCGGCGGGCCCCGCGGGGTGATACTTCGGGCCATGTCACAGCGCAAGGGCGCGCCCCGGGCCGGGGGGCACTCCGGCGGGACGGGCTCGCGCACGGTCGACCTGGCCGTGCTCACCCCCGTGCTGCTGGTGCGGGCCGCGCATCCGCGGCAGGCGGGACTCACCGCGGTGGCCCTGGCGCTCGCCACCGCGATCTCCGGGCGGGACGCCGCAGGCACCGGCCTCGTGCTCCTCACCGTGCTGGTCGGGCAGGCCGTCCTGGGCTGGCACAACGACCTCGTCGACACCGAGCGCGACCGCGGCGAGGAGCAGACGACCAAGCCGATCGCCAACGGGCGGCTGGACCGCGGCACCGTCTGGTTCGCGCTGATCTGCGCGGTGCTGCTCGTCGTACCCCTGGCCCTGTCGAACGACCTCACCGGTGGCGCCGCCTACCTGATCTCGCTCGCGGTCGGGATCGTGGGCAACCTGGTCCTGCGCCGTGGTTCCCTGTCGTGGCTGCCGTGGGCGGTCTCGTTCGCGCTCTACCCCGCGTTCTTGTCCTACGCCGACTGGGGCGGGCGCTCGAGCAGCCCGCCGACGATCCCGATGACGGTGTTGGCGGCCCTGCTGGGTGTGGGCGTGCACGTGCTGTGCGCGCTCCCGGGCCTGGTGGCCGACAACCGGGATGGCCAGCGCCAGCTGCCGCTGCGACTCGCCCTCAAGGTCGGGGCCCCGCGCCTGCTGGCCTACAGCAGTGCGTACTGCGCCGTGGTGGTCGTCCTGATGGCGGTCACGGGAGCGACCGTCGGCCTGTCCCAGTGACCGCCGGAGCGACCGCTAGTCTGTGGCCCGTGAATTTGCGACGCACTCTGGCGCTCGGCGCCACCGTGACCGCGCTGACGGTGCCCCTCTCCGCCTGCGGCTTCAACTACGCCACCGAGCGGGTCTACACGCCCGCGGCCGGCGTCAACTACCGCGGCGGCCCGGTCGACGTACTCAACGCGGCGCTGGTGTCCAACACCGCCAACTCCGGCACCTTCGTGGCCTCCCTGGTCAACACCGACCAGAGCGACCCCGTCAAGCTCACCGGCCTCGCGAGCTCCGGCGCCGGGCTCGGCAACGTCTCGGTGACCCCGGTCGACGTCCCGGCCAACTCGCTGGTCAACCTCGCCCAGAAGGGCTCGATCCCGGTCAACGGCACGTTCCAGGCCGGCGACTTCGTCACCGTCGACCTGACCTTCAGCAACGGGCAGCAGACCTCCATGGACATCCCGGTCGTGACCAACACCGGCCAGTGGGCCGGGCTCGACGTCTCGACGCCCGACCCCAGTCCGTCGGCGTCTGCCTCGAAGTCCCCGTCCACCTCCCCGTCGGCGTCCGCCTCGAAGTCCCCGTCGACCTCCGCGCCGACCACCGCGTCCCCATCGGCGTCGGCGTCCCGGTCCGCATCGGCATCGGCATCGGCATCGGCATCGGCATCGGCATCGAGCTGACCGTGACCTACACGTTGGTGCTGCTCCGCCACGGCGAGAGCGAGTGGAACGCCGAGAACCTCTTCACCGGCTGGGTCGACGTCGACCTCACCGAGAAGGGCCGCGACGAGGCCGTCCGCGGCGGTCGCCAGCTCGCGGACGCCGGGCTGTTGCCCGACGTCGTACACACCTCCGTGCTGCGCCGGGCGATCACCACGGCCAACCTCGCCCTGGACACCATCGACCGGCACTGGATCGACGTACGCCGTTCGTGGCGCCTCAACGAGCGCCACTACGGCGCGCTGCAGGGCAAGGACAAGAAGCAGACCCTCGAGCAGTACGGCGAGGAGCAGTTCATGCTCTGGCGGCGCTCGTTCGACACCCCGCCCCCGCCGCTGGATGACGACAGCGAGTTCTCCCAGGCCGGTGACCCGAGGTACGCCGGCCTCGGCGCCGAGCTGCCCCGCACCGAGTGCCTCCAGGACGTCATCGCCCGGCTGCTGCCCTACTGGGAGGCCAGTGTGGTGCCCGACCTGCGCACCGGCGCCACGGTGCTGGTGGCGGCCCACGGCAACAGCCTGCGCGGCATCATCAAGCATCTCGACGCCATCAGCGACGACGACATCGCCGGACTCAACATCCCGACCGGCATGCCGCTGGTCTACCGCCTCGACGACGACCTGCGTCCGACCGTCGCCGGCGGCGAGTACCTCGACCCCGAGGCCGCCGAAGCGGCCGCAGCCGCCGTGGCCGCCCAGGGCCGCTGACCCCCCTCCTTTCCCGTCCGCTCGGGATAGTCCCCGACGAAACGGTTGCGACACGCCGGGATCGGACAACCGTTTCGTCGGGGACTATCCGCGCCCGCAGGTTGAGGTTGAGGTTGAGGTTGAGGTTGACGTTGAGGGAGGTGAGCCCAAAGCTCAGCCGACGGCGGCGGGGTACTGCCCGGTCACCACGAAGACCACCCGGTTGGCGACCGAGACGGCGTGGTCGGCGATCCGCTCGTAGTACCGGCCCAGCAGCGCGATGTCGACGGCAGCCTCGACGCCGTGCTCCCAGTCGTCGCCGAGCAGCTCGGTGAAGCTCGTACGACGCAGCTGGTCCATCACCTCGTCGTCGCGCCCGAGGGCGATGGCCGCCTCGACGTCCCGCTCGGTGATGATGGCCGAGACCCGGCGCACCATGTCCTCGGCGACCTCGGCCATCCGCGTCATCGTGGGACGGGCCTGGTCGGGTACGGCGATCTGCGGCACCCGCAGGCGGGCGATCTTGGCGACGTGCTCCGAGAGGTCACCCATCCGCTCGAGCTCGCTGACGATCCGCAACGCCGAGACGACCAGGCGCAGGTCGCTGGCGACCGGCTGCTGCAGCGAGAGCAGTGAGAACGCGGTGTCCTCGACGCGCTCGCGGGCCCGGTCGATCTCGACGTCGGAGCTGATCACCTTCTCGGCCAGCTCGGCGTCGCCCGTGAGCAGCGCCTCGGTGGCGAGGTGGACCGCGGACTCGACGCGGTCGCAGATCTCCGCGAGGTCGCCGAAGATGGAGTCGAGCTGTTCGGTGAAGGCATCACGCATGCGAGGGACTCTAGGTTCCGAAGGTGGACGACCGGGGTCGGGGCGTGAACGCGGGGTGAACAGTGCGCGAGCGGTCGTTCGGCGAGGGCGGCGTACGGGCGAACTCTGCGTACGCTTCTGGTGTGGATCCGACGACGCAGGCGGCGCTCGCCGCGCTCATCGGAGCGGTGGTCGCCGGAGGCTCCGTACTCGCGTGGCACATCAGTGAGCGTCAGCAGCGTCAGCAGCCGCCGACCGAGGAGCCGGTGCTCCCGGCGGGAGTCGCAACCGCGCTGTCGGTGCTGCGCAGCAGTGCCGTGGTCGTCGACGACACCGACACCGTGCTCAAGGCGTCGGCCCCGGCGTACGCGCTCGGGCTGGTGCGCGGTTCCGAGCTGGTCTCGGCCGAGCTCGCCGAGCTGGTCCGCGACGTACGCCGCGACGGGCAGATCCGCGAGACTGAGCTCGTCATCTCGCGCACCCGGGGCCCGTCCCGCCACGTGACCGCGCGGGTCGCGCCGCTCAGCTCGCGGCTGGTGCTCGCTCTCGTGGAGGACCGCACCCGCGAGCGCCGCGTCGAGGCGGTCCGTCGTGACTTCGTGGCCAACGTCTCCCACGAACTCAAGACGCCCGTGGGCGCGATCCGCCTGCTCGCCGAGGCCGCGGCCGAGGCCGCCGACGACCCCGAGGCCGTACGTCGCTTCGCGGGCCGGATGCACACCGAGAGCGAGCGGCTGACCCGGCTGGTGCAGCAGATCATCGAGCTGTCCCGCCTCCAGGGCGACGAGCCGCTCGAGGCGCCGGCCGTGGTGTCGATCGACAAGGTGATCAGTGCCGGGGTCGACGCCAACTCCATCGACGCGAGCGACAAGCACATCGCGGTGGTGACCGGCGGCGTACGCGGCCTGCACGTCTTCGGCAACGAGGAGCAGGTCGGCGCCGCCGTCGCCAACCTCGTCGCGAACGCGGTGTCCTACTCGGGCCACGACTCGACGGTCCTGGTCAGCACCAAGGTCGAGGACGACATGGTGGAGATCTCGGTCGTCGACCAGGGCATCGGCATCCCGACGTCCGAGCTCGACCGGATCTTCGAGCGCTTCTACCGGGTCGACCCCGCCCGCCACCGGTCCACCGGCGGCACCGGGCTCGGCCTGTCCATCGTCAAGCACGTTGCCGCCACCCACGGCGGCGAGGTGCGCGTGTGGTCGGTCGAGGGCCAGGGCTCGACGTTCACCCTGACGCTTCCGCAGTCCCACCAGGAGGAGCTGTCATGACCCGTGTGCTCGTTGTCGAGGACGAGGAGAGCTACTCCGACGCTCTCGCGTACCTGCTCCGCAAGGAGGGGTACGACGTCGCCATCTCCGCCACCGGCCCGGATGCCCTCACCGAGTTCGACCGCAACGGCGCCGACATCGTGCTGCTCGACCTGATGCTGCCCGGGCTGCCCGGCACCGAGGTGTGCCGCCAGATCCGGGTCACCTCCAACGTGCCGGTGATCATGGTCAGCGCGAAGGACGACGAGGTCGACAAGGTCGTCGGGCTGGAGCTGGGCGCCGACGACTACATCACCAAGCCCTACAGCCCCCGCGAGCTGGTGGCCCGGATCCGCGCCGTACTCCGTCGCGGCGCCGAGCCCGACCTCGCGCCCATGACCCTCGAGGTCGGTCCCGTGCGGATGGACGTGGAGCGCCACATCGTCACAGTCGACGGCACCGAGCAGCGACTGCCGCTCAAGGAGTTCGAGCTGCTTGAGCTGTTCCTGCGCAACCCCGGGCGGGTGCTCACCCGCGGCCAGCTCATCGACCGCGTCTGGGGCTCCGACTATGTCGGCGACACCAAGACCCTCGACGTACACGTCAAGCGGTTGCGCGCCAAGCTCGAGCCCGACCCGTCGGACCCGCGCTACCTCACCACCGTGCGCGGGCTCGGCTACAAGCTCGACCTGTGA
>JBPCQY010000186.1:0-6087 GCA_050997635.1 Nocardioides sp.
TGCTGTCGGGCAGCTGGATGTCCTTGAGCTCCACGAGGGTGACCTCGACGCCCCAGTCGATGGTGCTGACGTCCAGGATCTCGCGGATGTCGAGGTTGATCCGGTCGGTCTCGGAGAGGATCTCGTCCAGCGTGTGCTGGCCGACCACCTTGCGTAGCGTGGTCTGCGCGATCTGGTCGATCGCGGCGCGCACGTTCTCGATCGCGACGACCGACTTCACGGCGTCGACGACGCGGTAGTAGGCAACCGCGGAGACATCCACGCTGACGTTGTCGCGCGTGATGATCCCCTGGGACTGGATCGGCATCGTGATGATGCGCAGCGAGACCCGGTGCATGACGTCCACGACCGGGATGATCCAGCGAAGCCCCGGTGTGCGGACCCCGACGACCTTGCCGAGCCGGAACAGCACGCCCTGTTCGTACTGCTTGACGATGCGTGCCGCGAGCGCGAGCCCGAGGAACAGCAGCGCCACGATCGCGATGACGACGATGACGACGGTGCCCATGGCGTTCTCCTTCGTTTACTTCACCGGAGGTAGATGCCGGCACAGGGGCTGGCCGGACGTGAGATCTGCCAGTACTTCGAACGTACGCCGATGCGCGGCAGACGTGAGGGCCGAAAGTCCTGAGGGTGCGGGACCCAGGTCCCTGACTGTACGGAGCGCACCGGGCGAGGGTGAAGAGGAAAATCCTCCGCACACCAAGGACCGAGGTAGGACCATGCCGAAGCTCTACCGCAGCCGTGTCGTCGTGACCCGATGACCGGCAGCCCCGCCCATGAAGTTTCGGTGCTGGTCCTCAATGCCGGGTCCTCGTCGTTGAAGTACGAGTTGATCGACGCATCGACCGGCAACCGTCGGGTCCGCGGGCTCTTCGACCGGATCGGGCACGACAGCGGCCGGCACCACCACCGGATCAATGACGCCGCTGCCCGGGGGCGCGGCGTCGACGCGGTGTCCTACGACGAGGCCGTCCAGCTGATGCTCGGCACCTCCGGCCCGGTCGGCACGACATCCATCGACACTGCACGTCGGGTCGACTCGTCGGCGCACCCGTTGGTGGGCAGGAGCTTCCTCAAGGAGCTCGACTTCACCGTGCCCGAGTGGCACGCCCTGCTCGACCTGTCCGCCGAGCTGAAGGCCGAGAGGGCGGCCGGCAGCGAGCGCCGGCGTCTGGCCGGTCGCAACATCGCGCTGGTCTTCGAGAAGGCCTCCACCCGCCTTTGGAGGGTACGTCGCGTTCTCGGTGTACCTGCCGTCGTACCTGAAGGTCGCGTACAACCTCCAGCCCGCCGACGCCGCGGACCGGATGGCCGGCTTCGTGCTGATCGCGGTGCTGGTACGCCCGGTCGGTGGCTGGCTCTCGGACAGGTTCGGCGCTGTCCCGGTGCTCGCGGTCGGGTACGGCGTCGTGGTGGTCGGTGCGACGGTGGCCGCCACGACGCCGCTCCTCGAGCACATCGGAACGATCGCCTTCCTCGCAATGGCCGCCGCACTCGGCTCGGGCAGCGGAGCGACGTTCGCCCTGATTGCCAAGGTCACCGATCCCGCCAGGGTCGGTGGCGTGTCTGGTCTGGTCGGAGCGGCCGGTGGGCTCGGTGGTTTCCTTCCTCCGCTGGTGATGGGTTACCTCTACGGCCGGACCAACTCCTACGCGATCGGGCTCGGGCTGCTCGCCATCACAGCTGCCCTCACCTTGGTGCTGACCGTGACTATGGTAAGAAACACCGCGAACGCCCAAGCCGGGGAGGACCGAGTGGCCGATGGTGAGTGAACGCGTGGTGGTGGCGATCTCCACCCCGTTGGCCGATGAGCTGGTTGCGCGCGTCCGGGCGGTGGACGACCGCATCGAGGTGCGCCACGAACCGGACGGCGCTGAGGTGCTTCTCGGCTTGCCCGACAGGTCTCCGGGCGCCTTGGCCGAAGTCGTCCGCGCCAACCCGGGCCTGAGCTGGGTCCAGGTGTTGGCCGAGGACGCCGACGAACAGGTGCGTGCCGCCGGGCTCACCGACCGAGAGCTGGGCCGCGTGACGATCACATCGGCGACCGACGTCCACGCGGTACCGCTGGCCGAGTTCGCGGTTTTCGGCATCCTCGCCTTCACCAAGGGCCTGCCTCGGCTGGTCGCCGACGGACGAGCACATCGCTGGGGGCACCACACGGTGGCCGAGCTGGCCGGCTCCACCGTCCTCGTCGTCGGCCTCGGCCCGGTCGGGGTAGAGGTGGCCAGGCTGGCCAAGGCGTTCGGCATGCGAGTGCTCGCCGTCAACCGCAACGGACGCACCGACTGTCCGTACGTCGACGAGATCCGCACCGCCCGGTTCCTGGGCGACCTGCTGCCCGTTGCGCACAGCGTCGTACTCACCCTGCCGTCGACCGAGCAGACCCGTGGGTTGATCGGCTCGGCAGCGATCGGTCGCATGCACAGTGGTGCCGTGGTGGTCGACGTCAGCGGGGGTGGTGTCCTGGATGAGGCGGCACTGGTCCAGGCGCTTCAGCAGGGCAAGCTGGCCGGCGCGGCTCTCGACGTCTTCGCCACCGAGCCACTGCCTGCCGACAGCCCGCTGTGGGACCTGCCCAACGTGCTCATCAGCCCGCACACCGCCGGACGCTCCGAACGCGAGGACGAACGAGTGGTGGACGAGTTCATCGAGAACCTGCGCCGCTACCTGGCGGGCACCGAGCTGCACGACACAGTCACTCCCACCGGCAGGGACGGCGGCCGGCAAAGATGACACGGCACAGGAAGGGCAGATCGTGACGGAGATGCACAAGGTGAAGGTCGGGCGCCCCTACGACAAGCGGGTGCGCGGAGACGGGCTGCGGGTGCTGGTCGACCGCATCTGGCCGCGCGGCTTGACCAAGGAGGACGCGGACCTGGACGAGTGGTGCAAGCAGATCGCGCCATCGACCGAGCTACGCAAGTGGTACGGCCACGATCCCGAGCGCTTCGAGGAGTTCGGACGCCGCTACCGCTCCGAGCTCGAGGAGCC
The DNA here is from genome assembly GCA_050997635.1 of Nocardioides sp. Taxonomy (GTDB): domain Bacteria; phylum Actinomycetota; class Actinomycetes; order Propionibacteriales; family Nocardioidaceae; genus Nocardioides. The sequence continues at coordinate 2,995 of JBPCQY010000186.1, forward strand.
GGAGCGCGCCGAGGCACTCACGCATCTGCGCGAGCTGGCCCAGCGGCGAGTGTTGACCCTGCTCACCGCCAGCAAGGCCGTCGAGATCAGCGAAGCCGTGGTGCTCGCCGAGGTGCTCGAACAATGAGTGCTCCGCGCCCGGGCGACTCCGGTCCGGTGGACATCGGCGCCTACGGTGGCTGGCTGTTCGACCTGGACGGGGTGCTGACCAAGACCGCCGACGTCCACGCGGCCGCCTGGAAGCAGGCCTTCGACGAGTTCCTCGACAAGGAGGCGATGCGGTCGGGCACGACGTCCGTGCCGTTCGACCCGGTCGCTGACTACGGCCGCTACGTCGACGGCGAACCTCGCGCGGACGGCGTACGCAACTTCCTCGCCGCCCGCGGCATCGAGCTCCCCGAGGGCACTGACGACGACCCGCCGGATGCTCGGACCGTCATCGGTCTCGGCAACCGCAAGAACGATCTCGTCCTCGAGGTGCTGCGAGACAGCGGCGTGCAGGTCTACGCGGGTGCGGTTGCGCTGGTGAAGGCGCTGCTTGCACAGGGAACTCCGGTTGCGGTGGTCTCGGCCAGCGAGAACACCCGGGCCGCGCTCGAGGCGGGCGGGATCGCTGACCTGTTCGACGCCCGCATCGACGGGCACGTGGTCAAGGAGCGTGGCCTGGCCGGCAAACCGGCGCCGGACAGCTATCTCGAAGGCGCGAAGGCACTTGGCGTCCGCGCCGACCGTGCCGTCGTCGTCGAGGACGCCCTCGCCGGGGTCGAGGCCGGCAGGGCCGGGCACTTCGCCCTGGTGATCGGGGTCGACCACCGCGACCATGCCGACGAGCTTCGTGCACACGGCGCCGACGTCGTCGTCACGGACCTGTCCGAGCTGCTCGACCCGGACACCACCAGCGGGTAACCCCCGGTGGTGCTCAGCCGTTCGTGCTCAGCTGTTCGTGTTTGGACGCGATGCTGGCCAGCAGGCTGTGCCACGACTTCTCGAAGGACTGCGCACCGTCGCGCTGGAGCTGTTCGGCGAGAGCCTGGTGGTCGACACCGGCCGTGGCGAAGTCCGCGATCGTTTGCTCGGCGTCGCCGCCGCCGGCCGCCATCAGGTCGCCGACGTGTCCGTGGTCGGCGAACGCGTGCAGGGTCTTCTCGGGCATGGTGTTGATGGTGAACGGGGCGGCCAGCTCGCTGACGTACAGCACGTCGGGCGCGTCGGGGTTCTTGGTGGACGTGCTGGCCCACAGCAGGCGCTGCGGTCGGGCTCCTTCGTTGGCCAGACGTCCCCAGCGCGGCGAGTCGAGCAGCTCGCGGTAGGCGCGGTAGGCCAGCGCAGCCTCGGCGATGCCGAGCCGGTCGCGCAGCTCGGTAGGGACCCGGTCGGCCACCGCGGTGTCCCACCGGCTGACGAAGACCGAGCCCACCGAGGCCACGGCCGGGTCCAGGCCGGCCTGAACGCGACGTTCGATACCGCGCAGGTAGGCCTCGGCCGAGGCCTGGTACTGCTCGGGTGAGAACAGCAGCGTCACGTTGATCGGGACCCCGGCGAAGATGCATTCCTCGATGGCAGGCAGACCCTCGGGAGTGCCCGGGATCTTGATGAACACGTTGGGACGCTCTGCCTTGGCATGCAAAGCCTTGGCCTGGGCAATGGTGGCGGCGGTGTCGTGGACCAGGAGCGGTGAGACCTCGAGGGAGGCCCACCCATCGACGCCGTCGCTGCGCTCGTGGGCCGGCGCGAACAGCTCGGCGGCACGACGCAGGTCGGCCAGCGCGAGCTCGAAGAACACCTCCTCGTCCGAGGCCCCGGCCGCCTTCCAAGTCGTGACGTCGGCGTCGTAGTCGGCGCCGGCCTCGATCGCCTTGTCGAAGATCGTGGGGTTGGAGGTGAGCCCGGTGACCGAGTACTCGGTGACGTAGCTCTGCAGCGTGCCGCTGTCGAGCAGGTCGCGGGTGATGTTATCCAGCCACAGACTCTGGCCGGCTTCGTGCAGCTGTCGGGTCGGACTCACGGGTGTCTGTGGCGAGGGGGTCATGAGGTCACCAGGCCTTGGGCGGCGTCAATGATGTGACGCGCCGAGATGCCGGCCTCGTTCAGCAGCTCTGCCGGTGTCCCGGAGCCGGGCAGGTCCCGCACGGCCAGGTGGGCGACGTGGAGTGCGGGTACGTCGGCGTCGGCGAGAGCCTCGAGCACCGCTCCACCGAGCCCGCCCTCGGGGTAGTGGTCCTCGACCACCACCAGACGGCTGCCGGTGACCCGGCAAGCGTCGACCAGAGTCTCGCGGTCGATGGGTTTGACCGAGTAGGCGTCGATCACCCTCGCCGTGATGCCGGCGGTGGCGAGCTCGTCGGCGGCGGCCAGGCACTCGTGCAGGGTCACCCCCGCACCGACCAGCGCGACCTGGTCCTCAGGTGAGGCACGGTGGGTCTTGGAGCCGCCGACCGGGAAGGACGCCTCGGGGCCGTAGAGCACCGGGTAGGCACCACGCGTGGTGCGCAGGTAGACGATGCCCTCGGTATCGGCCATCAGCGCGGTCAGTGCGGCGGTGGCGGTCGCGTCGGCGGGATAGAGCACGACCGAACCGTGCACGGCGCGCAACGCAGCCAGGTCCTCCAGTGCCATCTGCGAGGGTCCGTCCTCGCCGATCTCGACGCCGGCGTGTGAGCCGACCAGGCGGATGTTCACCTGGGAGATGCCGGCCATCCGGATGAAGTCGTAGGCGCGGGAGAAGAACACCGCGAACGTGGCGGCGAAGGGTACGTAGCCGCGGACCGCGAGCCCGACCGCGGTGGCGACGAGTTGGCACTCGGCGATGAACATCTCGAAGTAGCGCTCTGGGGCGACCTTGCCGAACTCCTCGGCGTGAGTGGAGTTGCCGACCTCGCCGTCCACCACGACGACCTCGGGTCGGGCGGCCAGGGCAGCGATGGCGGCACCGAACGCGACCCTGGTCGCGACCTTCTCACCCAGCTCGTAGATGGGCAGGGTGACGGTGGCGGTGGGGTCGGTGGTGATGCTCGGGGTCCCAGGTTGGGGCCGGGTGGTGCTGACCTTGAGATGGGTCACCCCGCCGAGGGCGGCGATGGCGCGTTCGGCCAT
>JBPCQY010000031.1:0-11273 GCA_050997635.1 Nocardioides sp.
ACAATCGCGGTCAGCACGAGCCCCAGCGCGAAGTTGAGCAGCAGCAGCCCCTCGCGCTTGCCGACGTAGCCGAGCACCTCGATGGCCACGATGATCACGCCGATGACCCAGCCGGGGATGTTGAAGAAGAATCGGCGGTGGGGGTTCTCGGCGATGAACAGCAGCAGCACCATCAGCTCGAGCTGACCCAGCGACGACAGGACGCCGTACAGGCTGGAGAGCTCGACGACCGCCATCCACAGGAGCGCGAGGCCGACCGTGACCAGGCCCAGGAACCAGGCCATCTTCTTCCTGCCGAGCTGCGACTCGATCTCGGTGCCGAAGTACCAGAAGATGAAGATCGCCACCACGTCGAAGAGCCCGATGCCGCCGGGGTAGGCGATCGGCCAGGTGACCAGGCGCCACAGCTGGCCGTGGAGCACAGGGTCGGGGTCGAGGGTGAGGAGGTTCTGCACCGGCTTGCCCATCGGCTCGACCGCCCACTCGATGACCGAGACGATCACCAGCACCACGACGAGCAGCACGGTGTTCACGTCAATGCTGCCGAGGCGGAACCAGCCGTCCTCGGAGCCTCGTCCGGGCCTGGCCATCCCCCACCTGTTGCTCACGGGCCCACGCTAGCGGGCAACCCACGCTGGCGCGGGTAACCTCCCCTCATGGATCCGCACGCCGCACCCGACGGCCCCCCGAGCCTGCGCATCAACCTGCCCGACGAGCTCACCGGTGGCGTGTGGGCCAACTTTGCCGCCGTCTCGCACAGTCCCTACGAGTTCACCATCGACTTCGTGCGTCTCGACTTCGCCCGGCAGGACGAGGGCGGCACGCCGGGTCAGGTCGTCTCGCGGGTCAACCTGTCCCCGCTGATGGTGACCCAGCTGATGGAGGCGCTGGAGCGCAACTGGCAGACGTACGCCGCGCGGTCGATGCCGTCCGAGGTGCGCGGCGACGACCCCGGCGAGGGCTGAGCGGCCGCAGACGCACGAAGGGGCCGCCCGTGCGGGCGACCCCTTCGCGGGTGAGGATGATGCTGCCGGTCAGAACGCCCCGGTGCCGTTCGGCGTACCGAGGCCGGTGGGGCCGTCCCAGCCGGTGCGGGCATTGCACCACTGGGTGGTGGGGCAGGTGCCGTTGCTTCCGGAGGTGATGTCGTTCAGCGAGGCGGTGTTGCTGTACGGAGTCGCGTTGCTGTAACCAGCACCGGCGAGGGCGTACACCGACGCGATGATCGGCGAGGACTCGCTGGTCCCGCCGTACTGCGACCACGTCGAAGCGGAACGGCTGGTCGGCGCGTAGACGCTCAGGCCACCGGTGTTCGGGTCGGCCGCGGCGGACACGTCGGCCATCGCGCGTTTGGCGCAGCCGGTGTTGTACGGCGCGGCAGCCGCCAGCGCGGCGTTGTAGGTCGAGCAGCCGGAGCCGGCACCGCTCCACACGGTCTCACTGCCGCGGGACAGGCCCGACATCTGCAAGGAGGTACCGCCGACAGCGGTCACGTAGGACGACGAGGCTGGGTAGGACCCGCCCTGGTAGCCGTTGTCACCGGTCGACGCGGTGACCGCGATACCCGGGTGGTTGTAGTAGCCGCCGTACGTCGTGTCGGCTGCGTCGCCGCCGCCGTAGCTGTTGGAGATCGCTACCACACCGGACCGCCGGGCAGCGGTGTTCACGGCGGTGCCGAGGTCGGCGAAGCTCGCCGACTTGGCCTGGACCATGAGGATCTTGCAGTCGGGGCAGGTGGCCGAAACGGCGTCGACGTCGAGCGCCTGCTCCTGCGACCAGCCGACGTTGACGCGTGGCAGCGAGGTGCCACCGGTCTGGTCGATGATCTTGAGGCAGCCGTTGCCCGTGGTGCACGCGGGAATGCCGTACTGGTTGCGGTAGATCGACAGGTCGCGCTCGAGGTTGGTGTAGCCGTAGGCGTCCACGATCGCGACCGTGCGGCCCGCGCCGCTGGTGGCGTTGAGGTTGTAGGCGCTGCGCACCTGGGCCGGTGAGAGGGCCGAGGCGAGCGGCGCTGTCGCGTTGGGGATCGCTCCCTTGGCGTTGACCAGGACCTTGGCGAAGCAGGTGGCGGAGCCGGCGGCCGGGGTGGTGGCGCAGACGCGGTGGGCGTGCAGGCCGCCCTGTGCGGAGGCTGCGTCGGCGCCCTGGACGCCCGCGGTCAGCGAGGCGACCGCGAGTGCGGCCGCGCCGGCCACGGCGGCGATGAGTCGGTTTCTCACGTGTGAAACTCCTGAGGTCGAGGCCAGTCCTGTGGGTAACGCGGTGTCACCCTGGCCATCGCGTCACCTTTGCCGACACCAGGACCGAAGTCGAGGAAACCCGACCTGCAGGTTTCTGCAAGCGCACAAGATGGTAGAAGAAGTCGGTGATTTCTCACCCCCAAGGGTGGGATTGCCCAGCAATTCGTGGTCGCGGGGCAACTCCTCCGGCGACGGAGGGCGGCGCTCACTGCGGCGCGCTGCGGGCTGAGCCCGGCCGGCGCCCGGAGCGATCCGCGGTCGGTCAGACCGACGCCAGCTCGGGTGCCGGCTCGAGGTCGAGCACGGCGGCGGCCTGGGCGACCGCCAGCTTGTCGTTCTCCTCGAGGAGACGGGTCACGAGCACTTCGAGCTCGGCCACGCGCCCACGCAGGCGGGTGTTCTCCAATGCCAGGCGGGCCGGGGTCCGAAGGTCGCTGTGCAGGTAGCCGATCAGCGCCTTGGCCATGAAGTCTCTAGCCTTCCGGATGGAGGCCCCCGAGGGGGTGGGCCCGAGAAGGGGGCCGCCTTCCAGAGTGACAGGCATGGGGCTCCGGGTCAATCCGTCCGTCCGGTCAGCGCGCGACGGTCCGCCGCACCCGCGGCACCGGCTGGCAGACCGGGCAGAAGTACGACGACCGGTTCATGAAGGAGACCCGACGGATCGGCGTACCGCAGCGCCGGCACGGGTGCCCCTCGCGTCCGTACGCCGCGAGCGAGCGGTCGAAGTAGCCCGACTCGCCGTTGACGTTGACGTAGAGCGCGTCGAAGCTCGTGCCGCCCTGGCCCAGGGCGGCCGTCATGACCGCGCGGGCCTCGTCGAGGACGGTGCTCACCTGGGCCCGGGTGAGCCGGTCGCCGGGGCGTTCGCCGTGCACCCGGGCGGCCCACAGTGCCTCGTCGGCGTAGATGTTGCCGACCCCGGAGACCAGGGTCTGGTCGAGCAGCTGCCGCTTGATGCCCGAGCGGCGGCGCCGGGCGCGGGCGATGAACGCCGCGTCGTCGAAGAGCGGGTCGAGCGGGTCGCGGGCGATGTGGGCGATCTCGGGCGGCAGCTCCGCGCCGCCGGTGGAGATCGCGAGGCCGCCGAACATCCGCTGGTCGGCGAACCGCAGCTCGAGGCCGGAGTCGAGGGTCATCCGCACGCGCAGGTGGCGGTCGTCGGGGTGACCGACCGGCGCGACGAGCAGCTGGCCGCTCATGCCGAGGTGACCGAGGAGGGCGTCACCCTGGTCCAGGGGCAGCCAGAGGTACTTGCCGCGCCGACGGGCGCCGGTGAAAGTCCGGCCGGTGAGGGCCGTGGCGAAGCCGGCCGGCCCGCGGTGGTCGCGGCGTACGGGCCGCGGATGAAGCACCTCGACGGCGCTCACCGTGGCGCCGACGACGTGGCGCTCGAGCCCGTCGCGGACCGTCTCGACCTCGGGCAGCTCGGGCACGCGAACAGTCAGGCGGTGGCAGTCGGAAGGCCGGCGAGAATTTCGCCGTACGCCGTCTCGGCCGCGGCCTGCTCGGCTTCCTTCTTCGACCGGCCGACGCCGTTGCCGTACAGGTGGTCGTTGACGCGGACGTGCGCGGTGAAGACCTTCAGGTGGTCGGGGCCCTCGTCCTCGATGACGTACTCGGGCACGCCGAAGCTGTGCTCGGCGGAGAGCTCCTGGAGTGAGGTTTTCCAGTCGAGCCCGGCGCCCATCTCGGACGCCGCGGCGACGAGCGGGTCGAAGAGGCGGTGCACGACGGCCGCGGAGACCTCGAAGCCGCCGGAGAGGTGGACGGCCCCGATCACCGCCTCGACGGTGTCGGAGACGATCGACGCCTTGTCACGCCCGCCGGTGGCCTCCTCGCCCCGGCCGAGCTTGACCTGGGTGCCGATCCCGATGCCACGGCCGACGCCGGCCAGCGCGCGGGCGTTGACGACGGCGGCCCGCAGCTTGGCGAGCCGACCCTCGGAGAGGTCGGGGTGGGTCGTGTAGAGCGTCTCGGTCACAACGACGCCGAGCACCGAGTCGCCGAGAAACTCCAGTCGCTCGTTGGTCGGCAGGCCGCCGTTCTCATAGGCGTAGGACCGGTGGGTCAGGGCGCGGTCGAGCAGCTCGGCATCCAACGTGGGATCGCCGAGCGCGGCGCGAAGGTCGCTGTAGTTCAGCGGACCGGTCCCGTCGGCCCGGTGCTCAGAGAACCTGACGGCGGTCGGCGCGGGCGCCGTACTGGCCGCACTGGCCGCACGCACGGTGGGGCAGGTGCTTGGCACCGCAGGCCGGGTTCGCGCACGTCACCAGGGACGGCGCGACGGCCTTCCACTGCGAGCGACGGTGGCGCGTGTTGCTGCGCGACATCTTCCGCTTCGGGACAGCCACTGTTTTCTCCTACTACCTCAGGCCGCAAGGCCGCCGTAACTACTATTTGTCGCCCAGGTCGAGCCGGGTCAAACCTTCCCACCTCGGGTCCACCGGCTCCTCGTGTGCGTGGTGCGGGTCGTCCGCGAGCCGGGCACCACACTCGGTGCACAATCCGGGACAGTCGTCCTCACACAAGGGCTGGAACGGCAGTGCGAGCACCACCGCATCCCTCAGCAGGGGCTCCAGGTCGACCAGGTCGTCCTGCAGCATGCTGACCTCGAGCTCCTCGTCGGAGTCGACGCCCAGGTCGTCGTAGACGAACAGCTCCTGGAACCGAACCTCGATCTCGTCGGAGATCGGCCCCAGGCACCGCGCGCACTTGCCGTCGAGCCCGGCCTGCGCCGTACCCGTGACCAGGACGCCCTCCATGACCGCCTCGGTGCGCAGGTCGAGCTCGACCGGCGTGCCTTCGGGGACACGAAGAACCTCGATGCCCAGATCTGCGGGGGCCGGCACCGTCCGCGACACCTCGCGTTGGGACCCCGGGCGGCGGCCGAGCTCGCGAGTATCGAGCACGAGCGGCGCTCTCGGGTCCAGTTTGCTCAGTGGTCTACTTCCGGTTCCGGCACTCTGCAGATCAGCGAGAAGAGTACCGGTGGGACCGCTCCCCCACAAAACGCGCCGTCGGTCAGCGGGCCAGCCGCTCGGTCAGGGCCTCGTGGACGAACGCCGGGACGAACGCCGACACGTCGCCCCCGAAGCCGGCGACCTCCTTGACCAGGGAGGATGAGACGAAGCCGCGCTCGGGGCTGGTGGGCAAGAAGACCGTCTCGACGCCGGTGAGCGAGGAGTTCATCTGCGCCATCTGCAGCTCGTAGTCGAAGTCGGCGGCGGCCCGCAGGCCCTTGACGATCGCACCGATCCCGCGCTCGGCACAGAACGTGGTGACCAGGCCCGTGAAGCCCTCCACGCTGACGTTGCCGAGGTCGGCGCAGGCGCGTTCGAGCATCGCGATCCGCTCGTCGGCGGTGAAGAGGCGGTTCTTGGTGAGGTTGGTGCCGAGGGCGACGACGACCTCGTCGAAGAGCTCCGAGGCCCGGCGCACGATGTCGAGATGGCCGAGGGTGACCGGGTCGAACGACCCGGGGCAGACGGCTCGGCGCACGGCGTACTCCTCGGCTCAGTCGGTGGGGGCGTGACCGTACCAAAGCACGCTCTCGCCGTACTTCTTGTGGCGGGCGCCGGACACGCCGTCGGGCCAGCCCGGCTCCCGGCTGCGGCTGGCGCGCTCGACGACCACCATCGCGCCGGGCACCAGCCAGCCGTTCCCGGCCAGCGAGGCCAGCGCACCGTCAACGTCACCGTCCGAGAGGGGGTACGGCGGGTCCAGGAACACCACGTCGTACGGCGTGGACGGGGCCGAGCGCAGGGTCGTCGCGACCGGCGCGACCACCACGTCGGCCCGGGGAAACCCGATCTCTCGGGCGTTGGCGCTGATCAGGGACGCCGTATGACGGTCGTGCTCGACGAGCGTGACCACCCCCGCCCCGCGCGACCACGCCTCGAGACCGATCGCACCCGACCCGGCGTACAGGTCGAGGAAGCGGAGCCCGCCCAGCGACCCGCACCACGCCTCGATGCTGGAGAAGAGCGCCTCGCGCACCCGGTCGCTGGTCGGCCGCGTGGCCACACCACGCGGAGCCCGGAGGCGACGCCCCCCGGCGGATCCGCCGATGATCCGGGTCACGACGCCCGGAGCCCCGGGACGGGCGCCGTCATGACTTCTCCATGTAGGCAGACTGCCCCGACTGCTCCAGTTGTGCCACCCGTCGCGCGAGCTCGGGTGCGGTGCCGAGCCTGGGATCGGCCGCGAGAACCTTCTCGGCGGCCTCCCGCGCCTCGATGATCGTCTTCTCGTCACGAAGCACGCGGAGATTCTGCAGGCTGCTGCGGAAGCCAGACTGGCTGCGCCCGAGCACGTCGCCCTCCCGCCGCTGCTCGAGGTCGACGCGGCTGAGCTCGAAGCCGTCGGTGGTCGCCGCGACGGCGTGGAGCCGCTCGCGCGCCGGCGACCCGGTCTCGGCCCGCGTGACGAGCAGGCACAGCCCCGGCAGGCCTCCGCGACCAACCCGGCCGCGGAGCTGGTGGAGCTGGGAGATGCCGAAGCGGTCTGCGTCGAGCAGCACCATGGCGGTGGCGTTGGCGACGTCGACGCCGACCTCCACGACCGTGGTCGAGACGAGTACGTCGACCTCGCCGGCGGCGAAGGCCCGCATGGTGGCGTCCTTCTCGTCGGGGGCCAGCCGGCCGTGCAGCAGGCCGACCCGCAACCCTGCGAGCGGGCCGCCGCGCAGCTCCTCGACGACCTCCTCCGCAGCACTGCGGCTCGTCGGCCGGGCTCGCTCGTTCCCCTCGTCGTCGAGCTCGGGCTGGTCCTCCTCGCCCTGCTCGAGCTGGTCACCGCTGATCCGCGGGCACACGACGTACGCCTGGTGACCCGCCGCGACCTCCTCGCGCACCCGCGCCCAGACCCGGTCGACCCAGCCGGGCTGGTCGTCCAGGGGTACGACGGTCGTCTGGATCGGCGCGCGGCCGGCCGGCAGCTCGGCCAGTGTGGAGACCTCGAGGTCGCCGAAGACCGTCATCGCCACCGTGCGCGGGATCGGCGTGGCGGTCATCACCAGCACGTGAGGGGGGCTGCCGGCCTTGTCGGTCAGGGCCGCCCGCTGCTCGACCCCGAAGCGGTGCTGCTCGTCGACCACGACGAGGCCGAGATCGGCGAACTGCACCTTCTCCTCCAGGAGCGCATGGGTGCCGATCACGATGCCGGCCTCGCCGCTCGCGGCGCGTGACATCGCCTCGGCCCGGGATGCCTTGGGCATCGAGCCGGTCAGCAGCGCGACGGTGGTGCCGTCGGCAGCGCCACCCAGCATCCCGCCGGCGGCGAGGTCGCCCAGCATGGCGGTGACCGAGCGGTGGTGCTGCTGGGCGAGCACCTCGGTCGGCGCCAGCAGCGCCGCCTGACCACCGGAGTCGATGACCCGCAGCATCGCCCGCAGCGCCACCAGGGTCTTGCCGGAGCCGACCTCGCCCTGGAGCAGCCGGTTCATCGGGTGGGGCTGCGCGAGGTCGTGCTCGATCTCCGCAGCGACCGCGCGCTGGCCCCGGGTCAGCTCGAAGGGCAGTCGCTCGTCGAACGCTGCCGCCAGCCGGGCGTCCGCGCCCGTGCGAGCCTGGCCGCCGAGATCGCGCTGGGCGGCCCGGCGACGGGCCAGCACCAGCTGGGTCACCAGCGCCTCGTCGAAGCGGAACCGGCGCTGCGCCCGGCTGATCTGGGACCAGTCGTCGGGCGCGTGGATCCAGCCGAGGGCGGTGGCGGTGTCGAGAAGGCCGTGGTCGCGTCGTACGTCGTCGGGCAGGAGGTCGGGGAAGTCGTCGACGACCGTGCGCGCGAAGCTGATCGCCCGCTGGAGGTCCCACGAGTCGACCCCCTTGGTCTGAGGATAGATCGGGTAGAACTCACCGAGCGACTCGAGCGTGACCTCGGCCTCCTCCCCCTGGGCGCCGCCCGGGCCGGCACCGAACAGCGCCATCTGCGGGTTGGTGAGCTGCCACTGCCCCTGGAACGAGCTGACCTGGCCGACGAAGATGCCGCGTCGCCCCAGGGGCAGCCGAGCGGCCTGCCAGTCGGAGACATGCTTGCTCTTGGCGAAGAACGAGATCCGCAGGTCGGCGCCGTCGGCGCGCAGCACCGTCTCGAGCCGGTAGGCAGGCCTGCCGGTACGACGGTCGGTGTAGCTGCGCACGTCGCTGCGGACGATCTCGCCGACCACGGTCAGCATCTCGCCGCTGGTGAGGCTCTCGACCCGGGTCAGCTCGCCGGTCTTGACGTAGCGCCGCGGGAAGTGGCGCAGCAGGTCGTCGACGGTGTGCAGGCCGAGCCCTTCGACGATCTTCTTGCCCTTGGCGGGCTTCAGGGCACCCAGGACGGTCGCGACCGGGGAGTCGAGGCTGATCACGCGGCGCTCCTATTCGACGGAGATGAGCAGCGGGTAACGGTCCTGCCCACCGTCGTACACCATCGCGTCGACATGGGCATGGTGCTCCTCGAGGTAGCGGACGCAGGCGTCGGCCAGCCCGTCGGGTGCCTGCGCACCTCCGACGAGGGTGACCAGCTCGCCACCGCCGCCCAGCAGCCGGTCGAGGACGTCGGCGGCGACCACCTCGAGGTCGTGCCCGACGACGGCGAAGTCGCCGGCTACCACGCCGAGCACGTCGCCCGGCTCGCAGGGGCCGGCCATGGTGATGGCCTTCCGGACGGCGACCGTGACGGCCCCGTGGCGGGTGTGGCGGGCGGTCGCGGTCATCTCGAGGACGTCCTGGTCGAAGCCGCGCGCCGGCTCGTGCACCGCCAGCGCGGCGAGGCCCTGGACCTGCGCCTCGGTCGGGATGACGGCGACCCGGACGCCGTGGTCCTCCTCGGCGATGCGGGCGGCGATGCCGGCGGCCCGGATGGTGTCGGGATCGTTGGGCAGGATCACGACCTCGCCCGCCCCCGACTCGTCGATCGCGGTGAGCAGGTCACCCGTGGAGGGCCGGCGACCTGGCCCGCCCTCGATGACCACGGCGCCTGCCTCGGCGAACAGTGCGGCGAGGCCTGGCCCGGCCGCGACGGCGACGGTACGACGTCCCGCGCGCTCGGCAGCCCGCTGCTCTGACTTCGCGCGCGCCGCGGCAACCTGCTCGGCGAAGTGGGTGACCCGCACCCGGTGCGGCCGGCCGGCCTCGATGCCGGCCTCGAGCGCGGCGCCCACGTCGTCGACGTGCACGTGCACGTTCCACAGCCCCTCGCCGCCCACCACCACCAGCGAGTCGCCGAGGCCTGCGAGGGTGCCCCGCAGCGTGGTGACCCGGTGCTCGTCGTCCCCGTCGAGGAGATACATCACCTCATACGAGGGTCCGTCCGGCCTCAGGTCGTCCGCGGGCATCGGCACCGGGATCTGGTGGGCGCCGAGCCGGGTGCGGGCGGGGATCGGGCGACGACCGGTCAGCACCGTCTCGGCCGCGTCGAGCACGACGCTCACGCCGCGTCCACCGGCGTCGACGACGCCCGCGTCACGGAGCACCTGCAGCTGGGTCGGCGTCTGTTCGAGGGCGATGCGAGCCGCCGCCGCTGCCGCGGTGAACACGTCACGGGACCGCGCGTCGGGTCGCTCGGCCCCGGTGACCGCGGCGTCCGACGCGGCCCGGGCGACCGTCAGCATGGTGCCCTCGACGGGGGTGCCGACGGCGGCGTAGCTCGCGTCGGTGGCCTCGCAGAGGGCCTCGGCCACGACGACGGAGGTGCGCTCGTCGGGCCGGGCCCGGGCGATGCGCTGGGCGATCGCCCCGAGCATCTGGCTCAGGATCACCCCACTGTTGCCGCGGGCGCCGAGAAGGGCCCCGCGGCGCAGCGCCCGCAGCGCCGTACCGAGGGCGTCGTCGGACGGGTCCGGACCGACCGCCTCTCGGACCGCGTCGCGCGCGGCACTGACGGTGAGGAACAGGTTGGTGCCGGTGTCGCCGTCGGGCACGGGGTAGACGTTGAGGGCGTCGATCTCCTCACGCGCGGCGCCAAGGGCATCGGTGGCGACGTCGACGAACCGGAGGACGACCGCAAGCGAGAAGAGGCCGCTGCGGGGTGCTTGCATGCCTGCCCTCGTGGTGTCGGATGATGTGGCCGTCACAGTAGTGGAGCCGCAGCGATTCGCCCGGCGCGCCGGGCATCGGCTACGCTTTTCCGGTTGCCCGCTCGGTCGGGCCCCCATTCAATATCCACGATTCAGGAGTGCTCCCGTGGCTGCCGTCTGCGACATCTGCGCCAAGAAGCCGGGCTTCGGCAACAACCGGCCGTGGTCGCGCAAGATCACCAAGCGCCGCTTCAACCCCAACATCCAGCGTGTGCGTGCCACCGTCAACGGCACCCCCAAGCGCCTCAACGTGTGCACCGGCTGCCTCAAGGCCGGCAAGGTGACGCGCTAGCGATCACGGCGAAGCCGACATCGCGTCAGCGCGGAAGATCGAGCAAGGCGACGTGCGTGGAGCGAAGCGACGCGGGACGAGCCGCCGGGTCGAGATCCGCCTGAGACGAACACGGACCGTCACCGAGGAGGGTGACGGTCTTTGTCTTTCTCAGAAGTGCGACCAGCCGGTCGGGCCGTCGTACTCGCCCCCGTCGACGGTGACGCCGGAGCCGTCGGCCACCGAGCCCACGGCGGTCCACCCGGCCGGCAGGGCCGCGTAGGCGGGGAAGGTCGCCAGCAACGCATGGTCGTCGCCGCCGCCCAGGATGAAGCTCAGCGGGTCGGCTCCCAGCGCGGCGCCGACCGCGACGAGCGGCTCGGGTACGACGAACGCGTCGCGGCGTACGTCGATCGCCACCCCGGAGTCGTCGGCGAGGTGGCCCGCTTCGGCGAGCAGGCCGTCGGAGATGTCGATCATCGCGGTGGCGCCGGCCTCGGCGGCCTCCGGGCCCGCGGCGTACGGCGGCTCCGGGCGGCGGTTCGCCTCCACCAGCACCCGGGGCGAGCGGAAGCCGCGCCCGAGCACGGCCAGTCCCCCGGCCGCCCAGCCCTGCCGCCCGCACAGCGCGAGCACGTCGCCCGGCTCGGCACCCGAGCGCAGCACCGGCGCCTGGGTGCAGGCGCCGATCACGGTG
>JBPCQY010000097.1:0-34727 GCA_050997635.1 Nocardioides sp.
CGTGATGCTGCCCTACCTGGCGTGCTACATGGGCCACGCCGACCTTCGCGGCACCCAGTACTACCTGAGGTTGACCGCGGATGCCCATCCCGAAGTGATGGCCAAAGCCCAGATCCGGTTCGGCTACGCCATCCCCGTCCCACCCGAGGACCAGTCGTGAGCCCGCAGCACGCACCGCCACCAGACCTTGCCGGGCGCTGGCTGACGAAGTTCTTCACCGACCACCTGGCCGGAGAGCGCGCAGCCTCACCAAGGACCATCGCCTCCTACCGAGACGCGATGAAGCTGCTGCTCACCTGGCTTCGAGACTCAGAGCACATCCCGCCCGAGCGGCTGCGCCTGGCCGACATCGACCGGCCCCGGGTCTTACGGTTCCTGGACTGGCTGGAGATCGAGAGGGGTTGCTCGACGGCCACCCGCAACCAGCGCCTCGCGGTGATCAAGTCGTTTTGCCGCTACACCGCCGCCGAGCAGCCAGACAGGCTCGACCAAGTCACCCAAGTCCTCGCGATCCGGCAGAAGAAGACCCCGGCCCCAGAGCTGGGACACCTGACGGGAGATGAGATCAAAGCGCTACTCGCCGAACCCGGCGCGGCCAGCGCACGCGCCATCCGGGACACCGCCTTACTCGCCTTGGCCTACGACACCGCCGCCCGCGTCCAAGAGCTCTGTGACCTCGACGTCGCAGACATCCGCCGCTCCAACCCAATGACGGTGGCGATCCGCGGGAAGGGAGCCAAGATCCGATACGTGCCCGTGATGGAGCCAACCGCCCGGCTCATCGCCGACTACCTCGAACACCGCGACCCGCACCCCGGACTCGGCGCCGACGCGGACCCACTGTTCCACGGACCAAGCCACTCCAGGTTGACCCGGTCCGGGATCGCCAAACTCCTGGCCCGCTACGTGCGGACCGTCCGGGCATCCGACCCCAGATGGGCACCCGGACAGCCGGTCACACCCCACACACTTCGGCGCACCAGGGCGATGCACCTGATCCAGGCCGGCGTCAACCTGATCTACATCCGCGACCTGCTCGGCCACGCCGAAGTATCCACCACCGAGATCTACGCCCGCGCAGACGCCGAGGCCAAACGCAAAGCGATCGAGAATGCCTATGAGCCACTCACCCCAGACGCCCTGCCGGACTGGACGCTGGACCCCTCCTTGATCGGCTGGCTCGACTCCTTGGGGCCCTGACCCTGCGAGAGGATTATGCGGACAGAAAGGCCCGCCGGCACCGCTCTGACCAGCCCAGGCAGCCCGACAGGGCGCATAACCCAGCCCTCCGCCTAATGGCGGAAATCGTGTAGCCGCGGACGACACGACGACGAGGCTGGCTTCAGCCCGGCCTGGTCGGCGAGCCCGCGGAACGTGGGATGGACGTTGGAGGGACGCAGCCTGGTGCCCTTGGTCGAGATCAGCAGCGCGGGGCACGCCGCCGCAGGCAGCAGCCGATCTCGTTGTTGGAGGTAACCGGTCAAGGCTTCGACGACGCTCGGGTGCAAGGGGAGCAGCCGGATCTTGTCGTACTTGCCCCGGACCGTCAGGGTCTGGCACACCTGGTCGAGGCTGGCGATATCCAAGGCGACGACCTCCCCGGTGCGGATCCCGGTGGCGGCCATCAACCCGATCAGGGTCCGGTAGGTGGCTGCCCGCAGTTCGGGCCTGAGCAGCCCGGCAGCGTCCAGCAGGGCCTGGATTTCCTCGGCGGTGTAGATGTAGGGCGCGACCCGGGTGGGTCTGGCCGGCAGGAGTCTGGCCGGGGGTACCTCGATGTCGGGGTCTTGGCAATGAGCCCACCGGGTGAAGCACCGGATCGCTGAGAGGCGCAACGCCTGTGTGCGTGGCGAGCGCACCGGGGGTGCCGTCGCGAACCCGAGGGCATCCAGCACGGTCACACCGTGGACGCCGTGATCGTGCAGGTAGGCCACGAACCGGTCCAGGATGTACTCGGCGTCGATGAGCTTGTATCCCAGCGATCGGCGCACCGTGAGGTAGTCGGCGACCAGCTGCTCGAGCTCCTCGCGCCCCGTGCTCATGACTGGCCGCCGAGGATCGGCTCGGTGGGCTCGGCGGGCCATGGCCGCATCAACGTCGCCAGTCTGGTCTGGTTGGTCTTGGCGTAGATCGTGGTCGTGGCCGGGCTGGCGTGACGCAGCAGGTGCGCGACTTCTTCCAGGCTCGCCCCGGCGTTGAGGGTGCGGCTCGCCGTGGTGTGACGCAAACGGTGCGCATGGACCGTGCCCAACCCGGCACGCTCTGCGGCCCGGGCCACGATGCAACTGACACTTGAGGTCGCCAAGGCGGTGTGGGGTGCTCGTGCCGTCACGAACAGGTTCCGGGCCGTGGTTGGGGGTCGCCCGTCGCGCAGGTAGTCCCATTGCCTGGCCGACGTCGACCGGCAACGGCAGCAGGTCGGTCTGGTTGCCCTTGCCGTGGACGGTCAGGGTTCCCGAGTGCCAGTCCACCTCGTCGAGCCGCAGCGCGTTGAGTTCGGCGCAGCGCAGTCCCAACCGGTGCAGCACGGTGATCACCGCGAAGTCCCGACGTCCGACCGGGCTGGATCGATCGCATGCGAGCAGAAGATCGTCGACCTCCGCTGGGGTCAGCGCTTGGGGCAGCCCGGAGAGTCTGCGGTTCGCGACCGCCGGAACCGCGTCAGCAAGGGCAACCTGGATCAGCTGCTGGTCGTGCGCGAAACGCAGGAACGAGCGAAGCGCGCATGCGGTCATCTGAGCCGTCTTCCGCGTCATCCTCGGCAGATATGCGGTCAGGAACTGGGCGACGTCGCGGGCGGTCAACTCCGCGAGGCCAACCTGTCCTTCGGTGTTGGTCCGGTCCACGACGAACGGCCTCACCCAATGCGAGTAAGCGCGGGCAACCGGACCGCTCAGGTTGCGAACGTCGATCAGGTAGTCGCGGTACCGAGCCAACAACACCTCGGCTGGCGACGTCGGTGCCGGCTCGACCGTCGTCGGGACCACGCCTTGACGCCGCAAATAGCCAAGGACCGGACCCAGGGCCTGCACCGAGTAGTGGTTCGTGTAGTTGGCGCGTCGCTGGGCCAGGAACCGTTCGATCGCCGGCCCCGTCAGGGTTCCCAGGCCCATGCTCTGGGACTCCAGCCACCGAGAAAGGTGAGCTGCAAGTTGCATCTGGGCCGTCGCCGAGGTGGCCGTGTAGCCGAGGAGGGCAAGTTCCTCGGCCAGCCCGGACACGAATTGCATCAGCGGGCCGGTGAACCGAACGTGAACCGGATCGGGAGTGGAATGCATGGGTCTGGTTCCTTCCAGTCGGAGAGAAACCAGCCTCACGCGACCCAGATTATGCCGACCTCGCCGCCGCTTCGCGCCTGCCCTGCAACGCCCTTCCCGCCGACATCGGCATAACCGGGACGTCGGCATAAAACGGATTATGCCGACATCGGCATAACCCCTTTCACGTGGTCAAGCGGGTCTCCAGGCGATGGAGGAGACCCGGCGTCGGGTCCAACAGGAACAACTCGGCCACCGTGGCCGCAAGAACGACCCGCTCTACCGCATCCGCAACGCCCTACGCGCCGGCGTCGAGAAACTCACCGAACGCCAGATCCAACGGATCGACGCCGGCCTCGAAGCCGGTGACCCGACGTGTGAGGTCACCATCACCTGGCAGGCCTACCAACGGCTTCGCTCAGCATTCGCGACCAAGAACCTGGACAGGGGCAAGAAGATCGCCCTCGCGGTGCTCGAGTCGTTCCACACCTGCCCGGTCCCCGAGTTGCCAGACTCGGCCGGACGCCGAGGTCTTGGTCCGCACAGTTCTTGGGCTACTTCACCACCGTCCGCGCGAACAACGGCGACACCGAGGCCGTCAACGGGATTATCGAACTCCACCGCCGCATCGCCCGCGGGTTCCGCAACCCGAGCAACTACCGACTCCGAATGATCCTGGCCGCCGGACGACTCACCCACGACTCACCCCACCCGAATTTCCGATGAGCCCCTTATCCCGGATCCACCGTGGCACAGCAGGGCATTCGTGCGTCGCGACCCGCCGCTCAGCCCAAGCGGAAACGGTAGATCCGGGCCTATCGCCCGCAGGTCGCGGTGAAGGCTATGCCAAGCGGGCTCATCGAGTTTGCCGAGGAGGAGTTGGGAGAAGTCGCCCATGACGGCACTTGTCCGGCGCTGGAGCATCCGCGGTGAACAGAATGGCCATCTCAGCCACAGATGGTCGATCAATTGAGCTACTCTCGGATGACGCTACAGAGGTCGAAGGACTTGACGTTCATCGCCGATCCGCGTGCCGGGAATCACCGACACGTTCGAAGCGCACGGCGGTCGCGGGTACACCGTGCTGGTGCGTTCCCCCTCAACTGGGGGCGTTGAGTGCCCCAACGAACTCCGGTCCAGGGGGTCAGCTCACAGTCCCGGCGTAGAACGGGTCATTGGCCATCGCCTTAAAGGCGTCCAGAGAGGCCGTGCTGGAGGTGACCTTGAAGTCGCAGTTGACGTAATTGTGTGAGGTGGTGTTCCAATACGACACCGCCTCGAATCGCTCGTAGCCTGGGGACTTGAACAATTGCCCGGCGTCGTTGATCCAGTTGGCCTTGGCGCTCGGATCGGCGGGATCCTCCGCAGAGCCGAACTCTGCCACCACAAGAGCCGGGCCGGGGTGCTGGCTGGCGAAGGCCATAAACGGGGCCAGGATTTGTGCCAGTGACCGCCAGGGGTTGGCCCACGAGCCGCTCTTGGTCTGACAGTACATATTGTAGGCGTCGATGGCGATCACATCGACCCAGGCGTCACCTGGATAGTAGCTAGGCGCGTACTGCTTGGTGGTCCCGTCAAAGTTGCGAGCCGCCGCCGTCCAGGCCCACTTGGCATTGGTGACATTCTCTGCCCTCATCACCGTGACGAACTTCCGGTAGGCCGCGATGTAAGCAGCCGGAGTGCCGGAGGCCTGGGAGTTGGCGGTGTCGGGCTCGTGGTTGAACGTCACGTAGATCGGCAACCCGTAGGCCTTGATCTGGGAGGCCCAGTGCACCATGTCGGCGTAGAGGGCGCTCCCGGGTTGGGCGTCGGCTATCCCCTGCCACGACAGGTTGGTCCCGCTCTTGAGCCGCGTCTTAATCGACAGGAACAGGCTGTGGCCGGTGGACTTCATCCAAGAAGTCTGAGTGTTGGGGAAGGTGTCGTTCCAACGGTCGTAGACCCGCACGTATGCCAGCGAACGTCCGACGGTGGACTCAAAACTTTGGGTGGAGGTCTGGGTGGCGACTCCTGGGAAAGCACCGAAGGCCATCGGGTCGAGGACGTCAGCCGCGTTGGCGGGCGCTGACGTCAGGGCGAGCTGCCCGAGCGCGAGGGAGGTGATGGCCGCTATCAGTTGTCGCTTCATCCCGAATCCAAATCTCAGAGGTTGTTGGGCGGCGACGTGGGAGGGACCGCCACGTCATGGCAGGTGCCGGTGGAGCTGTCGATCACGTTCCCGAAGGTGTCCAGGAAGTCCTCGGTCCAGCCCGTCTCCAGGAGCGTCATACGCAGGTAGCCGAACGACTTCACCTGGGCAACGGGGTAAGGAACCACACCCGCCTTGACCACTACCTGCTTCTCCCCGCCGGTCCCGGCGATGTACTCAGTGATCCCGTTGACGGAGTCGGGGTTGCCATCGAAGTCCATCGGGGCGAAACGCTGGTAGTTGTGGACGTGGCCACCGAGAACCACATCGGCGTGAGCGGCGTACAGTGCCGCCCACCACGGCTTGTACTTGTTGTTCTTGCCAGTTTGTATGCCGGTCCACAAGGGCTGGTGCCAGAAGGCCAGCACACATGTCTGTGTGGTAGCCGCCAGGTCGGCCTTGAGCCACTTGGTCTGCTTCGAGCTGGCCGAGCAGCCCCCAACGCCCGACTTGGCGCAGTTTCCGTTGAGGCCGATCAGGTGCCACGAGCCGAGATCGAAGGAGAAGTGTCCGGCAGTCTCTGGGTGAGAGACCGGACCGTAGGTGTTGGAGAAGCCAAATCGGGTGAAGAAGTTCTGCGCCGTGACGTTGGTCGTGGGGCAAGGGCTGCCGAACACATCGTTGCCGGTCTTATACTCATGGTTGCCCGCAACCAAGGCGTCCCACTGGGGGTCCAGACGGCCCCAGGTGGGGTCGTACGAGACAGCGTAATCGGCTGTGTCACCACAGTCGTACTGGTAGTCGCCGAGGCCCAGGATGCCCCCGTCGATCGTCGTGTCGGCAAGCATGGCATCAGAGGTGCGCCGCTGAGCGCAAGCGAGCGGGCCTCCCTCTCCGGTACGGAAGGCGGGGTCTGACTGGTCGCAGGCCATATCACCCACAGCGGCGATCGTGGGGCCGAGGAGCGAGTCCGCCGTGGCGCTGTCTGCCTCCGTAGTGGCGGCAACCCCACTCGGTGCCGGAACGAAGGTCGCGGCCGCTGCGACCAGGAATGCCACCACCGTCAGAAGTCGCGCTCGATCGCTCACGGTGAACCTCCCATTGATCCGTAACCTACCCACCGGCAGGCCGGCCCGACACACCAAATTTGTGGATGCCGGTTCAGCCACCGAACGCTTCCGTTGTGGGAGGTCGAGGCTGATCCTTGTGACGGATTCCGTCGAGAATGAGCGTCGGAGCTACCAAATCCGTAGGTCGCTAGTTAGGCTCCGGCTCATGGTCGACCAGATCTTTCGCAACGTCATCGACTGCACGTCCCTCGACGCCGTCTGGGGGGAGACCTACGACGTCGTCGACCCCACGACCGGGGAGGTCTACGCCTACGCGCAGCGTTCGGGTGCTGAGGACGTCGACCGCGCTTACCGCGCCGCGGCCGCGGCCTTCGAGACCTGGGGCGACACCACCCCGCAGGACCGGGCCCGGGCCCTGCTGCACATCGCTGACGCCATCGAGGCGCGGGTCGATGAGATCAACGCCGTGGAGTGCCGCGACACCGGCAAGCCGCTGGGCCTGACGTTGTCGGAGGAGCTGCCCTACGCCTCCGACCACTTCCGGTTCTTCGCCGGTGCCGCCCGGGTGCCTGAGGGGCGGTCGGCGGGGGAGTACCTGGCCGACCACACGTCGTGGATCCGGCGTGAGCCGATCGGCGTGGTCGGTCAGGTGACGCCGTGGAACTACCCGCTGATGATGATGACGATCTGGAAGATCGCGCCGGCGCTGGCGGCGGGGAACACCGTCGTCCTCAAGCCGAGTGACACGACCCCCGCGAGCTCGGCTCTGCTCGCCGAGCTGTGCCAGGAGTTCCTGCTGCCGGGCGTGCTCAACCTCGTGACCGGTGACCGGTGACCGTGACACCGGCCGACTGCTGGTCGAGCACAACATCCCGCAGATGGTCTCGATCACCGGCTCGGTCCGTGCGGGCATGGAGGTGGCCGGCTCCGCGGCGAAGGACCTCAAGCGGGTGCACCTCGAGCTGGGCGGCAAGGCTCCGGTGATCGTCTTCGACGACGCGGACGTGGAGAAGGCCGCCGAGGGCATCGCGATGGCCGGCTACTTCAACGCTGGGCAGGAGTGCACCGCCGCCACCCGCGTGCTCGCCGGCCCTGGTGTCCATGACGACTTCGTGGCCGCGCTCACCGAGCAGGCCCGCAACACCCGCACCGGGCTGCCCGACGACGAGGACGCGTCGTACGGCGCGCTGAACAACGCCGACCAGCGCGGGCGGATCACCGGGATGATCGACCGGCTGCCCGACCACGCCCGGGTCGAGACCGGGGGCGCCCGCCAGGGCAGTGTCGGCTACTTCTACGAGCCGACCGTGCTTTCCGGGCTCCGGCAGGACGACGAGCAGATCGAGCAGGAGATCTTTGGGCCGGTGATCACCGTGCAGCGGTTCGGTGACGAGGCGGAGGCACTGCGCTGGGCCAACGGCGTCGAGTGCGGCCTGGCCTCCAGCGTCTGGACCCGCAACCACGCCCGGGCGATGCGGATGTCGAAGCACCCGACTTCGGCGTGGTCTGGATCAACACCCACATCCCGTTCGTCTCCGAGATGCCGCACGGCGGCTTCAAGCACTCGGGCTATGGAAAGGACCTGTCCATGTACGGACTCGAGGACTACACGAGGCTCAAGCACGTCATGAGCTACATCGGTGAGTGACCGCATGCGCATCCTCCTGGTCGGCGCGGGCGGCGTCGGCGGCGCGTTCGCGGCCATCGCGGCCCGGCGCGACTTCTTCGAGCAGATCGTGATCGCCGACCACGACCTGGCCAAGGCGGAGAGGGCCGCCGCCGCTGACGACCGGTTCATCGGGGCACAGGTCGACGCCTCCGACTCGGCGGCGGTGACCGGGCTCTGCCGCGAGCACGGCATCACCCACGTGATGAACGCCGTCGACCCCGTCTTCAACATGGCGATCTTCGAGGGCGCCTTCGAGGCAGGCGCCGACTACCTCGACATGGCGATGTCGCTGTCGAGGCCGCATCCGGACGCGCCGTACTCGAAGACGGGCGTGAAGCTCGGCGACGAGCAGTTCGCGGCCGCGCAGCAGTGGGAGGGCGCCGGCCGGCTGGCCCTGGTCGGGATCGGGGTCGAGCCCGGGCTCTCCGACGTTTTCGCGCGGTACGCCGCCGACCACCTGTTCAGCGAGATCGACGAGCTCGGCACCCGCGACGGCGCCAACCTGGTTGTCACCGACGACGACGGCCAGGAGATCTTCGCGCCGTCGTTCTCGATGTGGACCACCATCGAGGAGTGCCTCAACCCGCCGGTGATTTTCGAGCGGGGGCGCGCGGAGGTCGACGGTGGCTGGTTCACCACGCCACCGTTCAGCGAGCCGGAGGTCTTCGACTTCCCCGAGGGGATCGGACCGGTCGAGTGCGTCAACGTCGAGCACGAGGAGGTGCTCCTGATGCCGCGCTGGGTCGAGTGCAAGCGGGCGACGTTCAAGTACGGCCTGGGCGATGAGTTCATCGCCATCCTCAAGGTGCTGCACACCCTCGGCCTGGACAGCACCGAGAGGGTGCGGGTCAAGGGCGTCGAGGTCTCACCGCGCGACGTGGTTGCCGCGTGCCTGCCCGACCCGGCCACGATCGGGCCGAGGATGACCGGCAAGACCTGCGCCGGTCTGTGGGTTCGAGGCAAGGACAAGCAAGGCCGCAACCGATCTTCCTATCTGTTCCACGTGGTCGACAACGAGTGGACGATGGACGAGTACGGCCACCAGTGCGTCGTCTGGCAGACGGCGATCAACCCCGTCATCGCCCTGGAGCTGCTGGCCAACGGCACCTGGACCGGCAGCGGGGTCCTCGGGCCGGAGGCCTTCGACGCGGTGCCGTTCCTCGACCTGCTGACCGAATACGGCGCGCCGTGGGGCCAGCAGGAGCTGGAGGCCTGACGCCAGACCTCAGGCCAGCGCGTCGGCCAGCAGGGCCAGGGTCTGCTCGCGGGCGGGTGCGCGGCCGGCCGGCGTACCGCTGACGGCGCCGGCGACCGGGTGGATCATCACCTCGTCGACGTCGTACGTCGCGGCCAGCTCGGCCACTTGTTTGGCGGCGTCGTCGGGGGTGCCGACGACCCAGCGCTCGAGCATCTGCCCGGCTAGGGTGCGGTGCTCGTCGGGGAGGCCGCGCTCCTCGGCGTCCTCGACGAGGAGCTGCGCGGTGAGCAGGCCGCCGGTGCGCAGCGCCACCATCGAGAGCAGGTTGGGCAGCACCAGGCGGTCGGCCTCCTCCTGGGTCGGCGCGACGACGGCGTTGACGGTCAAAAAGGTGCGCGGCTCGGGGTGCTCGTCGGTCGGCACGAAGCCGGAGCGGTAGAGCTCGAGCGCTTCCGCCGTACCCCGGCCGGAGAAGTGGTGCGCAAAGACGTAGGGCAGGCCCTTGGCGGCGGCGACCTGCGCCGAGTAGTCCGAGGAGCCGAGCAGCCAGACGTCCGCCACCGAGGCGGCCTGCGGGGTGGCATTGAGCGGGTGCATCCGGCCGTTGACCTGGAGCCCGGCTCCGCCCGGGGACATCATCGTGACGATGTCGTCGACGTACGACGGGAAGCGGGCGACCGCCTCGTCGTCCACGCCTCCGGCGCCGTGCCGCAGCGCCCAGCTGGTGACCGGGTCGGTGCCGGGTGCGCGGCCGAGGCCGAGGTCGATCCGGCCCGGGTGGGCGGCCTCGAGGAGCGCGAACTGCTCGGCGACCACGAGCGGCGCGTGGTTGGGCAGCATGACGCCGCCGGAGCCGACCCGGATCCGCTCGGTGGCCGCAGCGACCATGGCGATCAGCACGGGCGGGTTGGTCGCCGCGACGGCCGGCATGTTGTGGTGCTCGGCCAGCCAGTAGCGCCGGAAGCCGCGCTCGTCGGCCACCCGGGCAAGCGCGCGGGTGGCCGCCAGGGCGTCGCCGGTGGTCTGGTCGCGGCGTACGGGCACGAGGTCGAGAACGGAGAGGGCGGGGGAGGTCACCTTCGCGGAACGGGTGCCCGCCCCGCGCTATTCCGGCTCAGGCCGCCGGCCCCTTCGTGCGTACGTCGGCGACGTGGGTCATCGCGTCGCGCAGCTCGGCCAGCCAGTCGCCCTCGTGCTGGCCGACCAGGCGCACGCACCAGGCGAGCGCCTCGGACCTCGACCGGGCGACGCCGGCGTCGACCAGGGTGTCGAGCACCTGGCGCTGCGGCTGGCGCAGCCGGGTCATCGTCGGGGCCGCGAGATGGGTGTAGAGCGCGCGGTGGTCACCGATCGCGACACCCCACGAGACGGTGCGCTCGTAGCGGCGCTGGGCCTCGCGGGCGATCTTCATCCGGTCCTCGCGGGTGTCCTCGCGAAACGCGCTGGCGCGCCCCGCCCGGGCCTCGGCGACCTCGGCCTCGCCGACGCCGTCGGTCTCGACGTCGGGCAGCGACAGCGTGACCACGATCTCGTCGCGATCGACGCTGACTTCGACAGGCGCGGCCTGCCACTCATCGGGGAGGCGGCCGGTGAACCAGCCCCTCACTCGCTCCTGGGCTTGATCAGTAATCATAATTACAGCATTACATATGGCGCCAACACGCCGGGATGCCAACCGGTTGCCAACCGTGGGGCGAGACGCTGCACGGACACCTTCGACCCAGGAGTCCGACCATGACCGCTCCCTACGCCGCAGCCTGCGATGCCGTCCTCCACAAGGCGGTGGCCGCCGGGGTCCCGGGGGTCGTCGCGATGGTCACCGACCGCGCCGGCACGACGTACGAAGGGGTGGCGGGTCATCGCGCGGCCGGCGGCGACCAGCCGATGACGCCGGACACGGTCTTCGCGATCTTTTCCACGACCAAGGCGATCACCGGTACGACGGCGCTGCAGCTGGTCGAGGAGGGCAAGCTCGACCTCGACGCTCCGGCGAAGGGGTACGCGCCGGCACTCGGTGACATCGCCGTGCTTGACGGCTTCGACGACGACGGCAGCCCGCGGACGCGGCCCCCGGCGAGCGACGTGACGACGCGTCAGCTGCTGACGCACACGGCCGGGTTCGCCTACGACTTCTTCAACCAGACCTACAACCGGCTCGCCCAGGAGCAGGGGCAGCCGAGCGTGATCACCTCGTCGACCGCCTCGATCACCACGCCGCTGCTCTTCGATCCGGGCACGCAGTGGGAGTACGGCTCCAATCTCGACTGGGCCGGCCAGGTGGTGGAGGGCATCACGGGCAAGCGCCTTGGCGAGGTCATGCAGGAGCGGGTCTTCGAGCCGCTCGGCATGACCAGCACAGCGTTCTCCCCGAGTGAGGACATGAGGGCGCGCACGGCGACCATCCACCAACACGAGGGGGACTCCTACGCCACGACCGACATCGAGCTGCCGGCCGACCCCGAGGTGCACATGGGCGGGCACGGCCTCTACGGCACGGTCCCGGACTATCTCAAGTTCATCCGGATGTGGCTCAACGACGGCGCGGCCGACGACGGCACGGCCGTGCTCAAGCCCGAGACCGTGGAGATGGCCGTGCAGAACCAGCTGCCCAAGGGGATGACCATCAAGAGCCTGCCCGGTGTCATCGCGACGCTGTCGAACGAGGCCGAGTTCTTCCCCGGCATGCCGAAGACCTGGGCCCTGACGTTCATGATCAACGACGAGGAAGCCCCCACCGGACGTCCCGCCGGCCAGCTCGCCTGGGCCGGCCTGGCCAACACCTACTTCTGGATCGACCGGAGCACCGGCGTCGGCGGCTACTGGGCGACCAACATCTTTCCCTTCGCCGACCCGCCGTCCGTCGGTGGGTTCTTGGAGCTCGAGAAGGCCGTCTACGACGGGTAGCCGCTCCGGCGCCTGTGCATTCGCCCGCGGTTTGGGACCAAACCGCCCCCAATCTGTGCAGAATCATGCGGTTTGGGACCAAACCTTGGATGGTCAGGCGGTCGCGGCGAACGCCTCGGCCACCACGTCGAAGGCCTCGTCGAGCAGGGCGTCGGGGATCGAGAGCGGCGGCAGGAAGCGGAACACGTTGCCCCAGGTGCCGCAGGTGAGGACGACGACGCCGTTGCGGTGGCAGTACGACGCGACGGCGGCCGTGCGGGGGGCGTCGGGCTCGAGGGTCCCCGGCCGGCACAGCTCGATCGCCATCATCGCGCCGCGGCCGCGGATGTCGCCGATCACCGGGTGCTCGGTCGCCAGCGCCTCGAGCCGCCGCCGGAGCGTCGACTCGATCGCCCGCGCCCGACCCGGCAGGTCGTGTGCCCTCATCTCCTCGATCGCCCCGAGGGCGGCCGCGCAGGCGAGCGGGTTGCCGCCGTACGTGCCGCCGAGGCCGCCCGCGTGCACGGAGTCCATCATCTCCGCCCGGCCGGTCACCGCGGCCAGCGGCAGCCCGCCGGCGATGCCCTTGGCGGTGGTGACCAGGTCGGGGACGACGCCCTCGTGGTCGCAGGCGAACCAGTCGCCAGTGCGGCAGAAACCCGACTGGATCTCGTCGGCCACGAACACCACGTCGTGGTCGCGGCACCACCCGGCGATCGCGGGCAGGAACCCCTCGGCCGGTACGACGAAGCCGCCCTCGCCGAGGATCGGCTCGATCACGACGCAGGCCAGGTTGTCGGCGCCGACCTGCTTCTCGAGCTGGTCGATCGCGCGGGCGGCGGCGTCCGCGCCCTTGATGCCGGCCGTCTCGCGGAACGGGTAGGACATCGGGAGCCGGTAGACCTCGCCGGCGAACGGTCCGAAGCCGTGCTTGTAGGGCATGTTCTTGGCGGTCATCGCCATCGTCAGGTTGGTGCGCCCGTGGTAGGCGTGGTCGAAGACCGCCACGGCGTCGCGGCCGGTGTGGGATCGGGCGATCTTCACGGCGTTCTCGACCGCCTCGGCGCCGGAGTTGAACAGCGCCGACTTCTTCGCGTGGTCGCCCGGCGTCAGCTCGGCGAGCTCGACGCACACGTCGACGTAGCCGTCGTACGGCGTGACCATGAAGCAGGTGTGCGTGAACGCGGCCACCTGCTCCTGGACCCGCGCGACGACAGAGCCGGCCGCGTTGCCGACCGTCGTGACCGCGATGCCCGAGCCGAGGTCGATGAGCGAGTTGCCGTCGGCATCCACGAGTACACCGCCTCCCGCCGCGGTCACGAACACGGGCAGGGTCGTGCCGACCCCGTCGGCGACGTACTGCTGCTTCCTGGCCAGCTTCTGGACCGAACGCGGTCCGGGGATCTCGGTGACCAGCCGACGCTGCTGGGCCAGGGGGGGTCCACCCGTCTGCTTGCTCATTGCGCCAGCGTAGAGGCCTTTGATCTGCGGAACCAGTCGATGGGTCACTCCTACACGACGAATTCCAGACCTTGTCGGCGCGGTGCGGCAGACTGCGCGGCATGCCGCTCGCGACCTACCAGGACCTGTGCATCGACGTCGCCGACGCCCGGGTGGAGGGTGCCTTCTGGGCGTCGACGCTGGGTTGGCGGCTCGAGATGCACGACGACGGCGACGCCCGTCTCCACGACGCCGACGGACGCATCCAGGTGTGGCTCAACCGGGTTCCCGAGCCCAAGACGGTCAAGAACCGGGTGCACGTCGACGTGAACGCCGAGTCGGTGCGACAGGTGCTCGACGCCGGCGCGACACCGTTCGCCGAGTTCGAGCGCTGGACGACGCTCGCCGACCCCGACGGCCAGGAGTTCTGCGTGTTCGTGCGCGACGAGCCGATCGAGCAGCGCTTCTACGAGCTGGAATGGGACTGCGCCGAGGGCGCCGACGCGAGCCGCGACCAGGCGGTCTGGTGGCAGGGGGTGCTGGGCGGCGACGTGGTCGACGACGAGCGCGGGTACTCCTGGCTGGAGCAGATCCCGTCGGCGCCGTTCTACTCGATGGACTTCGTCGGCGTCCCCGAGTCCAAGACCGCCAAGAACCGCGTGCACATCGACGTGACCACCGACGACGTCGACGCCCTCGTCGCCCATGGCGCTCGCCTGCTCCGCAGGCCCGACGACGAGATCGGCTGGCACGTGCTCGCCGACCCCGACGGCAACGAGTTCTGCGCCTTCGCCTCTGAGCAAGGCACCCAGAGTTGAGTACGCGCGCTCAGGCGCGCGGTCGCGTCGACCACGATCGTGGGTTGCATGCCCACCTCACGATGCGCCGCCGTCGCCCTCGCCCTGGTGGCCGCTGCGACGAGCCTCACCGCCTGTGAGTTCTACACCGAGCACCTCTGCTTCGCCAGCCAGTACCCCGTCTATGCGATCACCAACCACCACGGTCGCGACTGCGTGCGCGATGGCCGGTCACCGCGGCCGGGCTTCGCTGCGTTCCCGCCCGGGCGCGTGCCCTCCGTCGTGGGCGACCGCTATGACCGATGGCCGTTGGCGAAGAGCTACCCGTGGCGCGACGAGGTCGACCCGAGCGTGATCGCGCGCTACGAGCGGTGGCGGCACCGTCACGGCTCGTGACGCAGCCGCACCGACAGGCAGGTCACGCAGCCCTCGAGCTTCTCGTACTCCGACAGGTCGACGGCCACGACGGTCAGCCCGCGCTCCTCGAGCAGCACCCGGGTGCGCGGGGCGCTCGTGCTCATCAGTACGACGCCACCGCCCAGGAGTACGACGTGGCTGCCCGGCTCCTCCGGCACCGCCAGGAAGCCGGGCCACACCGACGGGTCGTCGACCAGCGGCTCGTAGCCGATGACCGTGCCGTCGGGCAGCGCGGTCACGGCCGACTTCAGGTGCAGCACCTTGGTCAGCGGTACGCCGACCACGCGGGCGTGGTACGGCGCGAGGTGGGCGGCGAGCTGGTCCACGCCGGACTGGTTGGTGCGCCCGCCGAGCCCGACCCACACGGTGCCGTCGTGCTTGAGCACGTCGCCGCCGTCCAGGGTGCCCGGTGCCTCGATCGTCACCACGTCGTACCCGACGTCGCGCAGCACGGCCGCCGTGCCGGCCGTCTCCGGCTTGCGTTCGTCGGCGCCGGGCCGGGTGATGACGGCGCGGTCGCCGTACATCACGACGGTGTCCTCGACGAAGACGCCGTCGGGGCAGTCGTCGGCGGGCGGCACCTCGATCGTCGCCCAGCCGGCCGAGCGGAGAGCGGCGACGTAGCCGTCCCACTGCCGGCCCGCAAGATCGATGTCCACGGGGGTGCGCTCCAGATGGGTCACCAGCCCCTCGGCCAGGCGAGAAGAGGGACGGCGCACCAGCGCGCGACGGGACTCCATGCCGTCACTGTAGGGCTGCGAGAATGGCCGGGTGGCAATCAACGTGAAGGACGTCGTGGTCCTCGGCTCGACCGGGTCGATCGGCACCCAGGCGCTCGACCTGGTGCGCGCCAACCCCGACCGGTTCCGGGTCGTCGGGCTGACCGCCCGGGGCTCCAACCCCGACCTGTTCGCGCAGCAGGTGGCCGAGTTCGCCCCGGCGTACTCCGGGCTGGGGGAGGAGGCCTCGACCGAGGCGGCCGCCCAACCCGCCGACGTGGTGCTCAACGCCATCACCGGCGCCGTTGGGCTGCGGCCCACGCTGGCCGCGCTGGAGGCAGGTACGACGCTCGCGCTGGCCAACAAGGAGTCCCTGATCATGGGCGGCCCGCTGGTCACCAGCCGCGCCAAGCCCGGCCAGATCGTGCCGGTCGACTCCGAGCACTCCGCGCTCGCGCAGTGCCTGCGGGCCGGCACCCACGAGGAGGTGCGACGCCTCGTGGTCACCGCGTCCGGCGGACCGTTCCGCGGCCGCACCCGTGAGCAGCTCGCCGACGTGACCGTCGAGGAGGCCCTGGCCCACCCGACGTGGGAGATGGGGCCGGTCATCACGATCAACTCCGCGACCCTGGTCAACAAGGGGCTCGAGGTGATCGAGGCACACCTGCTCTTCGACATCCCCTTCGACCGGATCGTGGTCGTGGTGCACCCCACGAGCGTGGTGCACTCGATGGTGGAGTTCGTCGACGGCTCGACGATCCTGCAGGCCAGCCCGCCGACGATGCTGATCCCGATCGCGCTGGGCCTCGACTGGCCCGACCGGATCCTCGACACGGCCCCGGCGGTCGACTGGACCCGGGCGAACACCTGGGAGTTCAGCCCGCTCGACGACGACGCGTTCCCCGCCGTACGCCTGGCCCGTGCGGCCGGCACCGCCGGTGGCACGGCCCCGGCCGTCTACAACGCGGCCAATGAGGTCGCGGTCGAGGCGTTCCGCGGCGGCGCGCTCGACTTCAACGGGATCGTCGACACGGTTGCCGAGATCTCCGGGCGCCACCACGTACGCTCTGCGGGGGAGCTCACCGTCGACGACATTCTCGACGCCGATGCCTGGGCCCGAGCCGAAGCCACCTCACTGTTGGAGAGTTCTCGTTCATGACCGCTGTGGCCTACGCCCTCGGGGTGATCCTCTTCGCCGTCGGCGTGGCGGTGTCGATCGGCCTGCACGAGTTCGGCCACCTGATCCCCGGCAAGCTGTTCAACGTCAAGGTCACCCAGTACTTCGTGGGGTTCGGCCGCACCCTGTGGTCCAGGCAGATCGGTGAGACCGAGTACGGCCTCAAGGCGATCCCGCTCGGTGGCTACTGCAAGCTCGTCGGGATGGTGGCGCCCGGCCCCGACCAGGACGAGTCGAACGTGCGCAACCGGAAGACCGGCATGTTCGCCCAGCTCGTCGACGACGCCCGCGCCGCCGAGTACGAGCACGTCGAACCGGCCGACAAGGACCGCCTGTTCTACCTCAAGCCGTGGTGGCAGCGGGTGATCATCATGGGCTCGGGGGTCGCGATCAACATCGTGCTCGCCTTCATCCTGTTCGCGATCGGGTTCATGGCGATCGGCATCGACGTACCGACCACGACGGTCAGCAAGGTCTCCGACTGCGTGATCGCGGTGACGTCCAGCAGCGTGGACCAGGCGCCACGCAGGTGCACCGACAAGGATCCTGTGGCCCCCGCCAGGAAGGCGGGCTTCCGGTCGGGCGACAAGATCGTGGCCATCAACGGCCAGACCATCACCGAGTGGTCGCAGGCCCAGGACGCCATCCGCGCCAACGGCGACCAGCGGGCATCGGTCGTCGTGCAGCGCGACGGCCAGCAGGTGACCCTGCACCCGCGCACCGTGGTGACCGCACTGGCCGGACTCGACAACCCCGAGACGATCACCCAGGCCGGCTTCCTCGGCATCCTCCCGACGACCGTCCAGCAGCGACAGGACATCGGGTACGTCGGCTCGACGATGGCGACCGGCACGCTCGCCACCCTGACCGCGATCGCGCACCTGCCGCCCAAGGTCTACCACGTGGCCCGCGCAGCCCTGGGCCTCGAGAAGCGCAGCGTGGACAGTCCGATGAGCGTGGTCGGTGCCGGACGGGTGGCCGGCGACATGGCCTCGCAGAGCCAGACCCCCCTGTCGTCGAAGCTCCTCGGGCTCCTGCTGCTCCTGGGCGGTCTCAATCTCTTCCTCGGCCTGATCAACCTGGTGCCGCTGCCGCCGTTCGACGGCGGAGGCATCGCCACGACGCTGTACGACGCGGCGCGGCGCGGCCTGGCCCGGCTGCTCCATCGCCCCGAACCCGGGGTGGTCGACGTCGCGAAGCTCCTCCCGGTCACCTATGTGATGGCCGCGGTGATCCTGGTCGTCAGTGTGATCCTGATCTTCGCCGACATCGTGGCGCCGGTGAGCCTGAACTCCTGATCTGCAGTCCCCGACGCCGACTCGGGAACGGGGGGTGACAGCGCCTACCCTGGAGTACATGAGCACCGTCGGCCTCGGCATGCCCGAGGCACCCCCGCCCGTCCTCGCCCCGCGTCGCCAGACCCGCCAGATCAAGGTCGGCAAGGTCGGGGTCGGGAGCGAGTCCCCGATCTCGGTCCAGTCGATGTGTACGACGCTCACCGCCGACGTCAACACCACGCTGCAGCAGATCGCCGAGCTCACCGCGTCGGGCTGCGACATCGTGCGGGTCGCCTGCCCCAGCCAGGACGACGCCGACGCCCTGCCCGAGATCGCGCAGCACAGCCAGATCCCGGTGATCGCCCACATCCACTTCCAGCCGAAGTACGTCTTCGCCGCCATCGAGGCCGGCTGCGCCGCCGTCCGGGTCAACCCGGGCAACATCCGCAAGTTCGACGACCAGGTCAAGCAGATCTCCCAGGCCGCGAAGGACCACGGCACCTCCATCCGGATCGGCGTCAACGCCGGCAGCCTCGACAAGCGGATCCTCGACAAGTACGGCAAGGCCACGCCGGAGGCGCTCGTCGAGAGCGCGGTGTGGGAGGCGGGCCTCTTCGAGGAGCACGACTTCCACGACTTCAAGATCTCGGTCAAGCACAACGACCCGGTCGTCATGGTGCGCGCCTACGAGCTGCTCGCGGAGGCCGGTGACTGGCCGCTGCACCTCGGCGTCACCGAGGCCGGTCCGGCGTTCCAGGGCACCATCAAGTCGGGTGTCGCGTTCGGCGCCCTGCTCAGCCGGGGCATCGGCGACACCATCCGCGTCTCGCTGTCCGCGCCGCCGGTCGAGGAGGTCAAGGTCGGCATCCAGATCCTCGAGTCGCTGAACCTGAAGCCGCGCCGCCTCGAGATCGTGTCGTGCCCTTCCTGTGGTCGCGCCCAGGTCGACGTCTACAAGCTCGCCGACGAGGTCACTGCGGGGCTCGACGGGCTCGAGGTGCCGCTGCGGGTTGCGGTGATGGGTTGCGTCGTCAACGGCCCCGGCGAGGCCCGCGAGGCCGACCTCGGCGTCGCGAGCGGCAACGGCAAGGGCCAGATCTTCGTCAAGGGCGAGGTCATCAAGACCGTCCCCGAGTCGCAGATCGTGGAGACCCTGATCGAGGAGGCCATGCGGATCGCCGAGGGCATGGAGCCGGTGGAGGGCGGCGCGGCCGCGGTCACCGTCTCCTGAGCCCCCCGGGGTGACCGGTTGGCGAACATTGCGCCGATAGGGGTGACTTCGAGCGGCGGTTGCGCAGGCATCTCGCGCAGGAAGCCGCGGGGCCTCGGCCGGCGTACTCGCGAAGCCCGCGCTGCCGCCCCGATGAAGCGAGTGCTTGTCCTCGCCCTCGTCCCGCTGGCCCTCGTGGCCGGCGCCCATCCGCGCTACGTCCCCCAGCACCCGACGGTCGGCACCAACGACCCACGCAGCAGGCGACGGCCAGGCACAACTACGCCGTGCGCCACAACCCGTTCGTCTAACTTCTGGGCGATCATCGCGCACCGGAAGTGCTGCAGGCGGCACGGCGTACAGCTGAACCGGCTGCCAAAGGACCTGCAGCGCGGCAGGACCACCCCCAACCTCGTCCACATCACCCCGATCTGTGCCGCGACGGCCACGACGCGCCGTGCGCCGACGGCAGCAAACACGCCGGCGCTCACCCGTGAATCAGCAGGCCACCACGCCCAACTGCGACAGCCGGCAATCTCCCTTGGAACTACTCATCTAGGCTCCAGGGCGTGTCCCGGAACCGCCACGGCGTCAGCGTGCTCGGACCCGACGACCGTGCCGACTTCCTCGCGTTGACCGCGCTCGACCCGGTGGTGAACGTCTTCCCCGAGTTCCGGGCCCGCAGCACCGACCTGGAGCCGCGGCTGCTCGGCGGGGAGGTGTGGGGGCGCTTCGACGAGGGCAGGTTGGTCGCCGGCTGCCACGTCGGCGCCAACCTGGTGCCGGTGCAGTGCACACCCGACGATGCCCGCGCGTTCGGTGAGCGGGCCCTGACCCGCCCACGATCCGTCATCACCTTGGTGGGCCTGCAGCCGGCGGTGACCAGCATCTGGGACGTCGTCGCGCAGAGCTGGCACACCCCGCGCGAGATCCGGCTCAACCAGCCACACCTGCAGATCGGCTCCGACCCGTTGGTCGCACCCGACCCCGCCGTACGCCCGGCCACGGCCGACGACCTCGACGCGCTCTATCCAGCCTGCGTGGCCATGTACACCGAAGAGGTGGGCGTCGACCCCGAGACCGGCGGGGGAGGGCCGATCTATCGGGCGCGGATCCGTCAGCTGATCGGCAGCGGCTGGTCGTTCGTCCGCATCGAGGACGGCGTCGTCGTGTTCAAGGCGGAGGTCGCCAGCCTCACCCCGGCCGCTGCGCAGGTGCAGGGGGTCTGGGTGCACCCCGAATGGCGTGGGAAGGGGCTGGCCGCCGCCGGCATGGCCGCGGTCATCGTGGCCGTCCGCGAGCGGCTGGCTCCGGTGGTCTCGCTCTACGTCAACGAGTGGAACGCACCGGCCAACGCGGCGTACCGACGGGTGGGTTTCACCCAGTCCGCGGTGTTCGCGACCATCATGTTCTGACCCCGGCTGGCCTGCTCACCCCCGCCACCCGTCGTACGGCGGGCTGGGCGAGCGCCGCCCTGCTGATCGGCGTCTTCCCGGGCAACGTGCAGATGGCCCTCGACGCCCAGCCGGTGCGCAGCACCAGCCCCCGGGCGCGCGCCCTCAAGGCGGGCAGCATCGCGCGCCTGCCGTTGCAGTGGCCGATGATCCGCGCGGCCCTCAAGGTCGCACGAGCCTGAAACCGCTTCGCTGCACCGCCGGACCCGCCAGTAGCCTTGCGCGCATGACGGCACCCGTACTCCGCATGTCCAGCCTGTTCGTCCGCACGCTGCGCGACGACCCGGCGGACGCCGAGGTGCCCAGCCACCGCCTGCTCGTCCGCGCCGGCTACATCCGACGCAACGCCCCGGGCATCTACACCTGGCTTCCCCTCGGCCTGCGGGTGCTGCGCCGCATCGAGCAGATCATCCGTGACGAGATGGACGCCATCGGGGCGC
Organism: Nocardioides sp.; assembly: GCA_050997635.1. Classification (GTDB taxonomy): domain Bacteria; phylum Actinomycetota; class Actinomycetes; order Propionibacteriales; family Nocardioidaceae; genus Nocardioides. Next base: position 21,137 of record JBPCQY010000097.1, read on the forward strand.
AGGAGCTGTTGTTCCCGGCACTGCTGCCGCGCGAGCCCTACGAGGCCTCGGGCCGCTGGACCGAGTACGGCGACGGCATCTTCCGGCTCAAGGACCGCAAGGGCGCCGACTACCTGCTCGGTCCCACCCACGAGGAGATGTTCACGCTGGTCGTGAAGGACCTCTACTCCTCCTACAAGGACCTGCCGCTCGCGATCTACCAGATCCAGACCAAGTACCGCGACGAGGCGCGTCCGCGGGCGGGCGTACTCCGCGGGCGCGAGTTCACGATGAAGGACTCCTACTCCTTCGACATCGACGACGCCGGGCTCGAGCGCAGCTACGAGGCCCACCGCAACGCCTACATCCGGATCTTCGACCGGCTCGGCTTCGAGTACGTCATCGTCAAGGCGATGAGCGGAGCCATGGGTGGCTCCAGGTCCGAGGAGTTCCTCGCCAAGGCCGAGGTCGGTGAGGACACCTACGTCCGCTGCACCAACTGCGACTACGCCGCCAACGTGGAGGCCGTCGAGGTGCAGGCGCCCCCGAGCATCCCGTACGACCACGCGCCCGCCGCCCACGCCGAGCAGACTCCCGACACCCCGACCATCGACACCTTGGTCGCTCACCTCAACGAGAAGCTCCCGCGCACCGACCGCGACTGGGTCGCAAGCGACACGTTGAAGAACGTGCTGTTCTCCGTGCGTCACCCCGACGGCCGGACCGAGGCCCTGGCCGTTGGCCTGCCCGGCGACCGCGACGTCGACGCCAAGCGTCTGGAGGCCCAGCTGGGGGAGGGCGTCGTGTTCGAGCCCTTCGGGGAGGCCGAGTTCGCGGCCCGGCCGACGCTCGCCAAGGGCTACCTCGGACCCGGTGCCCTCGGCGCGGACAAGCCCGCCGCCGTCCGCTACCTCGTCGACCCCCGCGTCGTCACCGGCACCGGCTGGGTGACCGGCGCCGACGAGGACGGCAGCCACCTGCTCGACCTGGTCGCCGGTCGGGACTTCACGCCCGACGGAACCATCGAGGTCGCGGACGTGCGCGCGGGTGACCCCTGTCCGCGCTGCGGCGTCGGAGTCCTCGAGACGGCGCGCGGCATCGAGATGGGCCACATCTTCGCGCTCGGCCGCAAGTACGCCGAGGCGCTCGGACTGCAGGTACTCGACCAGAACGGCAAGCTGGTCACGGTGACGATGGGCTCCTACGGCATCGGCCCGTCGCGGGCGGTGGCCGCGATCGCCGAGAACACCCTCGACGACCTGGGCCTGTGCTGGCCGCGTGAGGTCGCGCCAGCCGACGTACACATCGTCGCGACCGGCAAGGACGACGCGGTCTTCTCCACCGCTGACCGGATCGCGATCGAGCTGGCCGACGCGGGCTTCACCGTGCTGTACGACGACCGTCCCAAGGTCAGCCCGGGCGTGAAGTTCAAGGACGCCGAGCTGATCGGCGTCCCGACGATCCTGACCGTGGGTCGCGGGCTCGCCGAGGGGGTGGTCGAGGTCAAGGACCGGGCCTCCGGCGAGCGCACCGACGTAGCCCTCGGTGAGGCGGTCGCCCATCTCGTCGGCGTGGTCCGCGGCTGACGATGCCGCTGCGCGAGCCCTACGTCGGGGACGACTTCTACTGTGATTTCGCCCTGCGCGCGCCGGAGCTCCTCGACGTGGTGTTCGAGGACGACCGGGTCCTGGCCTTCCACCACACCCGTCCGTCCTGGCCGACGCACGTCGTCGTCGTACCCAAGCGACACGTTGCCTCGCTGACGGCGGTCGGAGCGCCCGATGAGGCCGACGTCCGGGCCCTGCTGGCGGCCGTGCAGCAGGTGGCCGCCCGGATCGAGCGGGAGCACGGCGCCGCCCGGGTGCTGACCAACCTCGGTCGCTACCAGGACAGCAAGCACCTGCACGTGCATGTCGCTGCGGGCGACCCGCTGCGCCACTGCGCGACGTGACGGGTTGATCGATGTTGGGCCAACCGCCGTCTAGGGTCGTGCGTCGGAAGTTGTTGACCGGTTGGCGTGCTCAGGGTGCGCGCATCGCAAGGCGCCGGAGTGACGGCGCTGTTGGCCCATCACCAAGCGACGGCAACGCCGCGGGGTGTGTGCCGGGTGTGTGCCAGGTGTGCGCGAAGCGCACAAGAACTTCTGACGCGCAGCACTAGGGTGAGCCGGTGGCGATCGACGCGGTCATCTTCGACTGGGGCGGGACGCTCACCCGCTGGCACGACATCGACTTCCACACCGAGTCGCTGGCACTGGCCCAGGCCGTGGTCACGGCGGGCGAGACCGGCGATGACCCGACGGCCGACCACGCCGCGCTCCTGCACGCCGCCGGTGCCACCGTCTGGGGCTGGTCGCGCGAGCACCAGCGCAGTGCGACGGTGGACGACCTGTTCGCCGAGGCCGGGCTCGAGCACGACCCGGAGCTGCTCGCGGCGTACCGGGAGTTCTGGGAGCCGCACACCCTGACCGACCCCGAGGTGGCGCCGCTGTTCGAGGCGCTGCGCGTCGCCGGCGTCAAGGTGGGCGTGCTCAGCAACACCATCTGGCCGCGCGACTGGCACCGCGACATCTTTGAGCGCGACGGCGTCCTCGACCTGATCGACGGCGACGTCTACACGAGCGAGATCCCGTGGACCAAGCCGTCGCCGCTGGCCTTCCGCGCGGCGCTGGACGCGGTGGGGGCCGACGACCCGGCCCGGTGCGTCTACGTCGGGGACCGGCTCTTCGACGACATCTGGGGTGCGCGGCAGGCGGGCATGCGGGCCGTGCACCTCCCGCTGAGCACCATCCCCGCCGAGCAGGTGGGGCACACCGAGGGCACCCCCGACGCGGTGATCCGCCGGCTGGCTGACCTGCCCGCCGTCCTGGCAGAAATGTGAAGAACTACATCCCTTTGCATTGCAAGAACATGAGGCAGAGAAACTCTGACAGAGGTTTCCGTCGTGTTGCATGATTTTGCACAGGCGCTCCGGTGGCCCGCCCCCCCAAGTCAGTCACCGAAGAGCCGGAGCAGGATGCGTGACCCCCCACCGGAGGTTCCGCCGTTCCGGGGAATGTCTCGGGAGTTCCTCGGAACGGCGAAACCCCACCTCACCATCATGCTCCAGACAACAGAAGCGATCCGCGAACTTGCGACCCCGGCCTCAGCGCCGGTCCACCCCCGGAGCCAGTTCGCGGATCGCTGCATTTACGGCTGTCTCGCTCAGCCGCCCAGCTCGGGCGCCCCGGGGAACGCCTCGGGCGCTGCGCCGAAGTCGACCTGGCGGATGGCGGTCCGGGTCAGGGACTCGACGGCCCAGTGGCGCGTGCCACCGGTGACGGAGCCGACCAGCGCGGCGTACGACGTCGCGCAGGCGCGTTCGACCCGCAGGGCCTGTTCGACGAGTTGGGTCGGCGTGCTCAGCGCGCGCGGTACGTCGTAGGCCGGCGCGGCGGGCACCGGCGTCGCACCCCGCGTGCGCACCAGGGCCTCGAGCTCGTCGCGTCGGCGGCCGTGGTCGCCGTAGGTGTGGTCGACGGTGTCGGCGAGCGTCGGCGTGCGGCTGCGCGAGACCAGGCCGCCGAGCACGCCGTACACGTAGCAGGCGGCATGCTCGGCGGCCAGTGCCTGCTGGAGCGCGTCGAGGCCACTCATGGACCCTCCCGGTAGAACATCGGGATCGAGGCGGCGATCGTCGCGAACAGGGTCGCAAGGCTGCCGCTCTGGGCCCGCACCGCCAAGTCGGTGAGGTCGCGGGCCGTGGCCAGCTCGTGTGCGCGGAGCACGGCCGGCTCGGGCAGCGGCCCGGCAGGCCTGCGACGCCGCGGAGCAGCGTCGAGGGCGCGCAGGTGGGCGTCGTGCAGTCGCACCAGCGGCCGCAGGTCGCGATGGCGGCGCGCGAGGGCGTCGGCGGTGCGGTGCAGGTCCGCGACCGCATGCTGCGCCCGGGTCAGGAGGAGGTCGTCGGATGTCGGGGCGGCGATCGGCGAGGGGGGGCGGGCGGCGCCCGACGAGCTCGGGTCGAGCTGGCAGGCAGAGGTCGCGAGACCGAGTCCGAGGCCGGCCGCCGACGTCAGCACGACTCGTCGGGTGGGTGCGGGCCGGGACACGCGCAGACCCTATCCCCGGCCCCGCACGAGCCGTGGTCGAGCCGCTATCGTGGCCGGGGACAACAGCACAGGAGGTCGCAGCCGTGAGCACCGCACACCCGGACACCCGGGACCGCATCGCAGCGGAGCTGGTCGGACCCCTGTCCGCGCTGGGTCTGGATCTCGAGGCGGTCGAGCTCACTCCCGCCGGGAAGCGCCGGGTGCTGCGCGTCGCCGTCGACCAGGACGGCGGGGTCACCCTCGACGACATCGCCGCGGCCACCCGTGAGGTGTCCCAGGTGCTCGACGGGTCCGACGCGATGGGCGAGGCGCCGTACACCCTCGAGATCACCTCGCGCGGGGTCGAGCGGCCCCTGACCGAGCTGCGCCACTGGCGCCGCAACCGCACCCGCCTCGTCGCCGCCACCCTGGCCGAGGGGGAGCAGGTCACCGGCCGAATCGTCGACAGCGACGAGTCCACCGTCACGCTCGAGATCGAGGGCGAGCCCCGGGTACTGGCGTACGACGCCATCGCCAAGGCCCTCGTCCAGATCGAGTTCAACCGCAGCCACGCCGGGCCCGAGGAGGACTGATGGACATCGATCTGAGCATCCTGCGCATGCTCGAGCGCGAGAAGGAGATCTCCTTCGACGTGCTGGTGGAGGCGATCGAGCAGGCCCTGCTGACGGCGTACCACAAATCACCGGGCGCCAACGAGCAGGCGCGCGTCGAGCTGGACCGCAAGAGCGGCCACGTCACGGTGTTCGCCGCCGAGCTCGACGAGGAGGGCAACCAGATCGGCGAGTTCGACCACACACCCGACGGGTTCGGCCGGATCGCCGCCACGACCGCGCGTCAGATCATGCTGCAGCGCCTGCGTGACGCCGAGGACGACCTCCGGTACGGCGAGTTCTCCGGCAAGGAGGGCGACATCGTCTCGGGCGTGATCCAGCAGGGGCGCAACCCCGACGACGTCATGGTCGACCTCGGCAAGGTCGAGGCGCTGCTGCCCACCGGTGAGCGGGTGCCGGGGGAGAAGTACGTCCACGGCGAGCGGATCAAGTGCCTGGTCGTGTCCGTGCGCAAGGGCATGCGGGGTCCCCAGATCGCCCTGTCCCGGTCCCACCCCAACCTGGTCAAGAAGCTCTTCGCGCTCGAGGTGCCCGAGATCGCCGACGGCCGCGTCGAGATCGCGGCGATCGCCCGCGAGGCCGGTCACCGCACCAAGATCGCGGTCGTCTCCCGCGCCCAGGGAGTCAACGCCAAGGGCTCGTGCATCGGGCCGATGGGTCAGCGGGTGCGCAACGTGATGTCCGAGCTGCACGGCGAGAAGATCGACATCGTCGACTGGTCCGAGGACCCGGCGGAGCTGGTCGCACACGCGCTGTCACCGGCGCGGGTCACCTCGGTCGAGGTGGTCGACGCGGAGGCGAGGTCGGCCCGCGTCGTCGTCCCGGACTTCCAGCTCTCGCTGGCCATCGGTAAGGAGGGGCAGAACGCCCGCCTCGCTGCGCGGCTGACGGGCTGGCGCATCGACATCCGCTCCGACGAGGAGCTGAGCAGCGCTCCGTGAGGAACGAAGCCGAGCGAGCGAGTCGAAACCCGCTGACCTTGCGCAGGCGAGCCGTGCGAGTCGCAACCCGCGTCTCTTCGTCCCGGGGAAGCCCGGGACAACCGGTTTGGGGGAATGCCGACCGCACGCGGTAGGGTTGAGCCAGTGGCTCGCCCAACGACATCCCCTGCCCGGACGCCCGTCCGGACCTGCATCGGGTGTCGCGAGCGGGCCGCGAAGAGCGAGTTGGTGCGGGTGGTTGTCGGCCCGGATGCGAGCGGTCACCCGGCCGTCGTACCCGATCTGACCGCCACCGCGCCCGGCCGCGGAGCGCACCTGCACCCCACGGCCGAGTGTTACGAACTCGCGGTGCGGAGGCGAGCGTTCTCCCGGGCGTTGCGACGTCCAGGGGAGCCGCTGGCCACCACACCGGTGAGCGACTACCTCGACACGCTGGACACCACGAAGCACACCCGACCAGAAACTGGAGCGAGCAGCTCATGAGCACTCGATGAGTACTTCCCGATGAGTTTGCAACACCCATAACGGCCGGACCCCGCGAGACGCGGGTCTGGCCAGAAGGAGAAACGTGGCTAAGACCCGAGTCCATGAACTCGCGAAGACCTACGGCATCGAGAGCAAAGAAGTTCTCGAGAAGCTGAAGGAGATGGGCGAGTTCGTCAAGTCGCCTTCCTCGACGATCGAGCTTCCCGTCGAGATGAAGTTCAAGAAGCAGTACGGCGATGCGTTGCTCGCCAACGCGGCGGCCGAGGCGCCGGCACCTGCTGCCGAGAAGCCCGCCGCTCCGGTGGCGAAGTCGTCGGCCCCCAGGCCGGGCCCCAAGCCGGCCAAGCAGGCCGAGCCCGAGCCCGAGCCGGTCGTCGCGGAGGTCCCTGCGCCGGCCCCGAGCGAGCCCGCGCAGCAGACCACGCCCGAGCCCCCGGCCGAGCCGGAGGCTCCTGCGGCGTCCGCCTCGCCGAAGGCTCCCGCTCCCCGTCCGGTGGGTCGTCCCACGGGCACCCCCCGTCCGGGCAACAACCCGTTCGCGTCCAGCCAGGGCATGGGCCGTCGGCCCGCCCCGCCGCCTCGCGAGGCCGAGGACACCGGTGGCGACCGTCCGCCGCGTCCGCCCGCGGGCCGCGACGCCGGTCGTCCGGGCATGCCGCGCCCGAACCCGGCGATGATGCCGAAGTCCCCGGCCGCCTTCGGCGGCGGCCCCGGTGGCCGTGCGCCCGGTGGTCCGGGTCGCGGCGCTCCCGGCCGTGGTGGCGCCCCGGGTCGCACCGGTGCTCCCGGTCGGGCAGGTGCCGGCGCCGGTGCCGGTGCTCCCGGTCGCGGTGGTCCCGGTGGCGGCGGCTTCCCGGGCGGCGGCCGTCCGGGTGGTGCCGGCCGTGGTGGTCGTGGCCAGACCCAGGGTGCCTTCGGGCGACCCGGTGGTCCGTCTCGTCGTGGACGCAAGTCCAAGCGGGCGCGCCGCCAGGAGTTCGAGCAGATGGAGGCCCCGACGATCGGTGGCGTGCGCGTCCGCAAGGGCAACGGCGAGACCGTTCGCCTGGCCCGGGGCGCCTCGTTGACCGACTTCGCCGAGAAGATCAACGTCGAGGCCGCGTCGCTGGTGCAGATGCTGTTCTCGCTCGGCGAGATGGTGACCGCCACCGAGTCCGTGAACGACGAGACCCTGGAGCTGATCGGCGAGGAGCTCAACTACGTCGTCCAGGTCGTCTCGCCGGAGGATGAGGACCGCGAGCTGCTCGAGGGCTTCGACCTCGAGTTCGGTGCCGACGAGGGTGATGACGCCGACCTCGTCGTACGCCCGCCGGTCGTCACCGTCATGGGTCACGTCGACCACGGAAAGACCAAGCTCCTCGACGCCCTCCGCTCGGCCAACGTGGTCGACAAGGAGGCCGGTGGCATCACCCAGCACATCGGTGCCTACCAGGTGCACACCACCGTCGATGACCACGACCGCGCGATCACCTTCATCGACACCCCGGGTCACGAGGCGTTCACCGCCATGCGTGCCCGCGGCTCGAAGTCGTCCGACATCGCGGTCCTCGTGGTCGCGGCCGACGACGGCGTGATGCCGCAGACGGTGGAGGCGCTCAACCACGCCCGGGCGGCCAACGTGCCGATCGTGGTGGCGGTCAACAAGATAGACAAGCCCGAGGCCGACCCGACCAAGGTGCGAGGCCAGCTCACCGAGTACGGCCTGGTGCCCGAGGAGTACGGCGGCGACACCATGTTCGTCGACGTCTCGGCCAAGTCCGAGCTCAACCTCGACGCGTTGCTCGAGGCCGTCGTGCTGACGGCCGACGCGTCGCTGGACCTGCGGGCCAACCCCGAGCAGGACGCTCAGGGTCTGGTCGTCGAGGCCCACCTCGACCGTGGCCGCGGCCCGGTGGCGACTGTGCTGGTCCAGCGCGGCACGCTGCAAGTCGGCGACTCGATCGTGGCCGGTCCGGCCCACGGCCGGGTCCGGGCGCTCCTCGACGAGCACGGCGAGTCGATGGAGCAGGCCTTCCCGGCGCAGCCGGCGATGGTGCTCGGTCTCTCGGCGGTGCCGGGTGCGGGGCAGAACTTCCTGGTCGTCGAGGACGACCGGATCGCGCGCCAGATCGCCGAGAAGCGGGAGGCACGCGAGCGTGCCGCCATGCAGGCCCAGCGTCGGGTGCGCCGTACCCTCGAGGACTTCATGGCCTCCATGGAGAAGGGCGAGAGCCAGGAGCTCAACCTGATCCTCAAGGGCGACGTGTCCGGTTCGGTCGAGGCGCTGGAGGACTCGCTGTCCAAGATCGACGTCGGCGACGAGGTCACGCTGCGGGTCATCGACCGCGGTGTCGGTGCGATCACCGAGACCAACGTCCTGCTCGCCGCTGCCTCCGACGCGATCATCATCGGCTTCAACGTCCGCCCGCAGGGCAAGGCGACCGAGCTGGCGGACAAGGAAGGCGTCGAGATCCGCTACTACTCGGTCATCTACCAGGCGATCGAGGAGATCGAGGCCGCGCTCAAGGGCATGCTCAAGCCGGAGTTCGAGGAGTCCACGCTGGGGCAGGCGGAGATCCGGACGATCTTCCGCAGCTCCAAGATCGGCAACATCGCCGGCTGCATGGTCACCTCGGGAACCATCCGACGCAACGCCAAGGTGCGCCTGATCCGCGACGGGGCCGTGGTCGCCGACAACCTCGACCTGGCCTCGCTCAAGCGCGAGAAGGACGACGCGTCCGAGGTCCGCGAGGGCTTCGAGTGCGGTCTGGTGCTGCGGGGCTACAACGACATCAAGGAAGGCGACGTCGTCGAGGCCTTCGAGATGAAGGAGATCCCGCGCGGCTGATCGCTCCCGGTGTCGGTCTCCCCGCCTAGGCGGGGAGACCGTCACTTCGAGGGGGAAATTTCCCCCACAAGCGCACATTTCCCCGCTTGGGCGGGAAACCGACGCAGACAGGAACCAGGATGACTAACCCACGGGTGCGCAAGGTCGCCGACCGGATCCAGGTCATCGTCGCGCAGATGCTGGAGCGCCGGATCAAGGACCCGCGCCTCGGCTTCGTCACCGTCACCGACGTCCGCGTCTCCGGTGACACCCAGCAGGCGACGATCTTCTACACCGTTCTCGGTGAGGAGACCGACCTCGCCAGCACCGCCGTCGCGCTTGAGTCGGCCAAGGGCGTGCTGCGCTCGGAGGTCGCCCACCAGCTCGGCATGCGCCACGCGCCGACGCTGACCTTCATCCCCGACGCGCTGCCCGAGAACGCCCGGCACCTTGACGAGGTGCTGGCCAAGGCCCGCGAGCTCGACGACGAGGTCGCGGCGCGCCGCGTGGAGTCGTACGCCGGGGAGGTCGACCCCTACAAGAAGCCCCGCGAGGTCGAGGACGACGAGGCCACGGACGACCCCGACGCATGACCGACGCATCCGGGCTGGTCGTGGTCGACAAGCCTGGCGGGATCACCTCCCACGACGTCGTCGCGCGGGTACGCCGCCTGGCGGGCACCCGCAAGGTCGGCCACGCCGGCACCCTCGACCCGATGGCGACCGGCGTGCTGGTGCTCGGTGTCAACCGCGCCACCCGCCTGCTCGGGCACCTGATGCTCACCGAGAAGGCGTACGACGCGACCATCCGGCTCGGCGTCACCACCACGACCGACGACGCCGAGGGCGATGTCGTCGAGACCCGTCCGACCGACGGCCTCACCGAGCCCGCGATCGGCGCGGCCCTGTCGGCGTTCGTCGGCGAGATCGAGCAGGTGCCCACAGCCGTCTCGGCGATCAAGGTCGACGGCAGGCGCGCCTACCAGCGGGTGCGCGACGGCGAGGACGTCCAGCTGGCCGCGCGCCGGGTCACGGTGCACGCGCTCGACATGCGCGCCGTGCGAGGCGCCGAGGTGGACATCGCGGTGCGCTGCTCCAGCGGCACCTACATCCGCGCCATCGCCCGCGACCTCGGTAACGGGCTGGGCGTCGGCGGACACCTCACCGCGCTGCGGCGTACGGCGGTGGGCGCATTCGACCTCGGCTTCGCCCACACCCTCGACGAGCTGGCAGAGTCGTTCGAGCTGCTCGCGATCGACGACGCCGCTCGCGCATCCTTCGTCGCCGTGGACCTCGACGACGACCTGGCCCGAGACGTCGGGTTCGGCCGTAAGATCACCCTCGACCTGGGGTCCACCGGCCCGGTCGCCCTGTTCTCGCCGGACGGCCGGTTCCTCGCCCTCTACGAGCAGCGCGGCGACCGGGCAGCGGCCGTGGCGGTCTTCACGGGCTGAGTCCGTGCGCGGGAGGATCAAAGTCGTGTGGCAGGCTCGCCTCGTGCAGATCTCGACTCCGCTCGATCCCAGGATCTGGCGCTCCGTCGACGAGGTGCCCGCCGACCTCGAGGCCACCGTGGTCGTGGTCGGCAATTTTGACGGGGTCCACCTCGGGCACCGCCACGTGGTTGGCCGTGCGCGTGAGCTTGCCGGAGTCCGGCTCCGGGTCGTCGCGGTGACCTTCGACCCGCACCCGATGGCGGTGCTCCGCCCCGAGCATGCGCCCAGCACCCTGACCGACCTGCCCGAGCGCGCCGCCCTGCTTGCAGGGGTGGGCGTCGACGACGTACTCGCCCTGCCGTTCGACCGCGCGATGGCGGCCTGGAGCCCCGACGAGTTCGTGACCCGGGTCCTCGTCGACGCGCTGCACGCCGAGATGGTGGTCGTCGGCGCGAACTTCCGGTACGGCGCCCGCGCAGCCGGCGATGTCGCGTCCCTGATGGCGAGCGGCGAGCAGCAGGGCTTCACCGTCGAGGGCATCCCGCTCGACGGGGGACCGCAGGTGTGGTCCTCGACCTACGTACGCACCTGCCTGGCCAGCGGTGACGTCGAGGGTGCCGCCGAGGCGCTCGGACGGCCCTTCGCCGTGCACGGAGTGGTGGTCCGCGGCGAGCAGCGGGGCCGGGCGCTCGGCTTCCCCACCGCCAACGTGCCGACTGCCGCGATGACCGCCGCTCCCGCCGACGGGGTGTACGCCGGGTGGTTGCGCAGGCGGGACACCGGCGAGGTCTTCCCGGCCGCGATTAGCGTCGGCACCAACCCGACGTTCGACGGCGAGCGCGAGCGGCGGGTCGAAGGCTACGTGCTCGACCGCGACGACCTCGAGCTCTACGACGTCGACGTCGAGGTCTCCTTCGTCGCGCGCATCCGGGGGATGGTGCGCTTCGACTCGGTCGACGCACTGGTCGAGACCATGAAGGGCGACGTCGAGCACGCCCGCGAGATCCTGGAAGCCTGAGGTGGACGACGTGCGACGACCGCTGGTCGACCTCACCGACGACCAGGCGCGCCGGGCGCTGATCCTCAAGTGGGGCACGGTGCCTGCCGACGTGCTGCCCGCCTGGGTCGCCGAGATGGACTATGCCCTCGACCCGGTCGTGCAGGAGGCCGTGCAGGAGGCGGTCCGCGACGGCGTCACCGGCTACCCGGCCTGGGGTGCCGAGCACGACCCCCTCGGCCCGGCGTACGCCGGGTTCGCGGCACGCCACTTCGACTGGGCGGTCGCCCCGGACGACGTACTCCCGGTCGTGGACGTCACCGCCGGCGTGCGCCTGGCCCTCGACGTGCTCAGCGACGCAGGCCCCGTGGTGTTCCCGACGCCCGGCTACGCGCCGCAGTTCGACGTCGCCGCCCTCACCGGACGTGAGCGCTGGGACCTGCCGGTGGACCCGGGCGCCGAGCGGGCCGAGCTCGACCTCGACCGGCTCGACCGGCTCTTCGCCGACGGGGCCCGCACCCTGCTGCTCACCCAGCCGCACAACCCCTGGGGCCGGGTGTTCACCCGCGCAGAGCTCGAGGGCGTGCGCGACGTCGTGTCGCGCCACGGCGCGCGGGTCGTCAGCGACGAGATCCACGCCCCCCTGGTGCTTCCGGGCGCCGAGCACGTGCCCTACCTGTCGGTCGACGGCACCGCCGACCACGCGGTCGCCGTCGTCGCCGCCTCCAAGGCCTTCAACACCGCTGGGTTGCGGTGCGCCCAGCTCATCGTCCCCGACCAGACGGCGCGCCGTGCCGTCCTCGACGCGCCGATGGCGCGAAACGACTCCTGGTCACCGCTCGGGGTGGTCGCCGCCGTCGCCGCCTACGAGTACGGCGACCCGTGGCTGGCCTCTCTCGTGGAGCGGCTCGACCAGCTGCGCACCCTGCTCGGCCAGCTGCTCACCACCCATCTCCCCGAGGTGCGGATGCGGCCGCTGGAGGCGACGTACCTCGCCTGGCTCGACGCCCGTGCCTACGGGTACGACGACCCGGCGGCCGTCGCCCTCGAGCGCGGCCGCGTCAAGCTGGGGGCGGGCGACGACTACGCGCCCGGGCTGTCCGGGCATGCGCGGCTCAACATCGCCACCAGCCCGGCGCGGCTCACCCGGATCGTGGAGCGACTGGCGACCGCCTGGACCTGATCAGCCCAGTGGGATGACCCAGAACCGCTCGACCGTGTCGTACCCCGAGCGCTCGTAGAGCCGGCGTGCACCCTCGTTCTGCCCGAAGACGTTCAGCCCGAGGTACGCCGCGCCCGCGTCGCGCGCGGCGTTCGCCCCCGCGCGCAGGGTGCCGGTGCCGTAGCCCCGCCCTCGCAGTGCCTCGTCCATCCGGATGTCGTAGATGTAGGCCCAGGCTCCGTCGAGCCAGATCCACAGCAGCCCGACGTCGCGGCCGTCGGCGTAGGCGTGCCACAGGCGGTGCCCGGTGGACTCGAGCCCGTCGGGCAGCAGCTCGACGAACTGCTTGGCCGCGCTCGCGCGGGCCTCCTCGAGCGACCCGAAGCCACCGCTGGCGAACAGGTCCTGGGCGTAGCCCTCGTCGCTGACGGCGCGGTAGTCCGCGTACTGCTCCCCGGTCATCGGCTCCAGCCGCACCAGGTCCTCGGGCGTCGGCGTGGCGAGGTCGAGCTGCATCCGGGTCGCGGCCAGCCGCGGGCTGCGCGCCTCGACGACGGCCTCGGTGGGGGCGTCGCCGACGAAGGAGCTGAGCTGGAGCTCGGTCGCACCGCCTTCGGCGAGCAGCTCGCCGAGTGCGGTGACGGTCGCGTCTGCCCGCTCCGGCGGCACGTCGAGGTCGGCCAGGAACGGCGCGGTGGGGGAGGAGACGCCGGCGAAGACGGTGCCGACGGGTGCGCCGTCCGCGACCACGCGGCGTACGACGGCGGTGGCGCCGGCCGGGTCGGCCCGGCCCAGGAAGCCGGTCACCAGGTCGTGCGCCTGCCTCTCGGCGTAGCCCCCACGCAGCCGGACCGTCGTCATCCGCTCGGCCAGTCCCTCACGCCAGGCTGCGAAGTCGTCGGGCCCGAGCTCGACGAGGCGGATGGCGGTCGTCACGCCGGCCCTACCGTCACGGGGACGCCGTTGAGCGCGGCGTTGCCGGACAGGTCGAGCAGCGAAGGGTCGGTCAGGTCGTTGATCGAGACGCCGGGCACCTTGCTGGCGTGGCGCATCCGGGTGCCGTCGACCTGGTGACCGTAGCCGT
>JBPCQY010000112.1:0-3617 GCA_050997635.1 Nocardioides sp.
GCGGGGCGCGGAGAGCGCGGAGGTCGCCGTCCGCTTCCGCGACTACCCCGGGCACTACGTCCTGCACTGCCACAACCTGGAGCACGAAGACCTGGCCATGATGGCCACGCTGGCGATCGGCTGACCCGCCGCCGACCTCCCAGCCGCTCACCCGCCGAAACCTTACCGCTTCGTAATGCAACGATCATGCCGTGTCGTGGTCGCGCTGCTACCTTCCGATTGCCCAATCAGTCCCGTGCCTGGCAGTCGGCTCCACCGCGGGCAAGCCTTGAGGAGGGACGTTCTTCGTGCTGGTGGCAGCGTCCCCCCGGCGGGCCTGAGATGCCACTCCCGCGGATCCTGCTCGTTGTCCCGCTGCTCTTTGCGGGCGCCTTCCTGCCGGCCTTCGGCCCCGAGCCCGACGCGCCTCCCGCCGGCGCCCTGGGCATGTCGCATTACGACTACACCAGCGAATCGGTGACGGTGCAGGTCGGCGACACCCTCACCTTGGCGAACAACTCGCGCTGGGCGCACACGGTCGGAGCCGGTCGAGGGGGCTCGGTGCGCGATGCCGCTGGGGTCCCGCTGACTGGCTTCACCCTGATGCAGACCAACGACATCGTCACGACCGGCCGGTGGAACACGCCCGGCACCTTCTACTTGACCTGTTCGGTTCACCCCGACATGACGGTCAAGGTGGTCGTCGCCAACTAGACGACGACAGATCGGCGTCAACCGAAATCGAGCACCGGGGAGGAGGTAATTCATGTCCGCTCTCAAGGCCAGCGTCAAGCACGCTCGGTACGCGATGGGGTCGCTGACGGCAGTGCTGTTCTCCACTGCTTCCGGGGCCGGCTTCTGACAGCACCGAGAGCGTGGACAGGCGCCGTCGCACCAGCTGCGGTGCCTGTCCACGTCCCTTGTGTGGGGACGTCAACACCCTCAGCGCACGCGTCCCATCGATCCGACACGGAGCCGCGATGTTCGAGACCGGGATCCGGCAGTTCCGGATGGCGATCAGCATGGTCTGGGGCCGCCGGATCGACCCCGAGAACATCGCCCGCCTGGTCGAAGACGCCCTGGCCACCCTGCGGGAATTCGGCTCTCCGGGGTCAGACGTGCAGCAGCTGATCGACGGACCGTTCACCGAGCCGGCCGAGCGGCTGGACTTCGCCGTACGGGGCCTGCGCCGTACCGCTCGTCGCCTCGACGCGCAGTCCCCCTTCTACGCGCGGCGTTTTGCCGCCGCGGACGTTCGCCCGGACAAGCTCGACATCGAGGCGCTGCACACTATCCCGGTGACGGTCAAGCGTGACCTCATCCACCGGCAGAGCGAGTTCTTGTGCGCCGACGTCGCCCCCCACCTGACCACCCGGACCACCGGCACCACCGGGCGCCCCGCCGAGATCTGGGCGTCGCGCTACGAGCTTGAGCTGTGGTCGGGTCTGGGATCGCTGGCGGGGATCCTGCGCGACGAGATCCGGCCCAGCGACGTCCTGCAGGTCAACGTCAGCTCCCGGGCCACGGCCTCGGTCCAGCTGAACGTCGCCGTGTGCCGGCTGGTCGGCGCCGGCTGCCGGGTCGTCGGCATCGTCCCGCCGGGTGAAGCGCTGGACAGCCTCGCCCACGGCGGGGCAACGCTGCTGGCCACCTGTCCCAGCTACCTGGGCGAACTTGTCGTCACGGCCCGCCGCCGCGGGATGGGACCGGCCGACTTCACCTTGCGCCGCATCGACGCCGGGGGCGAGGTCCTCTCGCCCAGCCTGGCCCAGGCCGCGCGCGACACTTTCGGCGTCGACCGAGTCAACGACCCCTACGCGATGACCGAAGTGATTCCGGTGACTGCGCGCCGGTGCAGCCAGGAGCACCTGCACCACGACATCAACCAGGGCTATGTCGAGGTGCTGGATCTGGAGACCGGGGAGCCGGCACAGGCAGGGGCCCTGGGCACGCTCGTCATCACCCCGTACTTCCCCTACCGCGACTGCATGCCGGTCTTCCGCTACGACACCCGCGACGTCGTCCGGGTGCTGCCCGACGAGCGGCTGACCTGCGAGGTGGCGGGCATCCCCGCGACCAGCCTGGTCCTCGGCAAGGCCGACGACATGCTGCGGCTCGCCTCCGGCGAGGTGGTGACACCCCGGCAGTTGGTCGAGGCTGTCGAGTCGCTGCCCTCGCAACCTTGGCCGGCCCGCTTTCGCGCCGCCGTTCACGACGGCCGCCTGCAGGTGACCTTGCCCGAGGGCGCCGTGCACCCCAGCGGCGTCGCCGCCACGCGCGAGCACTTCGCCGCGCACGGGCTCGCAGTCGAGCTTGCCATCGTGGGCGACGACGAGGCGCGGTCGCTCCGGCACCTGCGCAGTGACCTGCACGAGACGACGTTCGTCGGACGACCGACCCTCGTAGGAGACTGACATGCCCATCGACCCCATCTTGCCGACGGTCTACACACTGGTCGTCGCCCTGTCGGGCTCGATGGTGGTCTGTTTGGGCGCCCTGGCCTATCTCCGACGGGTCCGGCTGGAGCGACCGGCCATCGGCACGTTCAACCGGCGCGACATCGTGGTCGTCTTCGGGTTCATCATCCTCCTTCCGGTGATCTACCTAACCTTCCCCCTATGGCTGATCACCTGCCTGCTGATCCTGACCTTCGCCGGAGCCCTGGCCATCGGGTACCGGCCATTGCTCACCCCGACCCAGCTGTGGCTCGGCATCGGCGTGCTGCTCGGCGCTAACCTCTGGATCGGTCAGAACATGCTCGGGACCGTCAGCGGTTGGCAGCTGTCCTGGATCGAGAACGACATCATCGTGGTCCTGGCGGCGGTGGCGGTGGTCAACCTGTACGTCCAGGGCGGCATGCGGCTGCGGCACGTCGCGTGGTTCGCGCTGACGCTCGCGGTCTATGACGCCCTGTTCATCGTCGTCGTCCCGGTGACCAACACGCTCGTGCAAGGGTTTCTCGGGTACCCGCTGAACCCCTCGTTCGGCATGCGGCTCGGCCTCTACAACGCCACCCTCGGCATCGGGGACCTCCTCATCTACGGCCTGTTCACCATCGCCGCCTTCAAAGCCTACGGTCGGCAGGCCGCGCGCATCGCCCTTGCGCTGGTCGCCGTGTTCGGCGCCATCACACCCGGCTTCGCCGGGCTGATCTTCGAGTCGCTGACCGACGCCCGAACCGACCTCATCGTGCCGGCCCAGACCGTGTTCGGCCCGATCGCCTTCATCGCCTACCTCTGGATGAGGCACCACTACGGCCGGGAGCGCACGATGGAGGAGTTCCTCGCCAGCTCCGACGTCGTGCGACCGGTGATGGTGGATGCGCCTGCGCATCCGGCCACGGCGCCCGAGGTGGCCGAGCCTGCGCCGGCGGCACTGAGCCGGTCGTCGCCTGAGCCGCTCTGACGGGCAGCGCCGGTCGGTCGGCACGTTGTCGTGGCGGCTTGCCACAATGGTCGGCATGACCAGTGTGGCGGCGCGGCCGCCTGTGCAGACCGAGGTCGACGAATATCGCGGTGAGCTGCTCGGCTACTGCTACCGGATGCTCGGTTCGGCCTTCGACGCCGAGGACGCGGTACAGGAGGCGATGGTCCGGGCCTGGCGCGGCTACGACCGGTTCGAGGGCCGCTCGTCCTTGC
>JBPCQY010000117.1:0-2738 GCA_050997635.1 Nocardioides sp.
GAGGCGCCGTCGTACGTCTGCTGGGGGCACAACAACCGCTCCGCGATGGTGCGGGTGCCGATGTACAAGCCGCAGAAGGGCGTCTCGACGCGGGTCGAGGTGCGCACCATCGATGCGGCCTGCAATCCCTATCTCGCCTACGCCGTCGTGCTGGCCGCCGGCATGAAGGGCATCGAGGAGGGCTACGACCTGCCCCGCGAGGCCGAGGACGACGTGTGGACGCTCACCGAGCGCGAGCGCAAGAACCTCGGCATCGAGCCGCTGCCCAAGAGCCTGTACGACGCGATCGGCGTCGCCGAGTCGTCCGAGCTGCTGGCCGAGACCCTCGGCGAGCACGTCTACGACTTCTTCCTGCGAAACAAGCGCGCCGAGTGGGAGGAGTACCGCACCCAGGTCTCCGCCTTCGAGCGCGACCGGATGCTGCCCGTGCTCTGACGCGGCCCGTTAGGTTGGGCGCCGTGAACCTGCGCGTGCTGGTCCTGCAGAACGAGAACGACGACCCGATCCACCTGATGGGTTCGTGGATGGGCGATGTCGACCTCACCGTGTGCCGCCCCTTCGACGGGGACCAGGTCCCCAGCACCATGGCCGGGTACGCCGGGCTGGTCGTGATGGGCGGCGCGATGGGGGCCAACGACGACACGCCCTGGCTGCCCGCCGCCCGGGACCTGATCCGCAGCGCCGCCGGCACGCAGACCCCGACGCTCGGGATCTGCCTGGGGCACCAGCTGGCTGCGGTCGCCCTGGGTGGCGAGGTGCGGCGGAACTCGCGAGGCAAGCAGTTCGGGCTCCTGGAAATCGGCTGGGAAGCAGGCGTGGCTGCCGACCCGCTCCTGGGCGCCGCCGCAGCGGCGCAGCGAGCGCTGCAGTGGAACGACGACGTCGTCACCCGCCTGCCCGACGGCGCCCAGCTCCTGGCCACCGCGCGCACCGGCGAGGTGCAGGCCGCCCGGCTCGCGCCCACCGCCTGGGGCGTGCAGTGGCACCCCGAGGTCGACGAGCCGATGGTGCGTGCGTGGGCCGCGGACGGCGGTGTCGACCCTGCGGAGGCGGAGCGTCAGCTCGCCGTGCTGGCGGCGGCCGCCGACGAGCTCGAGGCGGCGTGGCGGCCGCTCGCCCAACGGTTCGCCGAGCTCGCCACGACCGCGCTCGCGCGTCGGTGAGAGACCGCACCCGATGACCCGTCCCGAGAGTCACCGTCAGGCCCTGCTGCGCCTCGGCTTCCAGGATCCCGGTCGCGCCCTGGCCGACTTGGACCAGATCGGTGGCGGCGAGCCGCTGATCGCGCTGCTGGCCCGCACTGCCGACCCCGACCAGGCGCTGCGCGAGCTGACCCGGCTCGCCGCGGTCGCCGAGCCGGGGATGATCGGCGAGGTGCTGGACGACGAGGGCACCGCGATGCGGCTGCTGTCCGTGCTCGGCGCGAGCACCGCCCTGGCCGACCATCTGGTGCGCCACCCCGACCAGTGGCGCGAGCTGTGCGACCCGACCCTGGGTTCCACCCGGCCCGCGGCGTACGCCGTACGCCGTCGGCTGCTGGAGTCCGTCGGCGCCGATCCGGCGGACCGGCAGCCGACGTCGACGCACGACGCGAGCGTCGCGATCGATGCCCTGCGGGTGGAATACCGTCTCCAGCTGCTGCGCCTGGCCGCCCGCGACCTCAGCCACGACCTCGGCATCGACGACGCCGCCGCCGAGCTCTCCGACCTCGCGGCCGGAACCCTGGACGCCGCACTGGCGATCGCGCGCGCCGGAGTCGGCGAGGAGGCGCGGCGGGTGCGGCTGGGCGTGGTCGCGATGGGCAAGTGCGGCGGGCACGAGCTCAACTACGTCTCCGACGTCGACGTGATCTTCGTCTTCGAGCCGGAGGGGGAGATCGGCGAGGAGGCCGCGGCGCGGGTCGCGACCCGCCTGGCCAGCGGACTGATGCGGGTCTGCTCCGAGCACACCCGCGAGGGCACTATCTGGCCGGTCGACGCCGCGCTGCGGCCCGAGGGCAAGGCCGGCCCGCTGGTGCGCACGATCGCCGGCATGCGCGGCTACTACGAGCGCTGGGCCAGGACCTGGGAGTTCCAGGCCCTGCTCAAGGCCCGGCCGGTCGCCGGCGACCTGGCGCTGGGTCGCGAGTTCGTCGACCTGGTCTCGCCGATGGTGTGGTCGGTGGCCCACCGCGACGGGTTCGTCGCCGACGTGCAGGCGATGCGCCGGCGGGTGCTCGAGCACATCCCGGCCCGCGAGGCCGAGCGCCAGCTCAAGCTCGGCTCGGGCGGCCTGCGCGACGTCGAGTTCGCGGTCCAGCTGCTCCAGCTCGTGCACGGCCGTCTCGACGATCGGCTGCGTGACTCCACCACCCTCAGTGCCCTCGACACCCTGACCCGTTGCGGCTACGTCGGCCGCGAGGACGGCGAGTCGCTGCACGCGGCGTACTCCTTTCTGCGCACCCTCGAGCACCGCATCCAGCTGCACCAGCTGCGCCGCACTCACGTCGTACCGACCGACGCGGCGGCGCTGCGGCGCCTCGGGCGCAGCATGGGCTTCGTCAAGGAGCCGGCCAAGGCGCTCGACGAGGCCTGGCAGCAGCACCGACTTGAGGTACGACGGCTGCACGAGAAGCTCTTCTACCGCCCGCTGCTCACCGCGGTCGCCCGCACGCCCGGCACCGACGTACGCCTGACGACCGAGGCGGCCGGGGAGCGCCTGGCGGCGCTGGGGTACGCCGACCCGAAGGCCGCGCTGCG